>DASSHB010000117.1:0-28514 GCA_035693125.1 Candidatus Limnocylindrales bacterium | reverse complement strand
ATGTCGACGGCCGCGGCGTGCAGCGACAGGACGCCACGGGCCGCCAGACCGATCGCCGCGGGAACGCCCCACAGCCGGATCTCGCGGCGGAGCGGGTCGGCGTCGATTGGGAGCGCGACGCGGCCGGCGGCGGGCTCCACGTGGTACCAGCCCGCGTCACTCGTCCAGAACCAGGCTCCGTCGGGGGCGTCGTCGTAGAGCCGGGCGTGGAACGGGTTGTCCGGCCGCGGCTCCCAGGTCGCAATCGGCGCCGAGCGCGGCTCGGGCCGCGGCGGCTCCGTCTCGTCGACGAGGAGCTCGGCGAGGCCGGCTCCGGGGATGACTCCGGGACCGGGACCCGGGCTCGCGTCGTCGCGGAGCAGCCGGAGCGGCACCGTCGACCGGACCCGGAAGCCCATGCACGCGCCCGCGACGGCGGCCCCGTGCCGCGGCGGATCGACGTCGCGATCGGTCACCTCAGTACTGGGCGAGGCTGCCGTCGGTCAACGCGACCCGCAGCGCGACGCGGCAGGCCGCCACCCCGACCGGGACGAGGATCGCCGTCAGGACGATCAGCGCGAGGAACGACGGCCACAGCTCGGCGAAGCCGGCTCCGGCGAAGACGGCCCGCCGCTCGATCTCGAGGGCGTGCGTCAGCGGCACGAGCTGTCCGATCAGGCGAAGGGGCTCCGGCAGGACCGACACGGGGTAGAAGACGCCGCCGAGCAGGGCGGACAGCGAGCTCACGAGGATGCTGACCGGGTTGCCCTGCTTGATGACGATCACGACGGCCGCCGCGACCAGCCCGATCGCGTTGAACGAGACGATCGCGAGGAGCATGCCGGCGACGGCGACCGGCAGGTTCACGGCTCCGAGCGGCATCCCCAGGACGGCACCGACCGCGACGTACAGGAGGAGGCTCACGACGCCCATCAGGTGCGCCCAGATCGCCGAGAAGACGAGGAGCGTGGCCAGCCGGGTCGGGCTCAGGACCATGATCTCGAGCGTTCCCATGAGCTGGCTCTCGCGGACGGAGCTGGCCAGGCCGCCCACGCCGAGAGCCATGAAGCTGGTGAACGCCACGCCGAGCACGATGAACCCGAAGTAGGTCCCGCCGTACGTCGCGAGCGGCCCGGCCGCGGAACTCTGGACGATCCCGCTCAGGAAGAAGAGCCCGAACAGGTTGATCAGGGACGAGAACGCGGTGAGCGCGAACCCGGTCCGGTAGCTGGTCGCGATCCGGCCGTCGCGCCGGAGCGTCGCCACGGCCAGGCGGGCCGTCCAGCCGCGCCGTCCAGCCGCGATCCGCGACGCAGATGGATCGACGGACGCGGGCCGCGCCGCGGGATCCGCGGCGCTCACGGCGGCCCGGCCGGGGCGACAGACGCCGGGCCGTCATCGGACGCCGGCTCGGCGAGGGTCCGCAGGTACACGTCCTCGAGCGTCGGCTGGCGATCCGCCACGGACACGACCTCGACATCGACCGCAAGGAGGCCCGCGAGCACCGCCCGAAGGCTCCCCGTGGGTGCGAACGTCACGTCCAGCCGGAGGACGCCGTCGCGCTCCTCGGAGCGAACCGCGGCCACTCCGGGGACGGTCCCGAGCCGCTGGGCAATCGCCGGCGCGGGTGCGCGGACCTCGATCACGCAGCCGGCTTCGCGAGCGAAGCGGGCGCGGAGCTCGCCGGGCGTGCCGCCCGCGACGATGCGGCCGCGGTGGACGACCGCCAGCCGGTCGCACAGGGCCTCCGCCTCGGCCAGCGAGTGGGTCGCGAGGACGACGGTCGTGCCCAGCTCGCCGACGACGTGCTCCCGGACGAAACGGCGGACGATCGAGGCCGAGATCGGATCGAGGGAGCGGGTCGGCTCGTCGAGGAACAGGATCCGCGGCTCGCCCAGGAGAGCCCGGATGATCCCGAACTTGTGGCGCGTCCCGGTCGACATCGCCTGGAACGGCGTCTCGGCCTGTTCGCGCAGGTCCAGCAGGTCCAGCAGCCGCTCAACCCGCTCGCGCGCCACGCCCGCCTCGACGTGGAACAGGGCGGCGAAGTACTCCAGGTTCTGGCGCCCCGTCAGTCGCCAGTAGAACGAGCGCTCGTCGGCCTGGGCGAGCCCGATCCGCCCGCGGACCTCGCCGGCCTGGCGGACCACGTCGAAGCCGCCGACCGAGGCCTGGCCCGCCGAGGGCAGCAAGGTCGTCGACAGGATCCGGATGAGCGTCGTCTTGCCCGCCCCGTTCTGGCCGAGGAGCCCGAACAGCTCACCGGACCGCACGCTCAGGTCGACGCCATCGAGGGCCACGATCGAGCGCTCGCGGAACGGGTAGAGGGCGAGGTCGCGGTAGCCGCGCAGGCGCTTGAACCGCTTGACGAGGCCGTGCGCCTCGATCGCGAGGTCGGACTGAGCTGGCGGCCGGGTCGCGCGGAGCGCGGGAGCGGTCATCACGGTCCCGAGTGTACGGAACGGGCGGCGGGCTCCGGTGCGGCTCCGCACCGGCCGACGAGAGCGCGACTCGGGTCAGCCCCTCGACGGGGCAAGGGTGGAAATCGAGGGGACTACGCTCCGGGCGACGGCACGGAGATGATCTCCATCCCGCAGATCCGGAGGACGCCGTCGCTGCGGAATGGGTCGCCGACGAGCGTGACCCGGGTTCCGGTCCGATATAGAACCTTCGCGCTCCGATTGAGGATCTCGACCTGCGAGCCGGACCGCCGTCCCGTGTAGCCCGTCGGCCACTGGACGGGCTTGGGCCCGCGGCCCTCATCCAACCTGATCGAGCCGGTTCCTGGATCGAACGCGAGGTCGCCAGCGATGCCGTCGTAGCACTCGGCGCTGCCGGTCCGAAGGGTCACGGGCTCCTGCGACCCGCAGGCCGTGACGAACAGGCCCGACGCGACGAGGATGCCGACGGCGCGCGCGTTCTTCATGAACGAAGAGTCGCCGTGCCATCGCCGGCGCGCAATGGGACGAACGGCCCGGTCTGGGCCCGCCTCGTCCAGCGAGATCGCGAGATTGGTACCGCATACCGGATTCGAACCGGTGATCTCCGCCTTGAGAGGGCGGTGTCCTGGGCCTCTAGACGAATGCGGCGCCGGATGGCGCGACGGGAGCGTCGCGGCCGGACCGGGATGATACCAACCGACCGATGAGGCCGCCACCGAGCGGCCGGTCTAGAGCCGGTTCACCTCGAGGAACGCGCGGATCGCATCGGCGACCTGCTGGTGGCTGTGCTCGCCGACGATCAACCCGAAATGGGAGTGCGCGCCGAACGGCTCGTAGGCCGCGTCGAGCCACGCCGCGACCCCCTCGGACCAGATCTCGGGCACGGTCCGGTCGAGGCCCGCGCCGATGACCAGGCGCGGGATCTCCGCGAACGGCCGCGGGTCGACCTCGATCCCGGCGAGGACCGCCCGGCGCGCCCGGCCGCTCTCATGGGGCTTCTCGCCGAGCAGGTGCTGGACGCGCAGGACGTCGCCGATCGTCAGGTCGCGGTGGTCGCGCTGGAGCTTCTCGGGAAGCGTCGCCCAGCCGATCTGGGATCGCCCGTAGACATCGGGCACCTCGCGCAGCTCATGGGGCTCGGCCGGCGGCCGGACCCCTTTCGGCGGCTCGGGCGAGAGCAGGACGATGCCGGCGATCGGGGCCTGCTCGGCAGCCTTCAGGGCGAGGAGAGCGCCCATCCCGTGGCCGATCACCACGGTCGACGGCCCCAGCCGCTGGAGCGCCGCGACCACGTCGCCGACGTACGTGTCGAACGTCAGCTCGGTCGGGTCCGAGGTCCGCGACCAGAAGTGGTTCTGGAGGTTGATCGCGTGGCCCTCCCAGCCACGCGACGCGAAGTAGCCCAGGTCCCGCTCCCAGACCCACGACCCGGCCAGCTCGCCATGGACGAACAGGAGCGGCTTCCGGCGCGAGCGGCGCTCCGGCAGCCAGGACTCGATGTAGATGCCGCGGTCGTGGAGCTCGATCTCGTCCTTGCGGATGGGCCGGCCGTTGGCGGAGGGCACCTGGGCGCGGGCGAGGATCTGGTCGGGGGTCCTCTCGGTCATCGGTCTGGGATCACCATTCGTGCGGGTTGATGACGAGGCCCGTGAGGGCCTTCGGGTGGAAATAGGTCGACTTCTGGGGCATCACGTCGCCGTCGGCGGCCACGGCCGCGATCGCGCCAACCGGGGTCGGCTCGAGCAGGAACGCCGCATCGACGCCGTCGCGCCGTTCGTCGACGGCGTCGAGCGCTTCATCGGCGGACTTCGTGAATCGGATCCGGCCGGATGATGCGACGGTCTCGGGCTCGATCCCCGCAAGCCGCTCGAGCGCGGCCCCGAGGAGGACGACATCGAGCGCTCGGACCGCCGGCCCACCGTTCGGCACGAGCGCATCGAGCGCCCCGCGCCGCGCGGTGAGGCGGGCCCCACGCTCACGGGTCCAGAGCCCGAACCGTCCGGAGCCGCCCGGCCCCGTCGCGGCACCGAACGTCGCGAGCAGCTCGTCGCGGCTCGCCGGCTCGACGGTGAAGAGCTCGGCTGCCGCCGACCACAGCCGGTCCACGCCGTCGTCACCCAGGTCGGCCACCAGCCGATGGGTCGGCAGCACCGTGAGCGGCTGCGCCGTCGTCTCGAGGAAGAGCATCAGCAGGTAGTCGAAGGCGGGGTCCTCCTCGCAGGACCGGCTCATCCGCCGCTCGTCGCGATAGCGCAGCGCGGTCTCGTAGCGGTGGTGGCCGTCGGCGATCGTGATCGGGGCCGCCGAGGCGATCCGGATCAGCTCGGCAACCTCCCCGGCGTTCGGACCGTCGGCTTCCACGACCCAGACCCGGTGTCGGGTTCCGTCGTCGTCCTGGACGTCGATGGCCGCCGGGCCCCCCGTCAGAACGGCCAGGATCGCGCCGGCGCGCCCGGTCGGATCGTCGTACAGGCCCACGACCGGGCTCGTGTTGACGCCGGTGGCGCGCAGCAGGCGATAGCGATCCTCACGGGCGCCCGCCAGGGTCCGCTCGTGCGGCCGGACGCCCGATCCCGCCGCGAGCGGCTCCAGGCGGAGCCGGCCGAAGAAGCCGCGCTGCGACCGCTCCAGGTCGGTCCCCGGCACGCGATACGTCTGCTCGGAGATGTACAGCGCGGGCCGCGGGTCCTTGTGGAGCGTCCCGTCGGAGCGCCACGCCGCGAGCGTCCGCGCCGCGCGTCGGTAGCGCTCGTCGTCCGCGTCGCCCGGCTCGATCGCGGGCGCGTCCAGGCGGACGACGTTCTTCGGGTGGCGTGCGTTCAGGCGCTGCTGCTCGTGTACGGAGAGAACGTCGTAGGGCGGGGCGACGACCGCGTCGAGCGCGCCCACGACGTCGGCGTCGTAGCGCAGGGCGCGGAACGGTCGGATCAGGGGCACGACATCCTCGGGAGGAAGCGACTCGGTGACGGGCGTCGGGCGCACGAGCGGGATCGCTACCGGCTGCCCTCGACGGCCATCGTACGATAGCCGCGCCCGGTGCGCGGGCGTGACCGCCGGACCGATCGCCCGGCCGGACGCGGTGGGGCGCGCAACTTTTGGGGGGATCGGGACGTCGATGCTCCGACCACCAACCACGCCCGCACCTGGAGCGCCCGTGGCCCGTCACGCATCGGTCGTCGGCCGTCAGCTCGCTCTCGCCCGCCGGGTCCGTCCGGTGCTCGCCATCGTGGCGGCGGCCCTCCTGCTGATCGGCATTGGCGCGACGCCCGCCGCGGCGGCCGATGGACCCACGATGACCGCTCGGGTCCTCCTCCAGGGTCACGCTCGGCTCGGGTCGTGGATCGCGATCGAGGTCCACCTTGTCAATGACGGACCTTCGATTGTCGGCGAGCTGCGGCTCCAGGGCGGCAGCCAGGGCGGGACGCGGTTCGCGACGGCAGTCCAGCTCGACAGTCCGTCGGACAAGACCTGGGTCCTCCACGCTCAGCCCCCGTCGTTCGGCCAGCAGCTCGAGGTCCAGCTAGTCGCGAACGACCAGGTGGTCCTGCGTCAGAAGGTCGCCGTCACGATCCACGACGCGAGCCAGCTCGTCGTCGGGGTGATCGCCGAGAACCCGCCCAAGATCGTCGGATCACTCAACCTGCCGGCCGTCCAGAACCAGGGATCGGCCGTGATCGTGCCACTCACCGTCCAGGACCTCCCGACCCGGATCGAAGCCTGGTCGGCGTTGGACCGGCTGATCTGGCAGGACGTCGACGCGTCGACCCTGGGGGCCGACCAGCTGACGGCGCTCCGTGGCTGGCTGGCCTTGGGCGGACGGCTCGTGATCGTCGGGGGGACCGAAGGGGTCGGCGCGCTGGCAGGCTTCCCCGACGATCTCCTGCCCTATCGCCCGGCCGCGACGATGGACGTCGCACCCGCCTCCCTCACCTCGCTGATCGGGACGGTCCCCGCGGGCGCGACCGACGTGCCGGCACTGGCCGGCGAGCTGACCCACGGACGCGCGCTCGCGACGAGCGGGGACCGCGTCGTCGCGGCCCAGGCGCCGTATGGGTCGGGCAGCGTGACGATCCTCGGCGTCGACCCCACCGTCGGCTGGCTGGGCGAGTCGAATGCGGGCCGCTCGATCTGGCCCAGCCTGATCCCCGCTCGCGCCGATGGCTCCGTCGCGATGACCGACGACACGCAGATCGTGAGCGCGGTCGGCAACCTGCCCTCACTCGCGCTGCCGCCGCTCGGCGGGCTCCTCCTGCTGCTGTTCGGCTACGTCGCCCTGATCGGGCCGATCAACTACCTGATCCTGCGCCGGATCGACCGGAGGGAGTGGGCCTGGATCACGATGCCCGTCCTGATCGTCGCGTTCGTGATCGGCGCCTACAGCTTCGGCTCGGCCCTCCGTGGCAGCAGCATCATCGTCAACGAGGTCGGGATCGTGCGCGGTGCGCCGGACGCGATCGAAGGCAGCGCACAGGTCTACCTCGGCGTGTTCTCGCCGAGTCGCGGCACGTACCAGGTCGCGGTCCCCGGCGGCGCCCTCCTGTCGTCCCCGATCTCCGGGGACGTCTTCGGCGGAACGAACGCGAGCCTCGACATCCTCCAGGGCGATCCTCCCGGCCCCTCGCGCGTGCGCAACCTGTCGGTGGGCTTCGGCTCGCTCCGGACGATCCGGGCGGAATCGCAGGCGACCGTGCCAAAGGTTCATTCCGAGCTGGCCCTCGTCGATGGCACGCTCACGGGCACGATCCGGAACGACTCGCAGACGACCCTGGAGAAGCCCGCGATCGTCCTCGGCAGCAACGTCAAGGTCCTCCGCGACGTGCCGCCCGGCGAAACGGTCCAGGTGAGCCTCCGGATCGCGAACCTCAACCAGTTCGGTCAGTCCCTGTCCGATCGGATCTTCGGCCAGGTGTTCTTCGGCAGCACCGGGTCGACCACCGAGAACGCCCGACGCGACCAGACTCGTCACCTCGTGGTGGATCAGCTGACGTACGACCCCCAGTTCGGCAACTTCGGGCGGCTCTCCTCCCAGGGCCCCGTCCTGCTCGCCTGGGGCCGCGACGCGATCCTCGACGTCGCGGTCGAAGGCCAGGCCGCGAACCGGGTCAGCAACGTCCTGTACTACGTCCCGCTGGCGATGGGCATCCACGGCGGGGTGACCTTCAGCGGTGACCTGCTGACGACCACGATGACGGAGTCGGACGCGGCGTTCTTCAGCAAGGATCCCACCACGATGTCGTTCGGCCAGGGCACCGCGACGGTGGTCTACCGGCCGCTCGCCTTCGAGGGGACCCTCAGCACGACCCATGTCCGGATGGGGATCAGCTGCTGCCCGGACGGTTCGGTGACGGACCTCGGGGGCGCCCCCGTCGAACCGATCCCCGACGCGTGCATCGAGCCCGACCCGAAGAAGCGACCCGACGCCTGCCCCGTGCCTCGCCCGGACGACCAGTTCGACGGGCTGCCCGAGGTCGAGGTGTTCGATCGCACCGGCGCCGGTACGTGGCATCGCCTGCCCCATCTCGAGCAGGGCACGACCTACGATCTGAAGGACCCCGCGAAGTACGTCGATCCGTCCACGGGCGCCGTCCTGGTCCGGTTCGTCAATGAGCGCCAGGACCCGATCAGCGTGTACCTCGGCCTGTCGATCCAGGGGACCATCCGATGAGCGACATCGTCGTCACCCGGAATCTCGTCAAACGCTATCCCGGGACGCTCGCCGTGGCCGGGATGGACCTGACCGTGGGCGAGGGCGAGATCTTCGGCCTCGTGGGACCCAACGGGGCCGGCAAGACGACGACGCTGCGGATCCTGGCAACCCTCCTGACCGCGACGTCGGGCCACGCGGAGATCGCCGGCATCGACGTCCGGCGGAACCCCGACGACGCGCGTCGCGTCCTCGGCTTCATGCCGGACGTGTTCGGGGTCTACGACGACATGAAGGTCTGGGAGTACCTCGACTTCTTCGCCCGCTGCTACGGGATCCCCGCCGCCAGGCGGCGCCGGATGATCGGCGACCTGCTCGACCTGGTCGACCTGGGCGACAAGCGCGATTCGTACGTCCAGAGCCTCTCGCGCGGGATGCAGCAGCGCCTGTGCCTCGCCCACACGCTCGTCCACGATCCGCAGGTCCTGCTCCTGGACGAGCCGGCTTCGGGCCTGGACCCGCGCGCCCGGGTGGAGCTGCGCGAGCTCCTCCGCGAGCTCCGCGCACTCGGCAAGACGATCGTGATCAGCAGCCACATCCTGCCGGAGCTCGAGGAGCTGTGCACCGCCGTGGCGATCGTGGATCGCGGCCAGGTCCTGGCCCACGGACGGGTCAGCGACATCGAACGGCGGCTCCGGTTCGGGGCGGTCCTCCGCGTCCGGACCCTGGCCGGCCAGGAGCACGAAGAGGCGCTAGCCCACTTCGCCGCGGATCCGCGGGTCGCCTCCGCGACGATCCTCGACGACGGCCAGATCGAGCTGGGGTTCCGCGGCGACGATGAGGCAGCCGCGCAGCTGCTCGCGTCGGCGGTCGCTGCCGGAATCCGGATCATCTCCTTCGCCCGTGCGGCCAGTGACCTCGAGGAGCTCTTCCTCCAGGTCACCGCCGGACCGGCCAACGTGGCCGAGGTCGCCTGACGTGACGGACGACGCGCTCCAGCAGGAGGTCGTGGACCTGCCACCCGTCGATCCGTCGGGCACGGCCCCGCTGTCGGGCGTTCGGACGGAGGTGGTCGGAGAGGCGCCGCTGGCGCCTCGGCGTCCACGCCGGAACCCGATCCGGGCGATCCGTTCGGGTGTCTCCCAGATCGTCGCGGTGGGCGTGAAGGAGCTCCGTGGCCGGGTCCGCGGCCGGCGCGCCTTCGTCGTGCTGACGTTCTATCTCCTGTTCCTGGGCCTGTTCGCGTGGGCGTGGGAGCTCGTCGCCGAGCGGGCATACGTCCAGAACGCATCGCTCCAGGGCGGATCGGCCGCGTTCGCGTCGTCGCTCGTGGGCCAGGAGGTCTTCGGGGCGCTGATCCTCGTGGAGACGCTCCTCGTCGTCTTCCTCGCTCCGGCGTTCACGTCCGGCGCGATCAGCCTGGAGCGCGAGAAGCAGACGCTCGACATGCTGACCGCCACGCCGATCTCGTCCCTGGCGATCGTCGTCGGCAAGCTCTTCAGCGCGCTCGCCTACGTGTTCCTGCTCATCGCCGCGTCGATCCCGTTGACCGCGATCGTCTTCGTCTTCGGCGGCGTTGGCCCGGACGACGTGCTGCGCGCGTACGCGGTCCTCATCGTGTCGGCGATCGGGCTGGGTGCGATGGGCCTGTTCATCTCCGCCCTGATGCAGCGGACCCAGGGCGCAACGGTCGTGACGTTCTTCACCGTCCTGTTCCTGACCCTCGGCACGATGTTCGGGGTCCTGTTCTGGAACACGATGGCCGGCGTGAGCACGAGCACCGGGTTCGTGACCGGATCGACCGGAGTGGGACCGATCAAAGGGCGGGCGCCGGAGTTCTTCCTCTGGTTCAACCCGTTCGCCGCCCAGTACGACGTGATCTGCGGGGCGTCCGACGGCTACGGCGGCTGGTGCAGCCGGCTGTACACGGTCACGAACGGGGCGATCAGCACCGGCTCGAGCGGCGGCGGCCTGATCACCCAGCCGTCGCCCGCGTTCGGGTCGGACGCGACCGGCGGCGCCGTGGCACCGGGCTTCCGGGGCGGCGGAGCCGCCCTGCCGCCGGATCAGGCGTTCGCGAACGGCGGGGGCGTCTTCGCCGACCCGCAGCCGTTCGGCGTCCGTCGCGACACGTTCTGGCCGCGCAGCCTGCGGGCGTGGATCATCCTGTCGGTCGTCCTGATCCTCGCCTCGATCCAGCTCGTCTCCCCCACCCGTCGCTGGCGTCTCCTGCGGCGTCCCGCCCGGAGGTTCGCCTGATGCCGTCGCGCCGTTCGCTGCCGTTCCGGCGAGGCCTGGCGGCTCGGCCGCATCGCACGGGGCGGTCGGAGCTCGCGATGGCGATCCCGCCCGACCCGCGCCAGGCGGTCGACGGACCCCTGGATCCGACCCTCAGCGAGATCCGTGCCGAGCTGGCGGGCCACGGCCGGCGGCTGTGGCTGCGCCGGATCGTCCGGCGGCTGTGGCTCGCGGTCGCCGGCGCACTCGCCGCCGAAGCGATCGTGCTGGGCCTCGCCCGCCTGACCCCGATCGAGGCCCTGCCCGCGCTCGTGGCGGCGGTCGCGTTGATCGCGGCGGCGGCTTGGCTCGCGAGCGTCGTCCGCGCCCGGCCGCGTCTCGGCGAGATCGCGCTCGCCGTCGACCGCGAGGCGTCCCTCGGCGATCGGGTGTCGAGTGCGCTGGCCCTGGCCGCAGCCTATCCGGACCTGGCCGGGCCGCGGGACAGCGACGCGGCGGACGGGTCGTCCAGCGCTGCCGAGGATCCCGAGGCCGAGGCCGCGCGGTTCGTCCGACGTCAGCGGCTCGATGCCGCGGGGGCCCTCCGCGCGGCGCCCGCCGATGTCTTCCGGCCGCGCCTCAGCCGTCGTCCGGCGGCCGTAGCGCTCGCGGCGGGGCTCCTGCTGCTGCCCTTGACATTGCTCCCGAACATCCAGGACCAGGCGATCGCCGACGCGCGCGCGAACCGGGACGAGGCGCTCCGCCAGGCCGACAAGCTCGAGCAGATCACGAAGGACCTAGACGCCAAGGGCGCGAAGCCCGAGGACCCACGGACCCGGCTGTCGACGGACCTCAAGGACCTGGTCGCTCAGCTGCGCGCCCATCCGGAGGACCTCAAGGCGAATCTCGCCCGGCTCGGGTCAGTGGAGGCGGACCTGCATTCGCAGCTCGATCCCGGTAACGAGCAGCGGGCCTCCGCGCTGACATCGCTGGCGCGGTCCCTCTCGCGCACGGCGACCGGCAACCCGAACGCCAACAAGGACGGCGACCCGAAGGTCACGAAGGACGATCTGAAGGGGCTCGGCGACAAGCTCGATCAGATGACGCCAGAGCAGAAGGCCCAGATGGCGGGTGCCCTGGCCGGTCTCCAGTCCGACGCCGCCCAGGCGGGCAACGAGGCGAGCCAGGCCCTCCGTGACGCGGCCCAGGCGATCGCCAACGGCAACACCGAGGCCGCGCGCGAAGCGCTCGACCGGCTCGGTGACGCCCTGAAGAGCAGCGGCGACCAGGTCCAGACGAACCGCGACCTGGCCCGGGTCGCGTCACAGCTCCAGGACACTCGGCGCGCCCTGGCGGACGCCTCGCGGACCGCCGCCCAGCAGGCCCAGTCCGGCCAGCAGGGGCAGGCCGGCCAGCAGGGCCAGAACGGTCAACAGGGCCAGGGCCAGCCGGGCTCGAGCGGCCAACCTGGCCAGGGGCAGGGCCAGGGACAAGGTCAGCCCGGGTCCAGCGGCCAGCCGGGTCAGGGCCAGGGCCAGCCGGGGTCGAGCGGTCAACCCGGTCAGGGGCAGGGTCAGCCAGGATCGAGCAGTCAACCCGGTCAGGGGCAAGGCCAAGGTCAGGGCCAGGGGCAAGGTCAGGGGCAAGGTCAGGGCCAGGGTCAGGGGCAGGGTCAGGGCCAGGGCCAGGGCCAAGGTCAAGGGCAAGGGCAAGCCGGCCAGATTGGCGGAGGCGGCTCGAGCGCTCGGTCGCTGGGCCAGGCGATCGGCGGCAACCGGGTCCCGGGCGCGCCGACGGGCGCGAACCGCGCCGCGACGCTCGGTGAGGCCCTCTCCAGCATCTTCGCCCCGTTCGATCGGCTCGGGAAGCCGGGCGACCCCTCGTACATCGCGGGAACCGGCGGCGACGGCCAGACCCAGCAGGGCAACCAGACCGGCGAAGGCCAGAACAACGGCGCCCTCACGCCCTACCAGCAGGTCTTCTCGGACTTCTACCAGTACGCCCTGACGTCACTCGATCGGAACTACGTGCCGCTGTCGGTCAAGGACTACGTCCGCGACTACTTCAGCTCGCTCGATCCCACGAAGTGATCGAACCCGTCACACCCAGCAGCCGGAGACCCGCATGAACGCCTCGACCACCGCCGACGCCGCCGCGGCCCCTGCCCGCCTCGCGCCCGAGGCCTTCGCCGAGCGAGCCCGCGCGATCGAGGCGGAGATCGGCCGGGTGATCGTCGGCCAGCGCGACCTCGTTCGTCAGACGATGACCGGGCTGCTCGCCAACAGCCACGTCCTCCTGGAGGGCGTGCCGGGCCTGGGCAAGACGATGCTCGTCCGGACGATCGCCGACGTGATCGACTGCACCTTCAACCGGATCCAGTTCACGCCGGACCTCATGCCGGCCGACATCACCGGCACGAACATCCTCGTGGAGGAGGCCGGCGGCCGGGTCTTCCGCTTCCAGCCAGGCCCGATCTTCGCGAACCTCGTGCTCGCCGACGAGATCAACCGGGCGACCCCCAAGACCCAGTCGAGCCTGCTCGAGGCGATGCAGGAGCACCAGGTCACCGTCGCCCGCCAGCGCTTCCCGCTCGAGCCCCCGTTCTTCGTCCTGGCGACCCAGAACCCGCTCGAGATGGAGGGGACCTATCCCCTGCCCGAGGCCCAGCTGGACCGGTTCCTGTTCAAGGTGATGGTCCCGTTCCCATCGGAGGAGGACCTGATCTCGATCATGGACCGGACGACCGGCGCCGACGCGCCGCGTGCCGAGAAGGTCACCACGGCCGACGAGATCGTCGAGATGCAGCGGCTGGCCCGAGCGGTCCCGATCGCCCCGCACATCACGGCCTACGCGGTGTCGATCCTGGCCGCGACCCACCCCGACCAGCCACGGGCGCCGGAGCTCGTCCGGGAGTACGTCCGCTACGGCGGCTCGCCGCGCGGCGCGCAGGCGCTCGTGACCGCGGGCAAGATCTTCGCCCTCCTCGACGGTCGCTTCAACGTCTCCGTCGACGACATCCGGGCCGCCGCGCTGCCCTCGCTGCGCCACCGGA
The DNA here is from genome assembly GCA_035693125.1 of Candidatus Limnocylindrales bacterium. Lineage (GTDB taxonomy): Bacteria > Chloroflexota > Limnocylindria > Limnocylindrales > CSP1-4 > CF-46. Next base: position 15,181 of record DASSHB010000117.1, on the reverse strand, counting down.
TCATCCTCAACTTCGAGGGCGAAGCCGAGGGGATCACCACCGAGGCGGCTGTCCGCGCGATCCTCGACGCGGTCGCGCCCCCGGCGGTCGAGTAGGGCCGGGCCCACGCCCGGCGCGCTGCCTCGCCGATGACCCCTTCCCCGGATCCGGCTGCCTCGCCCCCGGCCGGCGTCCACGAGCGGCCGGTCTTCCTGCCGTCGGAGATCGATCCGACGGTGTTCGACGAGGCGTTCCTTCGCCAGCTCGAGCGGCTGCTGCTCCTGATGCGCTCGCCCGTGCGGGGCGGCCTGAAGGGCGGCCGGCGGAGCGTCAAGCGGGGCCAGTCAGTGGAGTTCGCCGACTACCGCGACTACGCATTGGGCGACGACCTGCGCCAGCTCGACTGGAACGTGCTGGCCCGGCTCGAGAAGCTGTTCGTCAAGCTCTTCATCGAGGAGGAGGACGTGACGATCACGATCCTCCTGGACGGCTCGGCCTCGATGGCCAGCGGCACGCCCGACAAGCTCCAGTTCGCGAAGCGGGCCGCGGCGGCGCTGGGCTATATCGGGTTGGCGTCCGAGGACAAGATCGCGGTCAGCGTCCTCGGCGGCCGGGCGGCGCGACGGCGAGCGTCGTTGCGCGGCTCCGGCCGGGTCTTCCGGCTGCTCGCGGAGCTGTCCGCGATCCAGCCGGCGGACGGCCCCACCGATCTCGTAGCGGCGGCGCGCCACGCGGCCGCCCAGCTGACCGGCCGGGGCGTCGTCATCCTGATCTCGGACCTGCTGGATCCGGCCGCCGACCGGGTGATCCGCGAGCTCGCCTCGACCCGCTCCGAGCTGATCGTCCTCCACGTCCTGTCGCCGCAGGAGCTCGATCCGCCGCTCGAGGGCGACCTGCGTCTCGTGGACAGCGAGACCGGCGCCGGCGTCGACGTCACGGCCGACCTCGCGACGATCGATGCCTACCGCCAGCGGCTGACAGCGTGGAAGGAAGCGTTCGCGCACCTTGCCGCTCGGCGCCAGGCCACGTATGTCGACCTGGCGAGCGACGTCCCGCTCAACGACCTCGTCTTCGCCGAGCTCCGCCGGCGACGGGTCCTCGGCTAGGCGGCGAGCGTGCCCTTCGCGACCCCGCTGGCGCTGCTCGGCCTGCTGTTCGTGCCGGCCGTCGTGGCGATGTACCTGTTGAAGCTGCGCCGGACCGAGACGATCATCCCCTCGACCCTGCTCTGGCAGCGCCTGGCCGCCGACACCGAGGCGAACGCGCCGTGGCAGAAGCTCCGACGCTCGCTCCTGTTCCTCGTCCAGCTGCTCCTCGTGGCCGCGCTCGCGCTGCTGGCCGCGCGACCCTTCCTCGAGCATCCCGCCGGCCTCGCCCGCGACATCGTCCTGATCGTCGACACCTCGGCGAGCATGGCCGCGACGGATGTGCCGCCGGACCGGCTCAGCGCGGCGAAGCAGGCCGCGATCGACGCCCTGAAGGACCTCCCGAGCGGCGGCACGGTGAGCGTGATCGAGGCTGGCCGGACCGCCCGGATCGTGTCGACCGGGACGAGCGACCTGGGCCGGATCCGCCAGGCGATCGAGGGCATCCGTCCGACGGTCAGCCGGGGCGACCTCGCTGACGCCCTGGCCCTCGCCCAGCAGCTCGCGGTCCAGTCCGGCGACGCCCAGATCCTCGTCGCGACGGACGCGGCGCTGGCCGTCAAGCCGACGACGAAGGTCGACGCCCCGATCAAGGTCCTGCGCGTCGGTGACCCGAAGGGCAGCCGCAACCAGGCCGTGGTCGCGCTGGCGATCCGGACCGCCGCCTCGGGCGTGTCGAGCTCGGCCTTCGTGAGCGTCGCGAACTTCGACCTGGAGCAGGCGACGCGCCAGATCGAGGTCTGGGGCGACGACCGGCTGATCGAATCGAAGACGGTCACGATCGATCCGCAGGCCAAGGCCGACGTCGTGATCGACAACATCGGGGACGCGAAGAATCCCGTCTCGGTCGTCGACGTCCGGCTCACGACGCCGGCGGGGTCCACGGGTCGCCCGGACCTCCTGGCGAGCGACGACCGGGCGTGGGCGGTCGTGCCGCCGATCCGGACGCGGGCGATCCTCCTCGTCAGCGCCGGTGATCCGTACCTGGAGACGGCGCTCAGCTACCTCCCGAACGTCTCCCTGTTCGGGACGACACCCGAGCGCTACACCCAGGACGTCGTCCGGACCGACGGGACCGCCTGGGACCTCGTGATCTTCGAGGGCTTCGTCCCGACGGCCCTGCCCGCCGTCCCGATCCTCGCGATCGCGCCGCCGTCGAGCGGTCCGCTCGGGCAGGTGACCGGCACGCTCAAGGATCCGGGGATTGCCACCCTCGGCACGGACGAGCCGATCCTCCGGTTCGTCGACCTCTCGACCGTCCACATCGCGTCGGCCCAGAAGCTGGAGCTCCCGGCCTGGGCCCGGTCCGTCATCCCCGGGCCGAAGGGCGCTCCCCTCCTCTACTCCGGCGTGCGGGCCGGGCTGCCGGCCGCAGTCCTCGCCTTCGAGCCGCGTGACTCCGACCTGCCGCTCCAGGTCGCCTTCCCGATCCTGCTCGCGAACCTGACCGGCGAGCTGTTCGGCGGCTCGGCGGCGCCCACGACCGCGGTGAAGCCCGGCGATCCGGTCGTCCTGACGATCCCCACCGGAGCGACGGGGCTGCGGGTGACCGGTCCGGACGGTCGGTCCGTCGACCTGGTGCCCGGCGCCGCCGCCGGCACGAGCGTGACGTACACCCAGACCGACCAGCTCGGCGTGTACACGGCCACGCCGATCCTCGCAGCGGGGACGTCTGCGAGCCCGGGCGCCTCCCGCGTGCCATCGGCCTCGCCCGCGTCGGGCTCGGCCGGAGCCTCCGGGAGCGGCGATCCGGCGTCGGGCGTCGACCCGAGCGCTCCCATCCGCTTTGCCGTCGACCTCTTCGACGTCGACGAATCGGCGATCGCCCCGGGCTCAACGGCCGTCCTGGAGGGGCTCGGCCGGTCGTCGACCTCCACCGCGCCGGGCGCCTCGGCCGGAACGGCGGGCGACCCGGCAGCGACCCGGCCAGCCGCGCGTGACGAGCTGTGGGTCCCGATCGTGCTCCTGGTCCTGCTCTTCCTGTGCGTCGAGTGGGCGCTCTACCACCGCGACGCGGTCCTCCGCGGCTGGCGCGGCCTGACCGGCCGGCTTCGCCGCAGCGGCGGGAGCCCGGGCTGATGGGAATCGGCTTCGACGCGCCGCAGGCGCTCCTGCTCCTGATCCCGCTCCTGGTCCTGACGATCGGGCTGCATCTCGCCTCGCGGCGGCGGGTGGGGATCGGGCGGCGGCGGATCGCCCTCCTCGTCCGGACCGGGCTGCTGGCCGCGCTGGTCCTCGCGATCGCCGGGTTCCGGCTCGTGCTGCCCGTGGATCGCCTCGCCACCGTGTACGTGCTCGATCTGTCCGACTCGGTCGGCACGCCCGGCCGCGAGGATGCCGTGGCCTGGCTCCGCGACAGCCTGAAGGTGATGCCCGAGGGCGACGTGGCCGGGATCGTGGGCTTCGGACGCTCGGCGCTCGTGGAGCGGCTGCCGGCCGAGGTCCGTGACGTGGACCGGATCGCGTCGACGCCGGTGCGGACGGCCACGGACATCGGGGCGGCGCTCCGGCTCGCCTCGGCGCTCTTCCCCGACGACGCCCAGAAGCGGATCGTCCTGCTGTCCGACGGCAACGACACGACCGGCTCGGGCCAGACGGAGGCGGCGCTGGCCGCCGCCCGCGGCGTCCAGATCGAGACGCGGGCGATCGGCATCGGCGCCGCCGACGAGGTGGTCGTGAACCGGCTGACGACGCCGTCGACGGCGAAGATCGGCGAGGAGCTCGAGGCGGTCGTGGAGGTGACCTCGACGGCCGACCAGCCCGCGACGATCCGCCTCTACGCGGACGGCGGCCAGGTCGCCGTCAAGACGGTCGACCTGACGGCCGGCTCGAACCGGGTGACCTTCCTGATCAAGCCGACCGAGACGGGCTTCCACACGTTCCGCGCGGTCGTCGAGGCCGGGCGCGACACGTTCAGCCAGAACAATCGGGCGGATTCCGACACGATCGTCAACGGCGAGCCGCGCGTCCTCGTCCTGGCCGGCGACGAGAAGGTCGCCGACGAGCTGGTGGGGGCGTTGAAGACCGAGCACCAGGGCGTCGACACGCTGATCCCCGAGCAGCTCCCGACCGGCGTCGACGGGCTGCTCGCGTGGGATTCGATCGTGCTCGTCGATGTGTCGCGGCTGCGGCTCACGACGAACCAGCTCGAGGCGATCCAGCAGTACGTCCGCGACTTCGGTCGCGGGCTCGTGATGATCGGCGGCCCGAAGAGCTACGGCGCCGGCGGCTACACGGACACGCCGATCGAGGAGACGCTCCCGGTCGACATGGGCGTCAAGGACAAGCAGAAGCAGCCCGACGTCGCCCTCGTGGTCGTCATCGACAAGTCCGGCTCGATGGACGCCTGTCACTGCAACACGTTCGGCAACGGCCAGCCGGGCGGCGGGACCGGGATCCAGGGCGTCCGTAAGGTCGACATCGGCAAGGAAGCGATCCTCCGCGCCGCGGCGGCGATGACGGCCCGCGATCAGCTCGGCGTCGTGGCCTTCGACGAGAGCGCTCACTGGGTCGTCCAGACCCAGCCGCTGGGCAACATCGGCGACCTGCGCGGCGCGATCGGCGGGATCCAGCCGCTCGGCCAGACGAACATCTTCGCCGGGCTCGACCAGGCGGTGCAGTCGCTCGAGAGCTCCACGGCGACCCGCCGCCACATCATCCTGCTGACCGACGGCTGGTCGACCTCGGGCCAGTACGACGCGATCCTCGCCCGGATGAAGGCGGCGGGAATCACCCTCTCGACCGTGGGTGCCGGGGGCGGCGCGAACCCGTTCCTCCAGACGCTGGCGAAGAACGGCGGCGGCCGGTTCTATCCGGCCGCGAACCCGGCCAGCATCCCGGACATCTTCCTGAAGGAGACGCAGCAGGTCGCGGGGCAGCAGATCGTCGAGGAGCGATTCAACCCGATCCTCACCTCGCAGTCGCCGATCCTGCGCGGCATCGACGCACTGCCGCAGCTCCTGGGCTACAACGGGACGACGGCCAAGTCGGCCGCCCAGACGGTCCTCGTCACGCCGCGTGACGATCCGCTCCTGGCCCAGTGGCAGTACGGGCTGGGCCGGTCCGTTGCGTGGACGTCGGACTCGACGGGCCGTTGGGCGAAGGGCTGGCTGGGCTGGCAGGGGTTCTCGAAGTTCTTCTCGCAGCTCGTGTCGTGGACGTTCCCGGGCGAGGAGACCGGCGGGATCGAGGCGACCTTCGTGACCGACGGCAACCAGACGAAGCTGCGCGTCGAGAGCGTCGCCGAGGACGGCTCGCCGCGCGACTTCTATTCGACGGCGGTAGCGATGACGACGCCAGACCTGACGTCGAAGGCGATCGGGCTGGCCCAGGTCGCGCCGGGTGTCTACGAGGCGCCGATCGGGGAGCTCGATCCGGGCGCGTACGTCATCCGCGTCTCCCAGACGCGACCGGGTGACACGCCGCTGGGCCGGACGCTGGGCCTCGTGGCGCCCACGCCGGCGGAGTACCGCTTCCTGGGCACGAACGAGTCGTTCCTCGCGACCCTCCGCTCGGCGACGGCCGGCCGCGAGGTCGACGCGCCCGAGGAGGTGTGGGTCCACGACCTGCGGGTCAACGCGGCGACCACCGACCTGTGGCCGCTCCTGCTGATCATCGCCCTGCTCCTGTGGCCGCTCGACATCGCGCTGCGGCGGGTCTCGATCGGGCGGCGCGAGCTCGGCGATGCGCGGCGCTGGCTGGCCGGCGGCTGGCGGCGCTCGGTGGCGCCCCGGACCGTCGAGGTCGCCGGGATGCTGGCTGCTCGCGACCGGGCGGCGGGGTCGTCGGCGCGTGCCGCGCTGCTGCGCGAGCCGGAGGCGACGAGCCCGATCGCGACGTCGAGCCCGTCCGCTGCCCACTCCGGGCCCGTCCCCGCGCCCCGGTCGGCCCCGGCAGCTCCCGCTTCACGAGGAGCGCCCGCAACTCGGCCCGCCGCCGCGCCCGAGCCGGTGCCACCCGCGGACGAGGCCGACACCCTGTCGCGCCTGCGCGAGGCCAAGCGGCGCTCCCGGGAGCGCTGATCCCTCCCCCACGGCTCCGCCCGAACGCAGCCCGATGTACGCTCCGAACGATGTCCCCCGTCCTCCACCTTCCGAGGGCGCGCGCGCCGCGAGCCCTCGTGGCGTCCGCCCTGCTCGGTGCCGTCCTCGCCGGGTGCGGCACGATCTCCCGGACGGCGCCGTCCCCGACGCCCGCTGACTTCCCCGGGATCGCCGCCGTCCTGTCGGACAACGGGATCGCGGTGACGAACATCGTGTCGGGCGACGCCGGCTGTGACGACGCCGACATCGCGAAGACCGCGATCGGGTTCGACGCTGCCGGCGCCGATCAGGCGACCCCGCTCCGGATCCACATCTACATCTTCCGGAACCGCGACACGTACGTCCGGGAGCGCAACACGGTCGATCGGTGCGCAGCCGCGTTCGTGACCGATCCCGCGACTTACGAGTCGGAGGAATCGTCGCCGTACGTCGTCGCCGGCCAGGGGCCTTGGGCGCCGGGGTTCAAGGAACGCATCCGCGCCGCCCTCGTCACGGCCGCCGGCGACGGCGGCTGAGCCCACCGGACCGATTCGACCGGCGTTCGTCGGTCTCGGGCTGGACCCCGATCCGAGGCGCGACTGACCCGTTCCGCACCGGACCCGACGCCACCCGTCCGGACCGTTGTGCGGGTAGGCACCATCGTCCCGGGTCCGCCCGGACGACCGAGCCACGGAGCTCGGCCGCGCCCGCCGGGATGCTCGGGACATGGCTTCCCGACCCCGCCGCCCCGGCCGGCTCCTGCTCCCGGCGATCCTCGGCGCGATCCTCGCCGGCGAGATCACGGGCATCGCGCTTGCCCAGTCCCTGCCAGCCGTCGTGGTCCCCGTCGCGTCGCCGGCGCCCGTCACGGCCGCCGCCCTCGCCGACCCGGAGCGCTCCTCGACGGAGGAGGCCGGCAGCCCGCGCGACTCCGGGGCCGAGCTCGTCCGGACGGGCGTCGACCTGGAGGCGCGCCAGGGGCCACCCTTCGCGCCCGTCGCGGCTGGTCACGCACTGACGATCGCGCCCAAGGAGACGAAGACCCGGGTCGCGAGCGCGGGCTCGGGCGGGTCGACGCACGGGTCGACGAGCGCCCCCCGGACCGGCTACCACGGCGTCAACCACGTCTGGATCCCGAGCCTCGGGATCAACAAGGGCATCCAGTCGTTCCCCTGCTCGCGCTCGAGGCCGCCGGATGCCGGCGTGTACCGCTGGGGCTGCGCCGGGACGAACAACGTCTACCTGCTGTCCCATGCCTGGAGCACGTTCAAGCCGCTCCACGACGCCTACGTCCGAGGGACGCTCCGCAAGGGGATGGCGGTCTGGTATGCCGACGGCGCCGGCCGCGTCCACGAGTACCGCGTGCTGTGGTGGCGGGTCACCGCGCCGACGACGGCCGCGTCATGGGCGTGGGCGCCGCTCGCGTCGCCCGGGATGACGCTCCAGACCTGTGTCGGGGCCGACAGCCAGTACCGGCTGATGGTCCGCCTCGACCGGGTCGGCTGAGCTCGGTTTCGCACGCCGGCCCGCCGTCCCATCGCTCGCGCGCGCTTTCGCGATCGTTCCAAGCTCGGTGAACGAACGGGCCTCGTGACGTCCGCCGGCCGCGACCGTTCCACGAGGTTGGAACCTTCGCGATTCGGCCGACCTGGGGCGGGATTAGGGGCGGGCGTTCGACATCGAACGCGGACGTCCTCGTCGGCTGGACGGCCGCCGGCGGCCTGGACGACCCTAGACGACCCGCAGGTCGAGCAGCTTCCGGGCGATCACGAGCCGCTGGACCTGGCTCGTCCCCTCGCCGATCTCGGTGAGCTTCGCGTCGCGCAGGTAGCGCTCGACCTTGTACTCCTCGACGTAGCCGTAGCCGCCGTGGACCTGGATCGCGGCGTTCGTCACGCGTGAGCTGACCTCGGAGGCGAACAGCTTGGCCTGGGCGCCGGCGACCGTGTAGTCACGGCCCTGGTCCTTGAGCCACGCCGCCCGGTAGACGAGCGCTCGTGCCGCCTCGATCTCGGTCGCCATGTCGGCGACCATGAAGGCGACCCCCTGGAACGTCCCGATCGGGCGCCCGAACTGCACGCGCTCCTTGCTGTAGGCGGCCGCGGCCTCGTACGCGCCCTGGGCGATCCCGAGGGCCATCGCGGCGATCGAGATCCGGCCGCCGTCGAGGACCTTGAGAAACGTGCGAAAGCCCTTGCCCTGCTCGCCGAGGAGGTTCTCGGCCGGGATCCGGGCTCGGTCGAACAGCAGCTCCCCGGTCGCCGACGCATGGAGACCCATCTTCTGCTCGAGCCGGCCTACCGAGAAGCCCGCCGTGTCGGCGGGGACGATGAACGCGCTGATCTCGGCGTCGCCCTTGTCCGTGGTCCCGGTCCGGGCCGTGACGATGTAGGTCCCGGCCTGGCCGGCGTTCGTGATGAACCGCTTGCCCCCGTCGATGACCCACGTGTCGCCGTCGGGCGTCGTCTCGCGCCGGGCCGTGGTCCGCGTCCCTCCGGCGTCGGAGCCTGCGCCCGGCTCGGTCAGTCCGTAGCCCCCGAGCACCTTGCCGCTTGCGAGCGGCCGGAGGTAGCGCTCCTTCTGCTCGGCCGTGCCCGCGATCATCAGCGGCCCGCAGCCCAGGCTCGTGTGGGCCGCCACGATGATCCCGAGCGAGCCCCAGACCCGGCTGATCTCCTCGACCGCGATCGCGTAGGCGAGGGTGTCCATCCCGGCGCCGCCGTCCGCCTCCGCAACCGGGATCCCGAGCCAGCCCATCTCCCCGAGCCGGGCCACGATCTCGCTCGGGAATCGATGCGCCGCCTCGTGCTCGTCGATCTCGCCGGCGACCTCGTTCTCCATGAACTCGCGGATCGTCGAACGGAGCAGGGCGTGCTCCGCGGAGAGGTCGAAATCCATCGGGCCGAGGGTAGCACCGGGCGTGCACGGCGGCCCACGACGGCCGGTGCTACCGTTCGGGAATGGACCCGGCTGCCGAGCCTGCCGCCTCCCGGTTCGCCGAGCCGCGGCCGTCCACGCCGGGCGGGGGAACGACGTCGAGCCGGGCGCTCCGCCGCGAGATCCTGGTCCGCCTCCGGCGCGACGGCCCGGCCACCCCCGACCAGCTGGCCGCGACGATCGGCGCGAGCCGGACGGGCATTCTGCAGCAGCTCCGCGCCCTGGAGGCGACGAACTTCGTCCGGCGCGAGACTGTCCGTCACGGCGTGGGCCGGCCGCGCCACCTGTACGACGTCACGCCCGACGCCCAGGAGCTCTTCCCCTCGAACTACCAGGGCCTGGCGGCCGGGTTGCTCAGCGCGATCGGGGCGGTCGGCGGCGACAATCTGATCGAACAGGTCTTCCAGGCCCGCCGACGCCAGATCGGCGAGCGCGTCCGGCGCCAGGTCGACGACCTCGTGGGACCGGACGCGCCGCTCGTCGCGCGGGTCCGGGCGCTGGCCGTCGTCCAGGACGAGCAGGGCTATCTCGCGTCGACCCGGATCCAGCCGGACGGCACGATCGAGCTGCGCGAGCACAACTGCGCGATCCTCGAGGTCGCCCGCGGCGAGCACTCGGCGTGCGACGCCGAGCTGGACCTGTTCCGCGACGTCCTGGGGGTCGACGTGGTCCGCCAGAGCCATATCGCGAGCGGCGACCGCTGCTGCGCGTACCGGATCGCGCCGGACGGGCCTGCCGACGCCTGACCGGCCCCCGCTGCGGCGCCCGGGCTAGGCCTCTTCGCGCTCCACCGCGTCGCGCGTCGCCGGCTGGAGGCGCGGCGCCGGGACGTCGGAAACGTTCGGCACGAACGACGCCGCGAGCGACGTGGCGGCGGCCGCTTCCTGGTCCTCGACCGACAGGATTCCGAGCCGGCCCAGCGACGCCATCTCGTCGCGGATGTACGTCTTGAGCATCTCCGGGCCGTCGGTGTTGATCGTGAACCGGACCTCGTTCCGGCGGAACGTGTCGAAGATCCAGCGGAACTCGTCCCAGCCGGAGACGACCCGGGTGTTGAGGTTCGAGCTGGGGCAGATCTCCAGGACGATCCCGCGCTCGCGGATCATCGCCATCGCCCGCGGGTCGTAGGCGGCTTTCACGCCGTGCCCGATCCGGTCGGGCTCAAGCAGCTCGACGACCCGGGCGACCTCCTCGACCGGCCCGGACTCGCCCGTGTGGACCGTGAGGCCGAGGCCGAACTGGCGGGCCCGGCGGAACAGCCGGCGATACTCGGCGACGCGGAAGGTCGCGCTCTCGGGGCCCGCGATGTCGATCCCGACGACGCCGCGGTCCCGCCAGGCGATCGCCTTCTCGGCGATGATCTCGTTCAGCTCGAACGGGAAGGCGCGATCGAGGCAGAAGATCAGCCCGGGCTTGATCGGGTACTCGAGGCTGGCCCGGTCCATCCCGCGGACCGCGGCCGCAATGATGTGATCGAGGTCCTGCTCGCCGCCGCGGTTCCGCTTCATCGGGTTGAAGCGGAGCTCGGTGGTCGTGACGTTGTTCTTGCGGTACGCCCCGCCGACGACCTCGTAGACCGCCCGCTCCACCGCGATCGGCGAGCTCTGGATCAGCTCGGTCCAGTGGAAGAGCTGGAGGTAGCCGTCGAAGCTGCGCGCCCGCCGCTCCGAGACGGTGATCATGTCCCGGAACTCCCAGTAGCCGCGGGTCGGGAGCTTGATGCCCTGGGCGTGGGCGATGCTCCACATGATCGCGGGGGTGACGGCTCCGCCGAGGTGGCAATGGAGCTCCCCGAGCGGGATCTTGCGGGAGAGCTGACGGACCATCGAGCTCAGGATAGCGCCCCCGCCGTCGCGGGCGTCGCGGGCCAGGCGGGAGGCTGGGCGGCCGACCGGCGACGGTCGTCCGCTGCGTGCCGTACCCTAACGGGCGGCCTCGGCACCGTTGTGGAGCGGGCTCGCTCGACGTGCGGCCGCGGCCGGGGCCCCCAGGAGGACACACATGGACCGTCGCTCTCGACTCGCCGCCACGATCGCGGTGGTTGCCCTCATCGTCGGCGCCTGCGGCACCGCCGCAACCCCGTCGCCGTCCGTTCCGGCGTCCGTGCCGGCATCCACGGCGGCTTCGCCGAGCGCCCCGGCCGCGTCCGAGTCCGCCGCCGCCGCAAGCCCGTCCGCGAGCGCGGCAGCGGTGGCGAGCGTGCCGGCGGACCAGCTGATCTTCCCCGACAAGCTCGTCGTCTGCTCCGACCTGCCGTACCCGCCGCAGGAGTTCTTCGACGACCAGGGCACCCCGGTCGGGTCCGACATCGAGGTCTCGCAGGAGATCGCGCGACGGCTGGGCCTGACGCCCGAGATCCAGAACTCGGTCTTCGACACGATCATCGCGGCCCTCCAGGGCAACAAGTGCGACATCATCGCCAGCGCCCAGAACATCACCGCCGACCGCGTCAAGCAGGTCGACATGATCCCGTTCTTCCAGGCCGGCCAGTCGTTCGTCGTCGCGAAGGGCAACCCCAAGGCGATCAAGGCCCAGGACGACCTGTGCGGCAAGACGATCGCGGCCGAGACCGGCACGACCGAGGCGGACTACCTCGAAGGAACCGGTGACTACAAGGACCAGGGCCTCTCGAAGACGTGCACGGACGGCGGCAAGCCGGCGATCGACACGAAGAAGTTCCAGAAGGACAGCGACGCGCTCCTGGCCCTCCAGTCCGGTCAGGTCGACGCCTACTTCGCCGACTCGCCGGTGGCCGGCTACTACACGGTCCAGAAGCCGGACCTGTTCGAGCTGTCCGGGCTGACCCTGGACGTCGCCCTCGAGGGCATCAGCGTCTCCAAGGACAAGACCGGACTGCGTGACGCGGTCCAGGCCGCCCTCGTGTCGATGATCGACGACGGGACCTACACGACGATCCTCTCGAAGTACGGCCTCGAGTCCGGTGGCATCACGTCCGATGTCGCGAAGGAGCTGAACAAGAACTAGGGCTCAGGCGGGAGCGCCCAGTGCGCAACGTCCGGATCCCGCGTCCGGTGGGACCCATCGGCGGTTCCACCGGGCGCGCCGCCGGTCTGGCCCTCCTCGGCCTGGCGGTCCTGCTGCTTGCCGGCTGCACCGCCAAGAGCGGCTCGTCGTTCCGGTTCGACTGGGACGTCTTCTCGACCCAGATCGTCCAGCCCGACCGGGCGATCCTCGGCGGTCTCTACCTGACCGTCGTCATCTCGATCATCAGCCAGGCGATCGGGGTGGGGCTCGGGGTCGTCGCGGCGCTCGGGCGGATGTCCCGGCGGCTGCCCCTGCGGCTCGTCGCCGGGGCGTACGTGTGGGTCTTCCGGGGCACGCCGCTCCTGGTCCAGCTGGTCTTCCTGTACTTCGGCTTGAGCGTCGCCCACATCTACTCGTGGCCCACGATCTCGCTCCTGGGCGTCCCGATCCCGGGCGCGATCCAGGCCGGCATCGTGGCCCTCGGCCTGAACGAGGGCGCCTACATGTCCGAGATCGTCCGGGCCGGGATCATCTCGATCGATCCGGGCCAGATGGAGGCGGCCAAGAGCCTCGGCATGACCTATGGGGTGGGGATGCGCCGGATCATCCTCCCGCAGGCCGCCCGGGTGATCGTCCCGCCGCTCGGGAACGAGTTCAACAACATGCTGAAGACGACCTCCCTCCTGTTCGCGATCGGCGTCCAGGAGCTGTACGAGACGTTCGTGATCAAGCAGGGCAACAACTTCCAGCCGTTCGAGATGTACCTCGCCGCCGCGGTCTGGTTCCTGGCGTTGACCACGATCTGGAGCCTGGTCCAGGTTCGGATCGAGCGGCGATTCGCCCGCGGAACGGCAGCCGGCGTCAACCAGGCGACGCCGGGGCTGCGCCAGCGACTCGCCGGGCTGCGCGGCGGCGCCGGGCAGCTGACGAGCGGTCGCTAGGAGGCGTCGCCGATGGTCGAGATCTCGCGCGACCTGCTCGGGGCGATCGGCGGCGCGCCCACCGCCACCGCTGATGTCGTCGTCGAGGCGACCGACGTCCACAAGCACTTCGGCAAGCTCCACGTCCTGAAGGGCATCTCCATGACGGTCCGCCGCGGCGAGGTCGTCGTGGTGATCGGGGCGTCGGGCTCGGGCAAGACGACGTTCCTGCGCTGCATCAACCACCTGGAGAAGATCCAGAGCGGCCGGATCGTCGTCAACGGCCACCTCATCGGCTATCGCGAGGTCGACGGGCGGCTGATCGAGGACCGCGAGCGGAACATCGCCCGCCAGCGCCAGGAGATCGGCATGGTCTTCCAGCGCTTCAACCTGTTTCCCCACCTGACGGCGCTCGAGAACGTGATCGAGGCGCCGCTCCGGGTCCGCGGTCAGCCCGAAGCCGAGGCGATCGCCACCGGGACGGCCCTCCTAGAGCGCGTCGGGCTCGCCCACAAGGCCCGGAGCTATCCGGCCCAGCTGTCGGGCGGCCAGCAGCAGCGCGTCGCGATCGCCCGGGCCCTGGCCATGAAGCCGGCGCTGATGCTGTTCGACGAGCCCACCTCCGCCCTCGATCCCGAGATGATCGGCGAGGTGCTCGACGTGATGAAGGAGCTCGCCCGCGAGGGGATGACGATGATCGTCGTCAGCCATGAGATGGGCTTCGCCCGCGAGGTGGCGAGCCGGATCGCGATGATGGAAGACGGCCTGCTGATCGAGGAAGGGCCACCCGAGACGTTCTTCACGGCGCCGGCGCACGAGCGGACGAAGGCGTTCCTCTCGAAGATCCTCTAGACCCGCCCGGGGTCGCCAGGGCGCGACCTCTCAGGCCGAGCGCGCCTCCGCCGTTGCGACCGGCGCGGCCGGCGCCAGGGCGAGCTCGAGCTGCTCTGCGGGAGGGCCGGCCCGGACCGGGAGAATCCGGACGCGACGCCGGTCGGCGATCTCGAACCGCTGGCGCAGCTCCGCGACCTCGCGCCGGATCGGCTCCTGATCGGCCTTCGCCGTGTAGGCGCGGCCGGCGTACAGCCGTTCGTAGCGAGGCAGGAGCTCCGGCCAGTCCGCGGCGAGGTGGGTGAGGAAGTGCTCGCGCGTGCCGGGCCGGAGGTACAGGACGTTCGTCCAGATCGCGGTGGCGCCGGCGTCCCGCGCCGCCTTGACGACGTCCGCCAGGAGGCGTGGATCGTCCGACAGGCCCGGCAGGATCGGGGCCATCCCGACGCTCGCCTCGATCCCGGCATCCACGAGCTGGCGGAGGGCGCGAAGCCGCTGGCGGGGTGGCGCCGTGCCGGGCTCGGTGGTGCGCCAGATGTCGTGGTCGAGCGTGGGGACGGAGAACGTCACGGACACCGGAGCGCGCCGCGCCGCCTCCACGAGCACGTCGACGTCGCGGACGATCATCGGCCCGCGGGTGATCATCGAGAACGGATTGCCCGCGGCACCCAGCATCTCGATCGCGCCGCGGGTCAGGCGGAATCGGCCCTCGGCGGGCTGGTACGGGTCGGTCGCCGTGCCGATGACGACCGGCTCGTGGCCCCACCTGGGCCGGGCCAGCTCCCGGCGGAGGACCTCGATGAGGTTGGTCTTGACCCGGATCGAGGTGCCGTAGCGGTCGTCGGACGGCCGGTCGGCGCGCTTCTCGAACGCCCGGACGAAGCAGAACGTGCACTGATGGGCGCAGCCCGTGTACGGGTTGAGCGACCAGTTGAACGACATGCCGTGGACCCGGTTCAGCGCGGTCCTGCAGGGCTCTTCGCGGTAGATCGGGCGGGCCATGGGCTACGATAGAACGGATGTTCGATCCGGTGCAAGCGCCCCGCGCGGCGTCAGCCGCTGACGCAGATCCGCTGGCTCACCGACCACGTCATCTGGCCCATCGCCACGTGCAAGACGAGCTCGTACTCGCGGGCCGGCAGTCCGCCATTCGGCGCGACGACCACGGCGAGGCCGTCGGTTGGATCGGCCGAGAAGCGGAACAGCCAGTCCGGGGACCGGATCACATCCGGGACGAGCGCCGAGATCCGGGTCAGCCGAGCTCCCTCCGGCAGGGACACGCCGAACAGGGCATCTGACGCCGTGATCGCGGTTGCCGGCGAGCAGTCGGTCGAGACCACCGGATCGGCGTCGGGGAGGCCGA
>DASSHB010000116.1:0-5837 GCA_035693125.1 Candidatus Limnocylindrales bacterium | reverse complement strand
GGAGCGCCAGACGGCGGATTGCCCGCCGGTCCCGCTCGACAGCGAGCACATGCTCTACCTGCTCTACACCTCGGGGACCACGGCGAAGCCCAAGGGGATCATCCACACGACGGCCGGTTACCTCGTCGGCACCTCGTACACGCACCAGCAGATCTTCGACATCAAGCCGGACGACGTGTACTGGTGCGCCGCCGACATCGGCTGGGTGACCGGCCACAGCTACATCGTCTACGGGCCGCTCGCCAACGGCACGACGGGAGTCCTCTACGAAGGCTCGCCCGACACGCCGGCCTGGGATCGCTGGTGGCAGATCATCGAGGACTACGGGGTCACGGTCCTGTACTGCGCGCCGACCGCGATCCGTGCCTTCATGAAGCAGGGCGCCGAGCACCCGGCCCGCCACGACCTGTCGTCGCTGCGGGTCCTGGGGTCCGTCGGCGAGCCGATCAACCCCGAGGCCTGGCTCTGGTATCGCGAGCACATCGGGGGCGGCAACGTCCCGATCGTCGACACCTGGTGGCAGACGGAGACCGGCCAGATCATGATCACGCCCCTCCCCGGCGTGACGACGACCAAGCCCGGCTCGGCGACGTTCCCGTTCCCCGGGATCGACGCCGACGTCGTCGACGGCGAGGGCCGCTCCGTCCCGTTCGGCAGTGGCGGCTACCTCGTCCTGAAGCGGCCGTGGCCGGCGATGCTCCGCGGGATCTACGGCGACCCCGAGCGCTACCAGCAGACCTACTGGAGCCGGTTCCCCGGGATGTACTTCGCCGGAGACGGGGCGAAGCGTGACGAGGACGGCTACTTCTGGCTGTTGGGTCGCGTCGACGACGTGATGAACGTGTCGGGCCACCGCCTCTCGACGACCGAGATCGAGAGTGCCCTCGTATCGCATCCGGCGGTCGCCGAGGCGGCGGTCGTGGGCGGCCCCGATCCGGTCACGGGCGAGGCGATCAACGCCTTCGTGATCCTCCGCCTGGGCCACGAGCCGACCCAGGCGCTCGGCGAGGAGCTCCGCAAGCACGTCGCCACGAAGATCAGCCCGATCGCGAAGCCCAAGGCGCTGATGTTCACGCCCGACCTGCCGAAGACGCGAAGTGGCAAGATCATGCGCCGGCTCCTCCGCGACATCGCGGGGGGCCGCCAGCTGGGAGACACGACGACGCTGGCCGACGCCGCCGTCGTCGAGACGATCCGCGAGAACAGCTTCAAGTCCGAGGACTGACCGGGGGGTCGAGGGTCTGGTGCCGCTGAACTTTCTCCGTCGCAAGAAGCCCGCTGCGCCGTCGAGCGCCCCGGCCGTCGCCGCGTCGTCGGTGCGCGCGCCACGGATCGGCGTGGCCTTCGACGGGATCACCGAGGAGTGGCGGCTCGTCGGCCGGATGAACGTGGATGGCCGCCTGTCGGACGCGCTGAACAAGCGCGAGTCGATCGCGATCCACGACGTCCAGTGGGCGCCGATCGACGGGTCCGCTCCGCTGGTCGACGCGCCCGGGCTCAAGAGCGTCGACCCGTACGACCTGATCCTCGTCCTTGCCGGCGAAGGATCAATGCCCGAGCTGACCGACTCCGAACGCGCCGCCCATCGCGTCCACAAGGTCAGCTACGACGTGGCGCTGGAGGCGCCGCCGTTCCGCGTCATCGGGACGGTCTTCCTCCATCCCGGCTCGGAGCCCGACCGTCTCCTCGATCGCTCGACCGAGATGTTCGTCCCGGTCGTGGACGCGGTCGCGACGATGGGCGAGCAGCGCGTGGGCGACCCCGACGTCGAGACCGTCCTCGTCAACCGGTTCTACCTGCGCGGCGTCGAGCAGGTCGACAAGCGAACCGGGCTCAAGGCCCAGAAGCTGCCCGGGCGACCGCTCGGCGGGACGACCTGGCAGGACCGAAGCTGAGCGTGGTCGCCGCGGCGTGACGCTCCGCGCGGTCGTCTTCGATATCGGCGAGACGATCGTCGACGAGACGCGGGCCTGGTCGTCCTGGGCGGACTGGCTCGGGATCCCGCGCATGACCTTCCTCGCCGTGTGCGGCGCCGTGATCGCGCGGGGCGAGCTCGATCATCGCGAGCCGCTCCGGATCTTCCGACCGGGGATCGACCTGCGCGAGGAGCGCCGCCGTCGCGCGGAGGCCGGCGTCAGTGACGACGTGATCGCGGCGGATCTCTATCCCGACGCGGTCGCGTGCCTGCGGGCGATCCACGACGCGGGCTATCGGATCGGCCTGGCCGGGAATCAGCCGGCCCGGACGGAGACCGTTCTCGCCGAGCTGGGCCTGCCGCTGGACCTCCTCGCGTCGTCCGAGTCCTTGGGTGTCCAGAAGCCGGATCCGCGCTTCTTCGCGAAGATCGCCGAAGCCCTCGACCTGCCGCCGGCCGAGATCGCCTACGTGGGAGACCGGCTGGACAACGATGTCCGACCTGCGGCCGCCGCCGGGTTGCAGGCAATCTTCATCCGGCGCGGTGCGTGGGCCTGGATCCAGCAGCCGAGCGGGTCGCCGCCCGAAGCCGCCCTCACGGTCGAGTCGCTCGCCGAGCTGCCTGCCGCGATCGCGGCGAGATGGCCCGGCGCCTGACGGCAGCCCGAGCGCACCCGGACTGAGCATCCGCGCGAGGCGGCAGGTGGCGAGGATCGAAGCGGCGGTTCGCGCGGGATGTCCCGCCCGAACCCGGTGGAGCTCAGTCTCCGGGGACTGAAGGAGACGCGGCCCGCGGGTCGCGAGGCTCAGGCCCGAACGGGCTCCTTCGAGCGCCCGAACGGCAGCCGGAACCCGGCGTTCCTGAACGCCGGGGCCGACGCAACCCCCACCGCGGAATGATGGGCGTAGGTCCGGACGAGCCGCTCGGCCAGCGCGTCGAAATCGGCGGTGATCCGTTCGCGCGGGTACATCTCGATGACCGTCCGGCCCTCGTTCGCGGCCCGGACGAAGAGGAGGCCGCCCGATCGGATCAGGGCCAGGGCCGGCATCCCGACGGTCTTCTCCATGTCGGCGACCGAGACCCCGCTGTTGGCCCGGTTCACGACCAGCGCCAGCCGATCCTGGACACCCAGCTCGATCGCGACCTCGCGGAGCTGGACCGCGGCGCGGAGCGCCGGCACGTCGGGGGTGACCGGAACGAGGATCTTGTCGGCCTTCTCGAACACCGCCTTGTTCAGCCCGCTGTACGAGGGGTGCAGGTCGACGACGATGAAGTCGTAGAGCGGCCGCGAGGCCGTGATCGCGTCCGCGATCCGGCTCGGCTCGAGGATCTCGAGGTTGAGCGGCGACGCGGTCAGGGAGACCACCTGCAGGCCGGAGGCGTGAGCCGCGGAGATCTCCGTCAGCGACTCGAGGTCTCCGCCATCGGCGTGGTCCCGCCAGCTGTCCGCGACCGTCCGGACTTGATCGACGCCCAGAGAGACGGCGACATGACCGGTCACCGTGTCCGCATCGACCAGGAGGACCTTCTGGCTCTGGTGCAGCTGGAGGGCGGAGGCCAGGTTCGTGGCGACCGTCGTCTTGCCGACGCCGCCTTTCGGGTTGAAGACGGCAATGACCGTCGCCCGGCGCGACCAGTCGCCCATCTCCATCGAGCCGCCCTGGATCACCGGCCCGGAGCCGTCGTCGACGGTCACCGAGCGGATGCACATCGCCTCGACCCGCCAGCGGATCGAATCGGCGGTGTAGGGCCGGGTGAAGAACTCGTCGGACGACGAGGTCCCGAACATCGTCCCGAGCGTCGCGGGCGACATGACCATGAGGGCCGGGATGTTGCGGGTGCCATCGTGGAGCAGGCCGTAGTACTCGAGGGACGCGTCAAGATCGCTCTCGCCGTCGAGGATCGCCACCGCGATGTCGTGGCGGGCGGAGAGGAGGGCGTCGAGCTCTTCTGGCTTGCCGATCGCGATCGCCTCGAAGCCGGCCGCACGCAGCTCGTCGATGACGGAGTGCCGTTCGGCCGGCGGGAGGGCGACGACGATCGCGGGTCGGGCCACGGTTCTGTGCCTCGCGGTCTGCTGGTGTCCGGTGAACGCTCTGACCCCGGGCCGGGGCTAGGCGTCCGCCTCCGGGTCGTGGGCCGTCACGTGGACCGCGCCGTCGCCGGAGCTGGTCACGCGAGCCTGGAAGCTCGGCAGGGATGGGATCAGGTCACGGAGCACGACGTCGCCGCCGTGGTTCACGGCGAAGACGAACTCGCCATCAGGGCCGGACGAGACGCCGACCGAGTTGACCCCGGTTAGGCGGCCCAGATGACGCTTGAAGCTGGCGATGCTCGCGACGCTCACGAGGCCCACGACGACCACCTGGGTCGACGTCGCGCCCTCTGCGTTGCCCTTGCTCTTGGTGGAGCTCGAGCCGAGACCGGCCAGCCGCGCGGCAAGCGCGTCGTCGCCGACTTCGGGGATGTCCTCGTCCGACGAGCCGGCGGCGGCGAACGCCTCGGCCTCGGCGGCCTCGAGGTCCGGCGACAGGCCCAGCGCCGCATAGCGCGGGTCCGCCTCGCCGTCCTCTTCGTGGTTGCCGATGATCTCGATCGCGACGTCGGCGACGGCCTCGGCCCGGGCGGCGGCGTCGGCCGCGACCTCGGCGCTCGCGGCGGCCTCGGCGGCGGCCTGGATGGCGGCAAAGGCGGCCTCACGGTCGACCTCGCCGTCGAATTCGCCGTCGCCCTCGAACCCCTCGACCGAGCCCATGGTGGCGGGCTCGCCCTCGACCTGGGTCCGCGTCAGCGCTTCTGCGGCCGGGTCCTCGGCCGTCTCCGCCTCGGGCTCCGTGACCGCCTCGGCCTCGGCGGGCTCCGCCTCGGCCTCGACGACCGCCTCGGCGTCGCTGGTGGGCTCATCGGTGATCGTCTCGGGGAGGTCCTCGGCCGGGGCGTCGACGGTCTCGAGGACAGCCGCGGGCTCGACCGCGGGCTCGTCCGCGACAGGCGCCGCGACCAGGCCTTCGAACGACGGCGGCTCGGGCAGGTTCTCGGCCATCGTCGCGAACCGGGTCGGATCCTCTTCCGCCAGGAGGCGCTCGAAGAAGGCGGCCATCTCGTCCTCGAACGAGGAGACGGTCTTCTGGACGGCGTCGATCTCCCGCTCGATGACCGCGGCGTGCTCTTCGATCTCGGCCTCGAGGCGGGCCTTCCGGTCGGTGATCCTGCTCTCGGTCTCCTCACGGACCCGGGCGATCTCCGCCTTGGACCACTCGCGAACCGCGGCGACGTCGTCGTCGGCGTTCCGGCGCAGGGAGGCGGCTTCGGTCGACGAGCGGCCGTGGATCGCTTCGACGTAGGTCTTTGCATCGGACTGGAGCTGGGTCAGGGCGCGGCCACGAGCGTCTTCGGCCGCGGCCTGCATCGCCTTCGTGAGGTCGGCCAGGAACTTGCTCGGCTTCTTCGTGGGGGCCGGGGTCGTGGAAGCGGCCGGCGCGGCCGGCGCGCTGGGGGCTTCGGGGGATTCCGGGGCGGTCACGCCGCCGACCGGGGCGCCGGTCCAGGGATCGATCGTCCCCGACTGGTCGTGGCTCGGGCTCGCCGCCTCATCGGTCGGCCAGCCCGTCGCCTCGGCCGCGTCGGCGGTCTCGGTCGCGGTCTCGGTCTCGGTGTCCGGCTCGGTCGATTCGGTCGACTGACGGTCGGAGCTCCACGGAAGCCGGAATCCGGCTCGGGCGTCGGTCTGGGCCATGCGTCGTGTGCCTCTCCAGGGTGGCGCTGTCAGGGAACCAGGGCGTGGCCGCATTGTGGTGGTCGGTGGTGGGTGTGATGGAGTCCGCTAGAGGTACCAGCGTCCCGATCCGGTGGTACCGCCGGGGCACCCGGACCGTGCGCTCGGTGCCGGCTCGCACCGTCCGGAATCGGTCCGCGCACGGGC
>DASSHB010000115.1:0-7422 GCA_035693125.1 Candidatus Limnocylindrales bacterium | reverse complement strand
CTTCACCGCGAGCTGCTCGGGCGTCTCGTCGATGTACTCGCCGACCTGGCCCTGCATCGCCACGGGGATCAGGTCCTCGCCCCGGAGCCGGTAGACGCGGACGTTGTGGTAGTCGATCAGCTGGCGGAGCTCGGTCGCGATGGCCAGCCCGATCTCGCGCTCGTCGCCGAGCCGTGACAGCCGTGCGCCCAGCTGCTGGATCGACTGGAGCTGGGCAGCCCAGGTCGCCATCTTCTCGAAGTTCTGGGCGTTCTTGATCGCGATCGAGGCCTGCTCGGCGAGGACCGCCATCGTCTCGAGCTCGTCATTCGTCCAGGCGTGCGGCTGGTCGTGGTAGACGTTCAGGACGCCAAGCAGCTCCGAGCCATCGAACAGCGGCGCGGTGGAGAGCGTGTCGAAGCCCTCCTGGACGACGGCCGCCCGGACGCCGCCGGCGCGCGGGTCGTCACGGTAGTGCGTCGCGTACATCGGCTGGCGGCTGGCGGCCGCGAGGGCCGGAAGCGACTCCGTGGGAAAGTCGATGACTGCCTGGAGATAGGCCTGCGACAGGCCGCGGGCGACCTCGGCCGTGGCTCGCCCGTCCGGCGCCCGGAGGAACACCGCAGCGCGGTCGCCGTTGAACAGGACCATCGCATGGTCGACGAGCCCGGCCAGGATCCGGTCCAGGTCGAGCCGGCTGCCGATGTCGGATGCGACCCGGCGGAGCGCGTCGGCGCGATGGAGCTGGTGGGCGATCTCATCGGCCCGCTTGGCGGCGTCCACGATCGAAGCGATCAGCGCCGAGACCTCGATCAGGAACGACGAGTCGAGCGCCGTCGCGTCGCCGGCCGGATCGGCGAGGATCCGGAGCACCCCCCACGGTCCGTGCGCACCCGCGATCGCGATGGCGATCTCGCGCAGTCCCGCGGGAACGTCGCCGATGCCGCCGAACCCGTCGCCTTCGACCGGCTCGGGCTCGCCGGCGAGCGCCCGGTCCCAGGCCGCGCCGAGCGTGCCGAAGGCCTGGGGCTGGTCGGGCAGCCGGATCGAGGGGGCCGTGGCGCGCGGCAGGAACCGGTCGTTCCGGTGCTCGTAGATTGCGACGGACGGGAAGGAACCGCGCTGGCGGATGATCAGCACCGCCTCGCGCAGGACCTCGTCCATCGTCTCGGGATCGGCGGCGATCCGGCCAAGGGCCGCGATCGACGCGACGTCCGCGCGGTGGCGCATCCGCTCGCGTTCGAAGCTGGGCTGCTGCGGCGGCGGCTCGATCGCCCGGTCTGGGGCACCGAGACCACCCGCCCCGCCCGGCCCGCGTCGATGCCAGGAGGCCGCCGCGCCAGGAGGGCCCTGCGGCGCGCCGATGTCGGGCACGTTCTCGGCCGCCGCCAGGAACCGCTGGAGGTCGCCCAGGCGATAGCGCCGGTCGCCGCGCGGATTGATCCGGTAGTAGCGGAGGCGTCCCGCGTCGCTCCACGCCCGGACCGTGTTCGGGTGAACGCCCAGGAGCCGGGCGGCCTTGGTCACCGAGAGGGTGGCGTCGATCGGACGGGTCGGGAGAGGGCTCGGCACGCGCTGGACTCGTGAGGAAATGTCAAGTCGACGGCCGGAGCCTACCAATCTCACACTTCTTGCCAATGAGACGAACGTACTAGGGTCGCCGACGGTCGCTCGGGAGGCCCGATCCGGACTCGTCGCGACCGGTAGGCTCGGGGCCATGGATCGCCCTCGGCCGTCGACCCCACCCGATGCGCGCGAGGCGGCCTCCGCGTTCGGGCTCGGAGCGGTCAGCGGGCCGGTCGTCCCCTCGGCCCGCGGCGAGCTGGGGCGGATCTGGCGGCTGGTCACGGACCGCGGCACGTGGGCGCTCAAGGAGCTGTTCGAGCCGGGCCCCGGAGCGGCGGAGGCCGCCACCGCGGACGTCGCCTTCCAGGAGCGCGCCCTCGCGGGCGGGATCCCGATGCCGCGACCGATCGTCGCCCGAGACGGCGCGGCGCTGGTCGAGGTCGGGCCGGCGGCCGACCGCCGCTGGGTCCGGATCTACACCTGGGTCGAGCTTCGGGGTCGCGACGCGGTCGCTCCGCTCGACGAAGTCGCCTCGATCCTGGGCCGCCTCCACGCGCTGGCTCCTCCAGACGATCGGCCGATCGATCCGTGGTTCCGCGAGCCGCCCGAGCGCGCGCGCCTGGAGGCGCTCGTCGAGCGAGCCGCCCAGGCCGACGTGCCCTGGGCGTCGACGCTCGAGGGCCTCGTCCCGATCGTGCTCGAGACGACCGATGCGGTCGGCCGGCCGGCGCCGGAGCCCGACGATCGGCGGACGTGCCATCTCGACTACAACGCGGAGAACGTCCTCGTCGACGCGTCGGGCTCGGTCTGCGTCGTGGACTGGGAGAACAGCGGGCCGGCCCTCGTCGAGGGCGAGCTGGCATCGGCCGTGGCGCAGTTCGCGGCTCAGGCGGAGCTGGTGGCGCCGTTCCTGCGGGCATACGCGGCGGCGGGCGGGCCGGCCCGCCTTCGTGATCGGGCGTCGTTCGCGCTGACCGCGATCGTCGACGCAAACCTCGTCGAGACCTATGCCCGCCGCGCGCTCCAGGCGGGCGACCCGGAGGACCGCGAGCGCGCGGCCTACTGGATCGGGGACATCGCCGCGAACGCGTTCACGCTCGAGCGGATCGACGCGTGGCTGGAGGCGGCGCGCGACGCCGGGTTCGGCTGAGCGCCCGCGGTCAGCGACGACGCGTCGTGTCGCCTGGGCGGTCGCCCGGCGGTTTGGTGATCCGGACGTAGATCGTCGTCGCGATGACGGCGATCACGCCGATCGCGAGGACCCCGAGGATCGCCAGCCCCGGCGTCCCGACGAGGCCAGGCCCCTGCCCGTTGCTGCGCGGGTCGCCGCCGCCGACGGCGCTCGGCTCGGCCGACGCCGCGAGGGCCGTGGGGACCAGGCCACCGAGCGCAGGCACGAGACTGACGACGGCGGGGAGCAGCGCCGTGATCAGGGCCCAGACCAGCGCGCCGCCGATCAGGATCGCGCCGGCGCCCAGGAGGCCGGCCGCCAGCCGGGTCCGGCTGGCATCGCCGCCGGCCAGGATTCGCATCGCCTCGTCGGGCTCCAGGACGGTCAGGATCAGGGGCCGGCCGCGGCCCGAGGTCAGCGCCGCAGTGGGCCCGCTCGACGGACCGGATTCGATGATCGCGGGGAAGCCGACCACGATCGCGTGTTCGACCGATGAGATCTGCTCGATCCTCGCCCGGACGGCCGTGTCCGCGGCGATTCCCTCGGGGGCCCGGTCGGGGACGTCGGCGGCGCGGCCCACGGACTCGCGCGGCACGACGATCAGCCCGTCGCCGAGCGCGTCGACGTCGATCCCGATCGTGTCGAGTCCCTCGTTGATCGTGAACGGCACCGTCTGGCGCTGGTCCTCGAAGGCCACCCAGCGCCGGCCCTGGCGGGCCTCGAGGCGCGTCCGGCGGTAGACGAGCGGCCGATGGTCGGCGTCCTCGAACTCGTCCTCGGCGTCGATCCGGCCCGTGATCCGCACGTAGCGTCGCTCGCCCGCGTCCGCGATCGCGTTCGCTTGGGCGACGCTGACCTGGGGCGTCGTCGCCAGCAGGCGGCCGATGCGGTAGGCCGGCCCGAACGAGCGGAGGACGAGTCCGCCGAGCACCAGGGCGAACACGCCCGCGGCGCCGACGAGCAGGGGAGTCACGGCCGGGATGATAGCCGGGACCGGGCTCCGGGCCCGATCGTGCGGACCGGGCGGCCCGCGGCGCCGGCGTTGCCCGCGGTGGGCAGCAAAAGACCCGAAGGAACCTACTCGCGGCGTGGGCGTTGATGCGATCGCTGCCGTTAGCCTGCGCTCGGCCCCTCCGGGCTGACATCTACGCTACCCGTGGCGATCGGCCGAGGTCAACGGACTTGTCCACGAACTTCGGGGTCCCTCGGCCCGGTTGTCCACGGCTCGTCCCCAGCACGTCCCGGGTCGTCCGCCGGCCGAAGCCGAGACCCGCGGAGTCGCTCGGCCCGGGCCCTCAGCCGGCAGCAGGCCGCCCGGTTGCCGGGTCGAGCGCGGAGACCTGCCCGGTGTAGCTCGTCAGGACGAGCCGCCCGCCGACCAGGGCGACCTCGGAGACGACGTCGCTGTGGGCGATCCGCCAGCCCACGGTGCCGTCGGGCTCGATCGCGAACGTCTCCACCTCCGCCTGGACGATGACGTGGGCCAGTCGGGGCGAGCCGAGGATCGCGATGATCGGCGACGCCGAGCGGTGCGCCCAGCGCATGACGCCGGTCCGTGCCTCCAGACCATACGCGTGGAACCCGTACTTCACGACGAGCAACCCGGCGTCGTCCCAGGCCAGGGCCTCGGGATCGTCGCTGATCAAGGACGCGAGCCGGACCGTCCACGCGCCGGCCGGACCGTCGATCCGGAGCTCGGCCCGGCACAGCTCCTCGAACCCCGGGGACACGATCGCGCCCAGGTCCTCGAGCGTCCCGCCCGACTCGCTCAGCGCGAACACGGCCGCGCCTTGGCCGCTGCCGGCCCAGCGCCAGCGCGCCCGCAGCCCGCCGGGGTACGTGACCGTCGCGTCGCGCGCGGTCCCGGCGGGACGATCCGGGCGCTCGGAGGAGGGGCCCGTCACGCTCCCGCGTTGGACGTGGCCGCGTCCTCGTCCATCACGGCGACGCCCGCCTCGCGATCGGAGCCGGCGTCGCGTTCCGTCCGCGCCTGCGCCTCGGCCTCCAGATCGGCCGCCCGGCGCTCCTCGGTGATCGGCGCGACCATCGCGTTGGCCAGGATCCGGAGCGTGGCCGGCGGCACGGGGAAGACCGCGGTCGCGGTTCCGGCGGCGGCCCAGACCGTCTGGAAGCGGCCCAGGTCCGGATCCATGATCGTGCGCACGGTTCGCGCGTGGCCGAAGGGCGGGATCCCGCCGATCGTGAACCCCGTCAGCTCCTGCGCCTCGCGGGCGCTGGCGCGCCGGATGTCGCGCTCGCCGGTGACCGCTGCCAGGCGCGCCAGGTCCACGCGGTTCGGGCCCGAGACGAGGCACAGGACGGGCTCGAGCGAGCCGTCGCCGGCGGGGGCCACGAACACCAACGACTTGACGATCTGGCCCAGCTCGGCGTCCAGCGCAGCGGAGGCGTCGGCGGCCGTGTGGGTCGACTCGTCGAAGACGCGGACGTCGAGCTCGACGCCCTTGCGGGCCGCAGCGTCGCGAACGCGCTGGATGCCGGGGTGCGGCTGGGGCTCGCGGGACGGCTCGGGCACGGCGGGAGTCTACGGTATCCGACCTGCGTCGGCGCGACCTCGGACCGCTACGATCGAACCCGTGGAAGCGATCCTCTTCGACTGGGACGGGACGCTCGTCGACTCGCTCGGCGCGTTCCACAAGGCGAACGCGACCGTGATGGACGCCTTCGGCCTGCCGTTCGACGTCGTCCGCTACCGCCAGCACTACGTCCCCGATTGGCGCGAGATGTACCGCCGCCTCGGCGTTCCCCACGACCGGCTGGACGAGGCGAACGCGCTCTGGGAGACGACGTTCGCGGCGAACGGCGACGACGTCGTGGCGTTCCCCGGAGCGTTCGAGGCATTGGTCCGGCTCGCCGCCGGTGGGGCCGTCCTGGGCATCGTGACCGCCGGGGTGCGCGAGGTCGTCGAGCCGCAGCTCGAGCGGACCGGGTTGGGCCGGCACCTCGAGATCCGGGTCTTCGGCGACGACCTGCCGGTCCACAAGCCGGACCCGCGACCCCTCCGGCGGGCCCTCGAGCTGGCCGGGCACGGCCATCGACCAGAGACCTCGATCTACGTCGGCGACGCCCCGACCGACATGCAGATGGCCGTCGCCGTCGGTGCCCGAGCCGTGGGGATCGAGTCGGTCCTGGGCGACCCGGCGGAGCTGCGGGCAGCGGGCGCCGCGGAGGTCGCGTCCTCGGTCGCGGCTTGGGCCGAGCGCCATCTCGCCACATCGCGAGGCGCCTCCGTGCCCCGGATCGAGCCATGACGGCGGGTCACGTCCTGGTGATCGCCGACGGCGCGGTCCCAGCCGCCGCCACCCTCGAGCGCGTCTGGCCCGGCTGGTCGAGCGGGATCGACCTCGTCATCGCGGCCGACGGCGGCGCCCGTCACGCCGAGCGGCTCGGCCGGCGGATCGATCGGTGGGTCGGCGACGGCGACTCGCTCGGCGAGGACGGGATCCGGGAGCTGGACCTCCTGGGCGTGGCGATCGATCGGCACCCGACCGACAAGGACGAGACGGACGCCGAGCTCGCGGTGCGCGCGGCGGCCGCGTCGGGGGCGTCGCGGATCACGATCGTCGGCGCGCTGGGAGGCGCGCGGGTCGACCACGCCCTGGGCAACGTCTGGCTCCTGGCCATGCCCGAGCTCGACGGCCGGGACGCCGTCCTGCTGGACGAGGCGGCCAGGATCCGGCTCGGCGCTCCCGGGCCGATCGACCTGTCCGGGCACGTGGGCGACCTCGTGTCGCTCCTGCCGTTCGGCGGCGACGTGGATGGGATCACGACGAGCGGTCTGCGCTACCCCCTCCGCGACGAGCCGCTCCGGGCGGGGCCGGCCCGCGGTCTGTCGAACGTGCGCGACTCGGCGGACGCCTCGATCCGCGTCCGGAGCGGCCGACTTCTCGTGATCGAGACCCCTGCTAGGCTCTGAGGATGGATGCCGACAGCACGCCGATCCCCGCGGTCGGCGATCCCGCTCCCGACTTCGCCCTCCCCGACGAGACCGGCACGGTCCACCGCCTGGCCGACCAGGAAGGACGCTGGACGATCGTCTACTTCTATCCCAAGGACGACACGCCCGGCTGCACCGTGGAAGCGTGCGAGTTCCGCGACGCCAACGAGACGATCCATGAGCGCGGCGCGGACGTCTGGGGGATCAGCCCCCAGGGCGCCAAGAGCAAGCGCGCCTTCCGCGAGAAGTTCGGGCTGCCGTTCCTGCTCCTGGCGGACACCGACCACGCGGTCGCCGAGGCCTACGGGAGCTGGGTCGAGAAGGTGAACTACGGCAAGCCCTACTGGGGCGTCGCCCGGCGGACGTTCCTCGTGGACCCGTCCGGACGGATCGCCCGGAGCTGGCCGAAGGTCAAGCCGGAAGGGCATGCCGGCGAGGTGCTCGCGGCGCTCGACGAGGCCCAGCACGCGCTGGCCGGTGAGCCGGCCTGACGGGTTCCACCTGGCGCCCACCGGTCGGGGAGGCGGGCACGGAAAGAGGCTTCGCTCGTGGGGGGAGACGAGCGAAGCCTCGGTCGCGAATGATAGACCCGCTGCAACACGCGGAACAACAGGACCATAGAGCGGAACACCGCCTCCGGGAGGACGGAACGCGCCCACATGAATGACGTAGCCCACGACGCGGCCCACGCGTGGCGACCGGACCGATTCATGGTGATCGCGGGCCATCCCGACGATGCGGACTTCGGACC
>DASSHB010000114.1:0-11205 GCA_035693125.1 Candidatus Limnocylindrales bacterium | reverse complement strand
GGGCGGCCTTCGAGGCCGATCCGACGCATGGCGACCCGTTCCCCCACAACATGCTGTGGACGCCGAGTGGCCTGAGGCTGATCGACGGTGACGATCTGCAGACGGAGGATCCGGCGCGCGCGGGCCTCCGCTCGCTCGTCGAGAACCTCACGGCGTGGTCATCGCCCCGCCCGAACTCCGGCGTGCGCTATGTCCGCGAGCGGACGGGGATCAGTCGTCGCCTCCGCCACGTTGTCGGAGCGGTCCTGCGGCCCGCTCTCGGCGACCGGCGTGTGAACGCGATCAAGTCGCGCCTCGGGATCCCGACGGCCCGCTGATCGCGAGCCCGCATCAGGGTTCGCCGGCCTCCCATCCGGCCGCTAACGGCCACCCAGCATCGCGGGAACCGTGCGAGCGATGATCTTCAGGTCCAGCCACAGCGACCAATGGTCGATGTAGTCGAGATCGAGTGCGACCCACCGATCGAACTCGGGCTCTCGTCGTGCCTCGACCTGCCAGAGGCCCGTGATGCCAGGCTTCATCGAGAGACGGCGCCGGTGCCAGATGTCGTACGTGGCAACCTCGCGCGGGAGCGGCGGGCGCGGTCCGACGAGGCTCATCTGGCCGCGGATCACGTTCCACAGCTGGGGCAGCTCGTCGAGGCTCGTTCGGCGCAGGAACCGGCCGGTCCGGGTCAGGCGCGGATCGTCGTCGAGCTTGAATGCGTGGCCGACGAGGACGTTGTGCTCCAGCAGCGCCTCGAGCCGGGCTTCCGCATCGGTGGCCATCGTCCGGAACTTGAGAACGCGGAAGGGGCGCAGGTTCAGGCCCACGCGCTCCTGACGGAAGAGGATGGGTCCGCCGTCGACCCGGCGGATCCACAGGGCAGTCAGAACGAGCACCGGCGAGAGGATCAGCAAGCCGATCGCTGCGCCAACGAGGTCGGCGATCCGCTTGAGGAGCAGCTCGAGCGCGCGGTCGGGCCCGCTCACCAGAGACAGGATGGGGATGCCGTCGAACTCCTCGATCCGGCCGCCCGTCAATGATGGCGCGCCGGTCCGCAGCGGGATCCGGACGATCCGGCCCTCGTCGACACACATCCGGGTGAGCGGTTCGACGAGTGCCGCGTCGTTCGGCTCCAGGCAGATCGCGATCTCGTCGACCACCCGCGAATGAAGGAGATCCTCCAGGTCGTCGATCCACCCCAGGCGCGGGCCGAGCTGCCCGACCAGCCCGGTGTCGGGAGCGGTCGCGACGTAGCCCACGATGCGGAGCCCGAGCTCGCGGTGGCGCACGACGCGGGCCGCGAACGTCTGGGCGGTGGGTCCGTCCCCGACGACGACCAGGTAGCGCGCGCTGCCGCCATGCCGGCGAAGGACGCGGAAGCCGAGGCGCAGCCCGATCCGGACGAAGGCCGTGGCGATGATCTCAGCGGCGAACAGCTGAACGAGGAACAGCCGGCTGACGTTGGGAAGCTTGAAGACGAAGAGCAGGCTGAACACCACGACCGCAACGGCCGTGGCAGCTCGGATGATGTCGAACAGCTCCGAGCGTATGGCCCAGCGCGCCCGGAGGCGATACAAGTTCGCCAGCCAGAGAGCGGTCACCCAGAGGGAGGCGAAGGCGGCCGCCAGGACGATCGGGTCGACACCGACGGCCGTCCACTGGGAACGCCACGAGGGCCCGAAGCGACCTAGCGATACCAGCCAGAAGAGCCCCGCCGCGCCGAACGCGTCGGCGAGCATCATGGCCAAGCGAAACGCCGTCGTGTGCCGGCGGATCACGGCGTGCTCGTGGCCGCGGCGGCGTAGCGGCTGTCGGACCCGAACAGCTCGACGCTGAGCTTCGCGATTCGATTCATGTCCAGCACCAGGGTGTACACGCCGCCCGTCGTGTCCGGCGGCGGTGAGGTCGCATACGGCGGGCCCAGGACCTTCTTGAACGTTGAGTCATCGGTCACGTGCGTCCCGATCGCGATGATCCGCTCGATGTCGCCGGCGGGATAGTTCGTCCGGACCGAGGAGCCCAGCGCGCGGACGAGGTCGGGCAGCGAGCCGATCACTGCGGGGCTCGTGAGCTTCTTCCGGAGTGCCTGCAGGACCTGCTGCTGGCGAGCGGCCCGCGTGAAGTCGTTGTCGCCAACTCCCTGCCGCGAGCGGACGTAGGCGAGTCCGCTCCGACCGTCGAGGTGGACGGAACCGGCAGCCAGATGGAAGCCGTAGGTCCCGTTGAACCAGTCGTACTTCGGGTCGTCGATCGCTTTGGGGTTCACGACGTCAACGCCACCGACGAGATCGATCATCTTCGTGAAGCCGTCGAGGTTGATCGCGGCGAAGTAGCCGACCGGGACGCCTGCGAGGTAGCCGATCTCCTTCGCGAGCGATGGCAGGCCGCCGTCCGGGAACTGGTCCGGATGGAGTCGGGCGTAGGTCATGAAGGAGTTGATCTTCCCGTGGTAGGTCCCGCCGTTGAACAGCGAGAACTCCGAGATATCGCGGGGGAAGCTGAGCATCGCGACCTGGCTCGTATCCGGGTCGACGCTGATGAGCATGAGCGTGTCGGTCAGCGAGTGGTTGCGGCCGTGGCCACTGTCGATCCCGGTCACGAGGATCGTGATCCGATTCGACGCCGTCGCCGGCGTCGGGAAGGGCGTAGCCTGGAAGTCGACCGCGTTGTCGCTCGCTTCTGGCCTTCCGTCCGACGGCTCGGCCGGCGGCGTCCCGTCCGGACCCCGATCCCCGACGAAGATCTGCGAGCCGGCGTCGTAGAACGCCCACGTCACGTTTCCCAGCCACAGGTGCGACGCGATCACGATCGTCGCGAGGACGGCCGCCACGGGCAGGGCCGGCGACCGGGCCGGCGTGTTGCGCATGGCGGTGACCAGCGCGTCGACCATCGAGATCAACCGCCAGATCGCCATGAGCGCAGTGAGGATCAGCAGGGTTAGCGCGACCGTCGGGTCCAGCAGGCTGACCGCGAAGGCCTCGGCGCCACCCAGGATACGCACGACGAGGAGGAGCACGACGACCGCGACCGGCGCCGCGTACAGGAGGGCCGTGCGCCGCCGGCCCTGGGCGAGCTGGCCCAGGCCCGGCCAAAGGAACGAGAGGAACACGACCAGCGACGGCGAGGTCCGCCAGGCACGCGGTCGATCAGATGTCACGGAAGATTGCCGCCCAGCACTGTCACCTTGTCGGTGGCCATCGTCATCTCCACCCTCTGACCGGCGCCGGGCACGGGCACACGATCGATCCGACAGGCCGCGTGGGCACACTCCTCAAGGACGGATCCGTCCATGGTTCACGACGACGCACACCCCGCGACTCGCGAGACGGTAGCGCATTTCCCCCGAGTTGACATCCGTTGATCAACGCATTCCGGATGGGTCACGAACGGATGACGACGGTCAGGGGATCGGAGCATGGCGTCGATGATGCGGCCCCCGAACCACACCGCACATCACCCAAACGTCCTGGACCGGGCCGGTCCCGCTCACGAGCCTTTGAGAACGCGCTACATCATCACCAGGCCGCCGTCCACCGCCAGCACCTGGCCGGTGATGAACGCCGCCTCGTCGCTGACGAGGAAGGCGACGGCGTTGGCGATCTCCTCGGGCGTGCCGAACCGGCCGAGCGGCGTACGCGACGTGATCTCCGCCTGGAGCGCCTCGGGCAGGTCCGCGGTCAGCTCCGTCAGCACGAAGCCCGGCGCCACCGCGTTGCAGGTGATCGACCGGGAGGCGAGCTCGCGGGCGGTCGCCTTCGTCAGGCCGATCAGGCCGGCCTTCGCCGACGAGTAGTTGGCCTGGCCCATCTGGCCGGCCTGTCCGGAGACCGAGGTGATGTTCACGATCCGGCCGCCCTTCGCCTTGAGCATCGGGCGGGTGACGGCCTTCGTCATGTAGAACGCGCCGAACAGGTTCGTCTCGAGGACCTCGCGGAACGCGTCGACCGACATCCGCATGATCAGGTCGTCGCGGGTGATCCCGGCGTTGTTCACGAGGATGTCGACCTTGGCGAAGGCCCCGAGCGCGGCCTTGACGACGGCCTCCGCCGATTCGGGATCCGAGACATCGCCCTGGATCGCGAGCGCCTGCCGGCCGAGGCCCTCGATCTCCGCCACCGCCGCCTTCGCGGCCGCCTCGTTGCCGCGGTAGCTGAACGCCACGTCGGCGCCCTGGATCGCGAGCCGCTGGGCGATCGCCCGTCCGATCCCGCGCGATCCGCCCGTGACCAGCGCCGACTTGCCCGTCAGATCGATCACGCGTGGACCTCCGCATGGGCCGGCTCGGGCTCGCCGGGCGCGACGTCGTCGAGGGGCACATCGACCGCACCGGGCTGCCGCATCAGCTCCGCGAGCGCCTCGGGGATGGGGTCGACCGAGTCCCAGTCGACGGGCAGCCGGACATGGACGTCCTCGGGCCGCACCGCGGCCTCTCCGATCAGCCCGCGAGCCGGGTCGGCGGTCCACTCGATCGTCACCGCGCCACTCGTGAAGCCCGCCCCAAAGGCGACGATCGTCACGTTGTCGCCGACCTTCACCCGGCCCTCGTTGACCGCCTCGGACAGGGCGATCGGAACGGACGCGGCGGAGGTGTTCCCGTACTTGTCGAGATTGATGAACAGCTTGTCCATCGGCAGGTCAAGCCCCTTCGCCACCGCCTCGATGATCCGGACGTTCGCCTGGTGCGGGATGAACAGGTCCACGTCCGACGGCTGGAGACCGGACTTGCGGATCGACTCGAGGGCGGTCGTCGCCATCGTCTTCGTCGCGAACCGGTAGGTCTGGTTGCCTTCCATCCGGACGTAGTGCTCGCCGCGACCGATCGTCTCGCGGGACGGCGGCGCCTTCGACCCGCCGGCCGGCAGCCAGATCATGTAGGCGCCCTGCGGCTCCGTCGTCATCTCGACCCCGAGGGCCCCGCCCGGCTCGTCGGACGCGGACACGACCACGGCCCCGGCCCCATCCCCGAACAGGATGCAGGTCGAGCGGTCGGAGTAGTCGAGGAACCGGGTCAGCAGCTCCGCGCCGATCACGAGGATGTGCTTCGCCAGGCCGGCCTGGATGTAGGCCTGGGCGGTCGCGAAGCCGTAGACGAAGCCGGAGCACGCGGCCATCACGTCGAACGCCGACGCGCGGGTGTTCCCGATCGCCTCCTTGACGAGCGCCGCCGTCGAGGGCATCCAGTAGTCCGGCGTGAGCGTCCCGAGGAGGATCATGTCGATGTCGTCGGGCTGGAGCCCGGCCGTCGCGATCGCCCGGAGACCGGCGACCGCGCCCATGGAGGCGGTCGTCTCGTGGGCGGCCGCGACCCGGCGCTCGCGGATCCCGGTCCGCGACCGGATCCACTCGTCCGAGGTGTCGACCATCTTCTCGAGGTCGGCGTTCGTGAGGACCTGGGCCGGGGCGTAGCGGCCCCAGCCGGTGACGTGGGCACGGCGGGCACCCGCCGGCGGGGTGACGGCGTCGTTCACAGCG
This sequence comes from Candidatus Limnocylindrales bacterium, assembly GCA_035693125.1. GTDB lineage: Bacteria > Chloroflexota > Limnocylindria > Limnocylindrales > CSP1-4 > CF-46. Next base: position 5,748 of record DASSHB010000114.1, on the reverse strand, counting down.
GTTCCACCTCGATCAGGGGCTGCTTCGCCTTGACCAGGGCCCCGCTCTCGGGGAAGACCCTGGCCACCCGCCCGGCGAGGTCGGATTTGATCTCGTTGAAGAGCTTCATCGCCTCGATCAGGCCGATCACCTGACCGACCGCCACCTCGCGGCCGACGGCGACGAACGGGGCCGAGCCCGGGGCCGGCGAGCCGTACCAGACGCCGGTGAGCGGGGCCTTGACGCTGGGCCGGCCGGGCGCGGCCGAGTCCGTGAGCGTCGCGGCCGGGACACCGGGCGGGGTGCCGGCCGTCGTCGCGGTGCTGGCGGGGCCGCCCTCCCCGCCCGGCGTCGGGACGGCACCAGCGCCGGCACCGAGGAGCGCGGCAACGGCAGCGGGCTTGCGCAGGACGACCCGGGTGCCGCCGGACTCGACCGCAAGCTCCGAGAGGTCGCTCCGATCCAGGAGCGACCCCAGCCGGTCGATCAGGGCGAGGAGCGAGGCATCGCCGGGATCGAGCTGGGCGACGGCCTCCTCCGCGGGCAGGCCGGCATCGACGCCGGACGCCGGCGAGGCGGCCCCCACCTCGGCGGCCTCGGTGCTGCCACCGTCCAAGGCGGTCTCGTCTGTCATTCCGTCCACCGCCGGATGATCAGGGCGGTGTTCTGGCCACCGAACCCGAACGAGTTCGAGAGCGCGATCGGCACGTCGCGTTGGCGGGCCGCGTTCGGCGTGAGGTCGAGGCCCTCGCCGGCCGGGTCGGGATTTTCGAGGTTAATCGTCGGCGGGACGCAGCCTTCGCGGATGGTCTGGATCGTGATGATCGCCTCGATCGCGCCGGCCGCCCCGAGGGTGTGGCCGATCATCGACTTGTTGGCGGTGATCGAGACGTTCGGGGCGCCCTCGCCGAAGATCGTGCGGATGGCCTGGAGCTCGGCCCTGTCGCCCTCCGGCGTCGACGTCGCGTGAGCGTTCACGTGGACGATGTCGGCCGGCTCCAGGCCGGCCTTGGCGAGCGCCCGCTGGGCCGCCCGGACCGCGCCGATGCCGCCCGGGGCCGGCAGGGTGATGTGCGAGGCGTCCGCGGTGGCGCCGTAGCCGACGATCTCGGCCAAGATCGTGGCGCCGCGGGACCGGGCATGCTCCAGCTCCTCGAGGACGAGCGCCCCGGCCCCCTCCCCCGGCACGAATCCGTCGCGTCCCTGGTCGAACGGCCGCGAGGCCGCCTCCGGATCGTCGTTCCGGCGCGACAGGGCGTGCATCGAGTCGAACCCACCGACGAGCGGCTCGCTGATCCCGGCCTCCGCGCCGCCGGCGATCATCAGGTCGGCGTCGGCCCGCCGGATCGTCTCCCAGGCCTCGCCGATCGCATGGCCCCCGGTCGCGCATGCGGACACGGTCGTGAAGTTCGGGCCGGTCATCCCGAAGCTGATCGCGATCTGGCCGGCGCCGACATTCGGGATTCCCATCGGGATGAAGAACGGGCTGATCCGATCCGGTCCGCGCGTCGCGTTGATCGAGATCCCGTCGACGAGCGTCGAGACCCCACCCAGGCCGGTCCCGAAGATCACCCCCGTCCGCTCGGCCTCGTCCCCCTCCAGCCGGTCCGGCAGGCCGGCCCCGTCCATCGCCTGGCGAGCGGCCACGAGCCCGAACTGGATGTAGCGGTCGATCCGGCGCATGTCCTTCTTGTCGAGGATGTGCGAGCTGTCGAAGTCCTTGACCTCGCCGGCGTTGCGCGCCTGGAGGCGGGACGGATCGAAGAGGGTGATCGGTGCGACGCCGGACCGGCCCTCGACCATGCCGCGCCACGTCGTGGCGACGTCGTTTCCCAGCGCGCTCAGGATGCCCATCCCGGTGACGACGACACGGCGCGGCTCGGCCGGCCAATCGGGATTCGCGCGGCGGGCCCCCACGCTCATCGCACCAGCTTCCCGGTCCGGACGGTCGCCGCGCGGTAGACGTCGCCGGTCAGGCCACGGGCCGAGATCGCGTTGGCGACGGCCATCGTGTCGAACTCGGCCCGGCGGATCTCGGCGCTGACCGACTCGCCGTCGACCGTCAGGAGCGCCCATGACGCCGTCGGGTCGCCATCGAAGACCCAGCCGGCCGATCCGGCATTCACGATCAGCTTCCAGCCCAGGTCGCGGACCTCGGGCAGGTGGGTGTGGCCGCAGCAGATGACCCGCGCGTCGGTGCGCGACACGCGCTCGATCGTGACGGTCGGGTCGAGCTGGGGATCGAAGCCCTGCGTCTGCGATCCGGGTGAGGCATGACAGCCCAGGACCATCGTGTCGTCGACCATCAGGCGTCGTTCGGTCGGGAGACGGCGGAGCCAGCCGACCCGCTCGTCGCCGAGCTGGTCCTGGGCCCACTCGGCCGCGTCGCGGTAGGCGTCCGGCACGCCGTCCGTGAACCACGGGAATGCGGCGCTGTAGTCGAAGTCGGCGACGGCCACGTCCGTGTTGCCCTGGACGATCGTCGCGCCGCTCGCCTCCATCTCGCGCAGGGCGTCGACCGTGGCCGCCGGATCCGGGCCCTGGAAGACGTGGTCGCCGGTGATCAGGACGTGATCCGGGCGGTCCTTCTTCAGCGCGGCCCGGACGGCGGTCAGGGCCGCCAGGACCCCGTGGACGTCCGACAGGATCGCGACCCGTGCGCTCATCGCAGCACGCCTTCGGCGGGGATCAGGAATGACAACGTCGCCTCGCAGGCGACCTCGCCGTCGACGCTCGCGACCGCCCGGCCGCGGCCCATTCGCGAGCCGAGCTTGTCCATCGTGACCTCGAGCCGGAGCAGGTCGCCCGGGACGACGATCCGCTTGAAGCGAGTCTCGTCGATCGCGGCGAACAGGCCGAGCCGGTCGCCGAACCCGGGCTGCTTGGCCACGTAGACCGCCATCGTCTGGGCGAGGGCCTCGACCTGCAGGACGCCGGGCATGATCGGCAGTCCCGGGAAGTGGCCCTGGGCCCAGAACTCAGTGGCGGTGACCGCCTTCAGGCCGACGATCCGCTTCGCCGCTGGGTCGTACTCGACGATCCGGTCCACGAGGAGCATCGGCCAGCGATGCGGGATGAGGGCCTCGATCTCCTTCGTCGTGTGGACCGTCCCAGCCACCGCCGGCACCGCCGTGGGCGCGGTCTCCGTCATCGTCTCGGTCACGCGTGTCTCCGTGCGAATGTCGTCAGTCTGGTCGCCGCTGCCCGGCTCGTGCGGGCGGGCATGTGCAGGGACGCACGGGCGATCACGCCCGCGCGGCAGCCGCCAGGAACGCCGACGAGCCCACCCGGTCGAGCAGGTTCGTCGTCATCCGGCCCTCGAGGAAGGCCTCGCTCGCGAGGAGCGCCTGGTGGATCGGGATGTTCGTGACGAGGCCGTCCACGACGAGCTCGCCGAGGGCGACCCGGCTCCGCTCGATCGCCGCCTCGCGGTTGGGCCCCCACACGATCAGCTTGCCGAGGAGCGAATCGTAGAACGGCGGGACCTCGTAGCCGGCGAACAGGTGCGAGTCCATCCGGACTCCCGGCCCGCCCGGCGCGAGGTAGCGCTCCACGATGCCGGCCGCCGGCCGGAACTCCCGCTCCGGGTCCTCGGCGTTGATCCGGAACTCGATCGCGTGGCCCCGGGTGACCACGTCCGACTGGCTGAAGCCGAGCGGCTCGCCGGCCGCGATCCGGATCTGGGTGGTCACCATGTCGATCCCGGTCAGCGCCTCCGTGACCGGGTGCTCCACCTGGATCCGGCAGTTGATCTCGATGAAGTAGAAGCTCCCCTCGCGGTCCACGAGGAACTCGAGCGTTCCCACGTTCTCGTAGCCGGCCGACACGACCGCGCGGACCGCCCGGGTGCACAGCTCGGTGCGGGCTTCGAGGGACAGGGCCGGCGTGGGCCCCTCTTCGAGGATCTTCTGGTGGCGCCGCTGGACCGAGCAGTCGCGCTCGCCGAGATGGATGCCGCGGCCGTAGCGATCGACCGCCACCTGGACCTCGACGTGGCGCGTCTCGTCGAGCCAGCGCTCGAGGTAGAGCGAATCGTCGCCGAAGGCGGCCCGGGCCTCGGAGCGGCAGACGTTGAGCGACGCCTCGAGCTCGCGCCGGGTGCGGACCATCCGCATCCCCTTGCCGCCGCCACCGGCCGCCGGCTTGATCAGGAGCGGGTAGCCCACCCGCTCCCCTTCCTCGAGGGCGTGGACGTCGTCGCGCAGGATCCCGTTCGAGCCGGGGATCGTCGGCAGGCCCAGCGAACCGAGCAGGCGACGAGTCGCCTCCTTGCTGGCGAAGCGCTCCAGGACGTTCGCCGGCGGGCCGATGAACGTCAGGTCGTGAGCCCGGACGACCTCGGCGAAGCCCTCGTCCTCGGACAGGAAGCCGTAGCCCGGGTGGACCGCATCGCAGCCGCTGACGATCGCCGCCGAGATCACGGCCGGAGCGCTCAGGTAGGACCGGCGGGCGTCGGCGGGCCCGATGCAGATCGCCTCGTCGGCGAGCTGGACCGGCAGCGAGTCGCGATCGGCTTCGCTGTAGGCGACGACCGCCTCGACCCCGAGCGTCCGGCAGGCGCGCAGGACCCGCAGCGCGATCTCGCCGCGGTTCGCGATGAGGATCTTGCGGAACATCAGCCCTCGCCCACGCGCTCGGCGGCCCGCTCGGGCGGCCGGCCGGCCAGCTCGATGACGACCAGGTCCTGGCCGTACTCCACGGCCTGGCCGGCTTCGACGAGGCTCGCCCCGAGGATCCCGTCCGACGGCGCGACGACCTCCTGCGGGATCCCGAGCACGTCGACCGCCCCGAGCCGATCGCCGCTCCGGACCTTCGCACCCGGCTTCAGCTCCGGGCGCGGCTGGTAGACGCCGACGGCCGGCGACATCGCGACGGCACGATGGTTGTCCGGCGCCGGCTCGGAGGCTCGATGGACGCCGCCGTCGGCGCCGGCCGGGGTCGCCCCGTTCGACGAGGCGTGGCCGGTCCGGGCAACGTCACGGGGGCCGCGATGACCCTCGAAACCGGTGGCCTGGTGGCCGTGGCCGGGCCCCGACCGCGAGGCGCGATCGGATGCCCGCCGGTTGTGGGACGGCGCGCCATCCGCCGGCCGCCGGACGCGGACCGTCCAGCGATCCTCGCCGATCTCGATCTCGCCGAGGCCGCTCGCGGAGAGCTTCGCGATCAGCGCCGGGACCAGCTCGTCGGCCAGCCGCTCGATCGCGGCATGATCGGCGGCTCGCTGCTCGGGCGGGCGCGGCTCGTCGGGCACGTCAGACCTCGTCTCGGGCCGGCAGGTCGTCCGGCCGGCCGGTTGGATTCGTCGAGATGCCCGACCAGCGACCCGGATCGAGCAGGTTGCGCAGGCGATCCGCGAGACCGGGCCGTTCGGGCGCGGGCGGCGCCGACGTCTCGACCTCGCGGTACGCGCCGAGTGTGCGGAACCGACGATAGCGGGCCTCGACGAGGTCGTCGACCGGGATCCGACTCAGGGTCTCGAGCTGGTCGAGCACGACGGTCCGGATCCGCCGAGCCGTTTCGGCGGGGTCGGCCTGGGCGCCGCCCTCCGGTTCGGCGACCACGATGTCGACGACGCCGAGCGCCTGCTGATCGGGTGCCGTCATCTTCATCGCCAGCGCCGCGGTCTGGGCCTCGTCCGCCGTCCGCCAAAGGATCGACGCGCAGCCCTCCGGGCTGATCACCGAGTAGACCGCGTTCTCGAGCGCGATCACGACGTCGCCGACGGCGATCGCGAGGGCCCCACCGGAGCCCCCCTCACCGGTGATCACG
>DASSHB010000113.1:0-11300 GCA_035693125.1 Candidatus Limnocylindrales bacterium | reverse complement strand
GACCCTCAGGTACCCTCCTGCATCGGCGACGTGGTGAAGTGGTTCAACACGGAGGTCTGCAAAACCTCTATTCACCGGTTCGAATCCGGTCGTCGCCTCCACGTCCTGAGTACGAACAGACCCGCTGGGTGACCAGCGGGTTTTCGCTTCGTCCGCCGTTCGCGACGCGAGGGACGCGGCCGGAAACGTCGTGGTAGGATGAGCGAGTTCACGACGTTTCGATAGATTTGGCTAGATTTCGATGCCTCGATCGAACCCCCCGGTCACTCAGGACTGGGTTGGCCTTTCCGAAGCGAGCCGACTGCTCGGCGTCTCCCCGGCGACCGTTCGCCGCTGGACGGACGACGGACGCCTCCGTGCCTTCACGACGCCCGGCGGTCATCGGCGCTTCTCACGAACGGCGCTCCGCCGCCTCCTGCCGGCCGATCGGGCTCGACGCCCGGCGATCGGCGGCGGCGGCCTGACCCCCAGCCGGATCTCCAGGACCTACCGCCGCGCCAACCGCCAGGTCGCTGCCGACCTGCCGTGGGTCCTGACCCTGACCGACGAGCAGCGTGGGCTCTTCCGGACGCACGGGCAGGTGCTCGCTGGCGCGATCCTCCAGCATCTCGATGCGGACGAGCCGGAGAACGCGGGTCACCACCTGAGATCCGCCGCCATCTCGGCGTCCGAGTACGGCGAGCTCGCGTCGGGCCTGGGCCTGTCGCTGAGCCAGACGGTCGAGGGATTCCTGCGCTTCCGCGCGCCGTTCCACCAGGAGCTGGCCGCCGCCGCCCGGCGCCGTGGCTTCGACTCCGCCGAGACGACCGATCTTCTCGTCGCCGCCGAGCGGGCGATGGATCACCTGCTGGTCGCGACGATGACCGGCCATTCCCTGGCGACGGGCCGGTCGTCGGCCGAAGCGATCGCGGCCACCTCCCGGAGCCGCCGTCGCCGATGAGCCGGTCGCAGACAGGCCGGCCGGCCGGCTCGATCCTGGCGATCAGCGCCCACGCGAGGACGGTCCGCGCTCCCGAGCGGAGCCGGCTCGCCGCGCAGCTCGCCCGGCGGGGGACCCCGAGCCTCGTCACGATCGTGACCTGCCATCGCGTGGAGGCCTATGGCCCGGCGGACGAGGCGTGGTTGGCCGCGCTCGCGGACGATCTGTCCGCCGGAGCCGCCACGCTGCGCGATGCCGACGCCGCCCGACACCTCGCCGCGGTCGCGGTCGGGCGCGATTCGGCGGTCCTCGGCGAAGACGAGATCCTGCACCAGGTCCGCTCGGCGTTCGAAAGGGCCCGGACCGGGGGCCCGCTCGCTCCCGTGGTCTCCCGGGCGTTCATCGGGGCGCTTCGCGCAGGGCGGATCGCACGGTCCTGGCAGCAGGGCCGGCGTCCCTCGCTCGGGGACGCGGCCGTCGAGCGGATCGCGGCCGGTCCGGCCGCCAGGGGCTCCAAGCCGCCACGGATTCTCATCGTGGGCGCCGGGACGATGGGCGCCCTCGCTGCCCGGGCGGCGGTCGCAGCCGGCGCCACCGTCACGATCGCCAACCGTGAGCCCGGTCGCGCCGCTCGCCTCGCAGCGTCCCTTGGCGCGGGCACCACCACGTTCGATCCGGGTCCGCTCGCCGGCTCGGTGGATGGGGTGATCGTCGCGATCGGGGGTCCATGGCGGATCGCCCCCGACACGATCGCGACGCTGGTGGCCGGCCGCGCCACGGTCGTCGATCTGTCGTTCCCGCCCGCGGTCGTGGGCCTCGCGGGCCTCCCCGGAGCTCGGATCGTCACCGCCGACGACCTCGCGCTCGGCGCGCCGATCGACGCCGACGCGGCGCCGTCGGCCACTGTCGCCCGGCTCGATGCCCTGATCGACGAGACGGTCGACGCGTTCGTCCTCTGGACCCAGCGCGACGGATCGCGGGCGGCCGCCGCGGAGCTCGTCCGACGCGCGGATGCGGAGCGAAGCCGTGAGCTCGACCGGCTGTGGCATCGCCTGCCCGGCACCGATCCCGACACGCGTGCCGCCGTCGAGGAGATGACGCGGCACCTCGCCGATCGGCTGCTCCGCCCGCCGCTCGAGCGGCTGGGCCGTGACGCGGATGAGCGGACGGCGGCGGCCATCCGGGAGCTGTTCGCGCTGTGAGCGACGATCCGATCGCGGTCGGGACGCGTGGCAGCGCGCTCGCGCTGGTCCAGGCTCGGATGGTGGTCCACGCCCTGGAGATGCAGGGCCGGGCGGCGCAGATCGTGATCATCGAGACGGAGGGCGATCGACGGGCCCCCGACACCGCCTGGGGAGAGGGCGCGTTCGTGGCGGCGATCGAGCGAGCGCTGCTCGACGGGCGGGTGGACGTCGCGGTCCACAGCGCAAAGGACGTCCCGACGGACGTGGACCCGCGCCTCGTGATCGGGGCGTACCTGCCTCGAGCCGATGCCCGCGATGCGCTCGTCGTCCCGGCCGGCGCCACGGCGCGCAGCCTGACCGATCTGCCCGCCGGATCCCGGGTGGGGACGGACAGCCCGCGCCGGACCGGCTTCATCCGGGCGCTCCGGCCAAACCTGGTCGTCCATCCGCTCCACGGCAACGTCGACACGCGCCTGCGCCGCCTCGACGAGGGCGAGACGGACGCGCTCGTCCTGGCCTGCGCGGGTCTGGAGCGGCTGGGTCGCGCGGATCGCATCGCCGAGCGGCTGGACCCGGAGCTCGTCCCGCCGGCACCCGGCCAGGGCGCCATCGCCGTCCAGATCCGCGCCGACGACCTGCGCTGTGGCCCCGCCATCGCCGCGATCGACGACCGCGCGACCCGGATCGCGGTCGAGACCGAACGGGCCTTCCTGACCGCGACCGGCGGGGGCTGCCGGGCTCCCATCGGGATGCTGGCGACCGTCCACGCCGACTGGCTGGAGCTGGTGGCCGGTGTCGCTGACCCCGACGGGAACGGCGCCGTCGTCACCCGACGGTCCGTGCCCCTCACGCAGGCGCGCGAGCGTGCCGCCGCGATCGCCGCGGAGCTCCGGCCGTCTGCCGGTCGCACCGCGCCACCGTCCCCACGACGCGTGATCGTGACCCGCGCGGCCGCGCAATCGGACGGGCTGATCGATGCGCTCGCGGCGGTCGAGGTCGAGGCCGTCATGGTTCCAGCGATCGAGATCGAGCTCGCGCACCCGGGTGGGGAGCTGGACCGGGCGGCCGGTGCGCTCCAGCTGATGACCTGGGTCGTCGTCACGAGCGCCAACGGGGCGCAGGCGGTCCTCGCGGCAGCGGAACGAGTCCTGGCCGAGCTGGCGAGCCCGCGCTGGGCGGCGATCGGCACGTCCACCGCTCGCGCGCTCGAGACCGAGGGCATCGACGTGGACCTGGTCCCCTCGACGGCGGACGCGGAAACGCTCGCGCGCGAGCTGCCGATCGACACCGGCGATCGCGTCCTCGTCGTCCGCGGCGATCTGGCCGGCCCGGGCCTGGCCGAGGCCCTTCGACGGCGCGGTGCCGTCGTGGACGACGTGATCGGCTATCGGACGCGGCTCGCGCCAGCATCCAGCGGACCGCTCCTGCGGGCCGCCTTCGAGCCCGCGCCGGACGGCGTCCTGCTCACGAGCGGGTCCACCGTGGACGGGCTGCTCGGACTGGCCCGGAGCGTGGCCGTGGACGTGACGGCGCTGCCGGCCATCTGCATCGGCCCGCGGACCGAACGCTCGGCGCTCGACGCCGGGTTCCGCGTCGTCGCCCGAGCGCTTGCCACCGACGACCACGCGCTCGCGGCCGCGACCGCGCGCGCCCTGACCATGCCACGGAAGGACCACCGATGATCGACGCTCCCACGCGCCCGAGCGACGCGCCGGGCCTGCCCGCCACGGCCACCCGGCCCATCCGACCACGGCGGCTCCGCCGGACGGCGGCCATCCGCGCGCTCGTCCGAGAGCACCGGATCGACCCGGCCGGCCTCGTCGCGCCGCTGTTCGTCCGGCCAGGGAGCGGCCTCCGCGAGCCGATCGACTCGATGCCGGGGGTGGCGCGCATGTCGCCGGATGTCGCGGCCGAGGAGGCGTCGCGCCTCGCGGATCTCGGCGTCGGCGGCGTGCTCCTGTTCGGCCTGCCCGATGCCAAGGACCCGCTCGGCTCCGGCGCGGACGCCGACGACGGCATCGTCCAGATCGCGATCCGCCGGATCCGTGAGCGCGATCCCGAGCTCGTCCTCACCGCGGACACCTGCCTGTGCGAGTACACCGACCACGGTCACTGCGGGCCCGTCCGCAGCGATGGCTCCGTCGACAACGACGCGGCCGTCGAGCGTCTCGCGGCGACGGCAGTCAGCCAGGCCCGGGCCGGCGCCGACATCGTGGCCCCGAGCGCGATGATGGACGGCCAGGTCGGCGCGATCCGGGCCGCGCTCGACGGGGCCGGCTTCGGGGACGTCGCGATCATGGCCTACGCCGCGAAGCACGCCTCGGCGTTCTACGGGCCGTTCCGCGAGGCCGCCGGCAGCGCGCCAGCGTTCGGCGACCGCCGCTCGTACCAGATGGATCCCGCGAACGGCCGCGAGGCGCTGCGGGAGATGGCCCTGGATGTCGCCGAAGGCGCCGACATCCTGCTCGTCAAGCCGGGCCTGCCCGGGCTCGACCTGATCGCCGCCGCCCGAGCCCGGTTCGACCTGCCGGTCGCCGCGTACCAGGTCTCCGGCGAGTACGCGATGCTCGAGGCCGCGGCGGAACGTGGCTGGATCGACCGGCGGCGGGCGACCACGGAGGCCGTGACGGCCATGGTTCGGGCGGGAGCGGGGATCGTGATCACCTACGCCGCCGCCGATCTCGCCCGGTGGGTGCGGGACGACCGATGAGCGAGCAGACGTACATCCAGGCGCTCGCCCTCGGGCTCGACCCGGCGTGGCGCCGCCGCGAGGACGACGCTCGCCATGCCGACGGCTGCGCGTTCGCGGCCTCGGTCGAGGAGCTGGACCGTCGCGGTGGACGGACGATCGCGTATTCCTCGATCGGGCTGGAGCGCGGCGTCGACGTCCTGTTGTGGCGGATGGCCCCGAGCATCGACGAGCTCGAGACGTCGGCCGCGGCGATGCTCCGCTCCGGGCTCGGCCGCTGGCTCGAGGTCCGCCACTCGCTCCTGGGCCGGATCGGGCCGTCCCAGTACGTCCGGAAGCCGACGAATCAGGAGCAGTCGCCCTTCGACGGCGAGCGCTCCCGGTACCTCGTCGTCTATCCCTTCACGAAGTCGGCCGAGTGGTACCTCCTGTCCAAGGAGACGCGCCAGGGCGTGATGAACGAGCACATGCGGGTCGGCCACGACTATCCGACGATCCGCCAGGCGCTCGCGTACTCGTTCGGCCTCGATGGCCAGGACTTCGTCGTCGCGTACGAGACGGACGATCTCGTCGCGTTCGGCGACCTGGTGCGCGCGCTCCGCTCGACGGAGAGCCGTCGCTCGACCGTCGCCGATCAGCCGATCCTCCTCGGGATCCACCGGCCGGTCGAGGAGATCGTCGCCCTGCTGGGGGCGGCGTGACGGCCGCGATCGCGCCGGCGCGGAACGCCGATCTCGTCCGCCGGGCCGAGGCGCTGTTCCCGGGCGGCGTCAACAGTCCGGTGCGCGCCTTCGGGGCGGTCGGTGGCGAGCCGCTCGTCCTTGCCTCGGGCGACGGAGCCTTCGTCGTCGATGCCGACGGCCGTCGCTACGTGGACTACGTCGGGAGCTGGGGCGCGGCGATCCTGGGTCATCGCCATCCGGCCGTGGTCGCGGCGATCGAGGCGGCCCTCGCGGACGGCCTCGCCCTCGGGGCGACGCATCCGCGCGAGATCGAGCTGGGCGAGGCGATCCGCGACGCGATGCCGTCGATCGAGTGGCTGCGGTTCACGTCGTCGGGCACCGAGGCCGTGATGAGCGCGCTCCGCCTGGCTCGCGCCGCGACGGGTCGGACCCTGATCGTGACGTTCGCCGGCTCGTACCACGGGCACGCCGATCCGGTCCTCGTGGACGCCGGGTCAGGCGCCGCCACCTTCGGGATCCCGGCCAGCGCAGGTGTTCCGGCCGAGGTGGCCGCGGCCACGATCGTGCTGCCGTTCAACGACCTCAGCGCGGCGACGCTGGCCTTCGCCGGGCACGCCGGCAGGATCGCGGCCGTGATCGTCGAGCCGGTCGTCGCGAACAGCGGGGTGATCGCGCCGGTCCCGGGCTTCCTGGAGCATCTCCGGGAGCTCAGTCGAGCGGACGGGGCCCTCCTGATCTTCGACGAGGTGATCACCGGGTTCCGCCTCGGTCGCGGCGGCGCGCAGGCGCGGTTCGCGGTCCGGCCCGACCTGACGACCCTCGGCAAGGTGATCGGGGGCGGGATGCCGATCGGGGCCTACGGCGGCCGAGCCGACCTGATGAGCCTGGTCGCGCCCGTGGGTCCGGTCTACCAGGCTGGAACCCTGAGCGGTCACCCGCTCGCGATGGCGGCGGGTGTCGCGACGCTCGGCGAGCTCGGCGAGGCGGGCTATGTTGGCCTCGACGCGCGCGCGGCGGATCTGGCCGGCGGTCTCGCGGATGCGGCCGGACGCGCCGGCTGCCAGGCGACGGTGGCCCGCGTCGGTCCGCTGCTGACCGTCTTCTTCCGGGACACCCTGCCGCTGGATGCCGAGGACGCTCGAGGAGCCGATCGCGCCGCCTTCGCTCGCTTCTTCCGCGCGATGCGCGTCGCCGGCATCCTCATCCCGCCGTCGCCGTTCGAGGCGTGGTTCCCATCGATGGCCCACGGGGACGCGGAGATCCGGCGCACGATCGAGGCGGCCGAGGGTGCCTTCCGGGCCGCGGCCGCCGGAGACGCCCAATGAGTGATCGCTTCGTGCGGGCGTGCCGGCTCGAGCCGGTCGACGCCACCCCGGTCTGGTTCATGCGCCAGGCGGGCCGCTCGTTCGCCGCCTATCGCGAGCTCCGCAAGCGGCACGGGATCCTCGAGCTCGCCAAGGATCCGGCCCTCTGTGCCGAGGTCTCCCTCATGCCCGTCCGCGAGCTCGGCGTGGATGCCGCCGTCCTCTTCGCCGACATCATGCTGCCGCTCGAGCCGATGGGCGTCGCCCTCCGGATCGAGCCCGAGGTCGGGCCGATCATCGAGCGGCCCATCCGGTCGGCCGCGGACGTTGCCGCGCTCCGCCCGTTCGATCCGGAGGGCGTGTCCTTCACCCTGGATGCGATCCGGCTCGTCCGGGCCGAGCTTGCCGGGCAGGCCGGGGTCATCGGGTTCTCCGGAGCACCGTTCACGCTCGCCTGCTACCTGATCGAGGGCCGCCCCTCCCGCGATTTCGCGATCGCCAAGGCCTTCATGTACCGCGAGCCCGCTGCCTGGCACGAGCTGATGACCCGGCTCTCGACGATGGTGGTCGCCTATCTCCGCGCCCAGGCCGCCGCCGGGGCGGATGTCGTGCAGCTGTTCGACAGCTGGGTCGGAGGGCTGGGTCCGGCCGACTACCGATCGTTCGTCCAACCGCACGTCGCGCGGATCCTCGAGGCGATGGCCGCCGCCGGCATTCCGACGATCCATTTCGGAACCGGGACCGCGGCACTCCTCGACGACATGGCGGCGGCCGGTGGCGACGTCATCGGCCTGGACCATCGCGTCTCCCTGGCCGACGCCTGGGCCCGGCTCGGGCCGGGGCGCGGCGTCCAGGGCAACCTCGACTCGGCCCGCCTGTTGGCCGGCTGGGAGGCCACGAGTCGTGGCGCCCTCGCGGTGCTCGAGGAGGCCGGTGGCAGGCCGGGCCACGTGTTCAATCTCGGCCACGGCGTGCTGCCGGACACCGACACCGACCTGCTCCGCCGTCTGGTGGATCTCGTCCACGAGACGACGGCGCGGGCTGGCGTCGCCGATGCCGACGCCGTCGCGGGAGCCCGAGCGTGAGCGCCGCCGCTCGCAGCGGTGTCCTGCTGATGACCTACGGCTCGCCGGCGACGCTCGAGCGCGAGGACATCCGCACCTATCTCGCCGCCGTGCGCGGCGGACGCGAGCCGGACGCCGAGCTCGTCGACGAGTTCACCCGCCGCTACCAGGTCATCGGCGGCTCGCCGCTCATCCCGATCACCGGTCGCCAGGCCGCGGCCCTGGAACGCCGGACGGGCCGGCCCGCGGAGGTCGGGATGCGTTTCTCCGAGCCGTCGATCGCGACCGGGCTGGAGCGGCTCACGGAGCGCGGCGCCGACGAGGTCGTCGCGATCATCCTCTCGCCGCAGTACTCGCCGCTCCTGATGCGCGGCTACGAGGACGCCCTCCGGCGGGCCGTTGCCGGGCTCGGCGCGCGGGCGCCACGGGTCCGGGTCGCCGACCCGTGGTTCCTGGAGCCGGCATTCGTCGCGGCGCTCGCGGATCGCATCCGGGCCGCGATCGGGCGGCTGCCCGCGGCCGATCAGCCGGGCGTGCGGGTCCTGCTCACCGCACACAGCCTGCCGCGGACCGTCGCGGATCGCGAGCCGGACTACCTGGCCCAGCTGCGGGACACGGCGGAAGCGGTCGCGCGTGCCGCCGCGATCCCCGCCGAACGCTGGACGTTCTGCTGGCAGAGTGCCGGCCACGAGCCCGGCGAATGGATGAAGCCCGATTTCGCCGACCTGATGCCCGACATCGGCCGGTCAACTACCCCGGCCGTCGTCGTTGCCCCGATCCAGTTCCTGGCCGACCATCTCGAGGTCCTGTACGACGTCGACGTCGGGGCTCGAGAGCAGGCCGAGGCGAACGCCGTCCGGTTCGAGCGGATCGCATCGCTCAATGACGATCCGGGCCTGATCGAGGCCCTGGCGGCCCTCGCCGGGCGCCGGGGCGGGACGGCGATCGAGTCGTCGGCTCAGGCGTCCTCGATGCCGGGCGCGGCGAGCAACGCGTCGGTGGCGGCGTCCGCCCGGCCGTCGTAGAACCGCTCGAGGACCGCTCGGAACGCGGGCTCGTCAGGGGCGGCCCGATGGAACAGCGTCATCGACGAGCGGACCTTCATGGCATCGAGCTCGCCGAGCACCGCGTCAGCGGTCCGGTCCGCCGGCGCGGCGAGGAGCGCGGCGGCCGCCTCGCGGATCCGGGAACCGAGCACCGGATCTGCGAGGTACGCCCGGGCCTCGTCGAGCGACCGGATCGCGTAGCGCTGCGAGGTGGGGCTGCGCCCCAGCCCGGCGATCTGCGGGAAGACGAACCAGATCCAATGGCCCACCTTCCGGCCGCGCCGGAGCTCGTCGAGGGCGCCCTCGTGGACCCCCGCCTGGGCCGCGAGAAATCGGTCGAGATCGACGCTCATTCCGCCATTGTCCCCCGGGTCCGGCCGGACGACCGGTATCCTCGGGCGGTGCCCGATCCGCAGCCGTCGCGCCGCCCCGGACTGGGCGCGCTCCCGTTCGACGGTGGGACGACCTTCCGGGTCTGGGCCCCGCACGCGACCGCCGTCCAGGTCATCGGCTCGTTCAACGACTGGGACGACGGGCAGGATCCACTGGCCCGGGATCCCGGCGACGGAGGCACCTGGTCGGCGGACATCGAGGCCGCCGCGCCGGGCGACGAGTACAAGTTCCGGCTCGAGACTCCGGCGGGCGCGCTGATCCGGATCGACCCACGGGCTCGCCGGCTGACGAACAGCGTCGGCAACGCGATCGTCTACGACCCGGCAGCGTTCGAGTGGGGCGATCAGGCGTTCGCCACGCCGAGCTGGAACGACCTGGTCGTGTACGAGCTCCACGTCGGAACGTTCAGCGAGGGGATGCACGGACGACCCGGGACGCTCGACGGGGTACGCCGCCGGTTGCCATACCTCCGCGAGCTGGGCATCGGGGCCATCCAGCTCATGCCACCGTTCGAGTTCGCCGGCGATCGCTCGTGGGGCTACAACCCGGCGTTCCCCTTCGCGGTCGAGAGCACGTACGGCGCCCCCGACGATCTCAAGGCCCTCGTCCGCGCCGCCCACGAGACCGGGATCGCGGTGATCCTCGACGTCGTCTACAACCACCTGGGACCGTCCGACCTGGACCTCTGGCAGTTCGACGGCTGGTCGGAAGGCGGCAAGGGCGGGATCTACTTCTACGAGGACGACCGCGCTGCGACGCCATGGGGCGACACCCGGCCGGATTACGGCCGCCCCGAGGTCCGCGCCTTCATCCGCGACAACGCGATCCAGTGGCTCGACGAGTTCCGCGTCGACGGCCTGCGCTGGGACGCGACGCCGTGGATCTCGTCGATCGACGGCGCGGGCCCGGCAGCGCCGGATCGGATCGAGGACGGCTGGCGCCTGATGGCCGACATCAACACCGAGATCGCCGAGCGGTTCCCCGGCCGGCTGATGATCGCCGAGGACCTGCGCTCGGACCTGGCGATCACGACCCCGCGCGCGGACGGTGGCGCCGGCTTCGGATCGCAGTGGGACGGCGCGTTCGTCCATCTGGTCCGGGCGGCGCTGACCGCCGCCGATGACGCCGACCGCGACGTCGTGTCCGTCGGCGCCGCGATCGGCGACCGGGCAGGGGAGTGGACTCGGCGGGTCATCTACACCGAATCGCACGACGAGGACGCCAACGGCTCGGCCCGCGTCCCCGAGGAGATCTGGCCCGGCTACGCCGACAGCTGGGCCTCGAAGAAGCGAGCGACGCTCGGCGCTGCCGTCGTCCTGACCAGCCCGGGCATCCCGATGCTGTTCCAGGGCCAGGAGCTCGTCGAAGGCTCGTGGTTCAGCGACGAGGACGGCCTGGACTGGTCGCTCCGCCATCGCCATGCCGGCCTCCTCCGCCTGCACCGCGACCTGATCGCCCTCCGCCGCAACGTCGATGACGTGTCGCGCGGCCTGCGCGGGCCGCACGTCCAGGTCCATCATCTGAACGACGAGGCGAAGGTCCTCGGCTGGCACCGCTGGCTCGAAGGCGGTCCGCGCGACGACGTGGTCGTCCTGGCGAACTTCTCGGCGAGCGCGTTCCCCGACTATCACGTGGGCGTGCCGCGGGCCGGACGCTGGCGGGTGCGCTTCAACAGCGACTGGGATGGCTACGACCCGGACTTCGAGACGATCGACTCGCTCGACGCCGACAGCGAACGCGAGGCCCACGACGGAATGGAGCAGCGCGTCGCGATCGGCCTGGGGCCGTACTCGGCGGTGATCCTGTCGCAGGACGAGTAGACGGAGGCCGCTCAGCGACCGCGCTCGTCCTCGGTCGCGCGCATCGCGGCGGCGGTCGCGCTCGACCCGCCGTCCTCGATGCCCTCCAGGCCCACGATCGCACCCTCGACGTCGTCCCTGGAGCGGTTCTGGCTGAGCTTCGTCTTCGCCTCGATCCGGGTGACGAGGACCTCCACTCCGACGATCGCCTTGAGCTGG
>DASSHB010000112.1:0-6620 GCA_035693125.1 Candidatus Limnocylindrales bacterium | reverse complement strand
CCCGGTGGGATCCACCGAGCAGCACGGCCCGCACGGACCGCTCCTGACCGATGCGATCGTCCCGACCGAGGTCGCGCGGCGCGTCGCGCCGGAGGTTGGGGCGGCGATCGCGCCGACAATCAACTACGGGCTGTCCTACCCGCATGCCGGGTTCGTGGGGCTCGTCTGGGTCCGGATCCCGACGTTCATGGCCTTCGTGGAGGACGTCGTCGTGGGGCTCGCGACCGCGGGCTTCCGCCGGATCGTCCTGCTGAACGGCCATTACGACAACACGTACGCGCTCGCCTACGCCTGTGCGAACTGCGCCGATCGGATGCCAGCCGGCGCCCGAGCCTTCCCGATCAACTACTGGGACGGGATCACGGCTGAGGAATCGGCCGAGTTCTTCGGGCCGACGAGTGGGCTCCACGCGAACAAGGGCGAGACCTCGGCGGTCTTGGCGATCAATCCGGCGCTGGTCGACCTCGACGCGGCGAACGCCGAGATGCCGCCGTTCCCCGAGGTAGGCAATGCGCCCGCGGTCCACACGGCGTTCTTCTTCTCGGCGCCGGGCTCCGTCCACCGCGCGACGCACAGCGGCACGTGGGGCGACGCGCGCGGCTCGAACGCCGAGTTTGGCGAGCGCTACCTGGCGGCGGTCAGCCGCGGCACGATCCGCGTCCTCGACGACATCGAGCGCACGTTCGAGGCGATGCCTCGTCGGTAGGCGGCCTCCCCAGCGAGTCCGCGCCGGATCGACGTGGTCTCGCGTGCCGTCGTTGGTTCTGACGCGAGCAATGACGGGCGGGCAAGACTTGACTGAGAGCGAAGGCTCGCAGGCTTACCAGTGATGCCTGGTTAGGGGGAACGAT
The DNA here is from genome assembly GCA_035693125.1 of Candidatus Limnocylindrales bacterium. Taxonomy (GTDB): domain Bacteria; phylum Chloroflexota; class Limnocylindria; order Limnocylindrales; family CSP1-4; genus CF-46. The sequence continues at coordinate 5,769 of DASSHB010000112.1, read as the reverse complement.
CCGTGTCGATCCTTGACGTAGTTGCGTTGGTTCTACTGTCGGCCACGTTCGCAGTCACGACGAGGCCTCGTGGCACGCGGATTTGGCTCGTGCTGGTGACTGTCCCGCTCTTCGTCCTTGTCGGCGCCGTCGCGATCAGTGGAGGTTTGCGCAGCTCCTACAACGGACCCGGACTGGTATTCCTGCTGATCGTCCTCGTCTATGCGGCCTATTCCCTGGTGACGGACCAGGCGGTCCGGAGATGGAATCGGTCGCGCCGCGATCCTGTCTTTCGATTTGACACGGAACTCCATTCGGCCTTGATGGGGTGGCGCTCGCTGGGCACGGTAGAAAGGCAGTCTGAAGCGCGGGTCGTCACCGACGCTGGCCGACGATTGGTAGAGCGCATGCGCTCGCTCGTCGCGCCCGATGTGACGTGGGAGCGTGTCCGAGACGAGTACGTTCAACTAATCGAACAGCGATGCGCGCTGATCGATCAGGGCGCGAAGGGCACATCGTTCGACGCGAATGACGCCGCATGGCAGGACCTCTTTGAGCGGGTCCAACGGCTGCGTCGCGAGCGGTTTGCAGAACAGCCGCAACGGTCGACGTAGGTCCTCGGTTGACGATCAACTCATAGAGTGACGAGCGCGGTTCGGCAGATGCCGGGGCCTTGCTCGGCCCGTCATGTGTCGCGTCCGGTCCATTCGTGGGCGTCGCGTCGCACGGTCATCCAACGACGGTGGCGCCCGCCCTGATCACCCGACGAACCTGGAGCGAGCCGTTGAGTTCAGCGAGATCCGCTCGCTGGCCGACGGCGATCCGACCGCGGTCGGCGACGCCCAGGAGATCGCAAGGGTTGGTCGACGCGGCGGCGACCGCGTCGTGGAAGGGGATTCCGGCCGCGGTCACGTTTTGGATGGCCGTGTCGAGACCGATCACCGAGCCGGCTAGCGTGTCCGTGCCGGCGAGAATCGCTCGGCCGTCCACGATCTCGCACTCGAGCTGACCGATCCAGCCCCGGCCCGCCGGCGTACCGGCGATCGCCAGGGCATCGCTGACGAGGATCAGCCGGCCGGCCGGCTTCAGTCGGGCGACCAACGGCCAGAGCTCGCGCGCCACGTGATGGCCGTCGGCGATCAGCTCGACCGCGGCCGCGTCCTCCAGCAGCGCGGCGAGGGCGAGCCCGGGAGCACGGTGGTCCAGCCCGGACATCGCGTTGAACAGGTGCGTCGTCGAGCGGGCCCCGGCCGCGTACCCGCGGCGCGCCTCGTCGACCGTCGCCGCGGAGTGGCCGAGCGCGACCGCCACGCCGTCGCCCGCCAGCGCCGCGATCAGGTCGAGCGCACCGGAGAGCTCGGGCGCGATCGTGATCACGCGCAGGCCCTCGCGGAGCGGCGCGAAGATGGCCGGCTCGACGTCCGCCGGCGCGCGCAGGACAGCCGGATCGTGGGCGCCGTGTCGAGCCGGCGCGAGGAACGGACCCTCGAGGTTGAACCCGAGCGGCTGCGCGCCGTCCGTCGGGGCGTCCGGCATCCAATCACGAACCGTTTCGGCGAATGCCGCCAGCTCACCGAGCGGCGCGCTGACCGCGGTCGGCAGGAAGCTCGTGACGCCACGGCGGAGCAGGGCCCGAGCCATTCCGTCGAGCGCGGCTCGGCCGCCCATGGCGGAGTGACCGCCGAACCCGTGGACGTGGAGATCGACGAAGCCCGGCGCGATGACCGGCTCGGTCGGGTCGCCGTCGCGCGACTCGACGTCGACCGACGCGATCACGCCGTCCTCGATCACGAGCCGGCCGCGCGCGACGCGGTCCGCGAGGACGAGGCGCCCGACCAGCTCCTCTCGAGCGGTCACCGCGCGCCGGCCTCGTCCGGCCCCTCGACCTCGAACTGGACCTCGAGCGCGTAGCGGTCCGCGGGGTAGCGCGACTCCGTCGACTCGATCCGCCGCCCGTCGTCGTCGACGATCGTCCGCTGCTCGACGAGGAGCGGATCGCCGACCCGGATCCCGAGCAGCCGCGCGTCCTCGGCCGACGCGCGCGCCGCGCCGATCGTCCCGGTCCCGCGGCGCAGCCCGAACCCGGCCCGCGTCAGCGTCTCGTGGAGTGACCCGCGCTCCAGGTCGGCGGTCAGGACCGCCGCGGCGGTGTCGGCGACGAGCACCGCGGTTTCGAGCGCGATCGGCTGGTCGTCGGCGAGTCGCAGCCGGCGCAGCCCGAGGACGGGCTCGAAGGGGCGGAGTCCCAGGCCCTCGGCCTCCGCGCCGGACGAGGGCCGGACGGAGCGATCGAGCACCCGTGAACTGGGGACCCGCCCGGCCCGGCGCATCTCCTGGCTGAAGGTCATCAGCCGGTTCGCCCGCCGATGCGCGTGGGGCTGGGCGACGAAGCTGCCCCGACCCGGCTCGCGCCGGATCAGGCCGTCGAGCGCGAGCCGATCCATCGCGTTCCGGGCGGTCATCCGGCTGACGCCGAACTCGGCGACCAGCTCCGCGTCCGACGGCAGCGGGTCGCCGGGCCGGAGCGCCGCGATCCGCTCCCGCAGCGTCTGCTCGATCTGGCGGTACTGCGGCCGATCGGCGAGCTCGGTCACGCGCGAGCCTCGGCCGCCTGCTCGGCCCCGTGGATCGCCGCCCCGATGGCCCCCGCCCACGTCCCGAGCTCGGCAGGGACGATCGCCACCTCGTCGACGGCGGTCGTGCGGACCCGTCGGGCAACCTCGTCCCGGATCGGCCCGAACAGGATCTCTCCCGCAGCCGCGACCCCGCCGCCCAGGACGACCGTGTCGGGCGAAAGGACGGTGATCATGTTCGCGATCCCGATGCCGAGATAGCGGCCGACCTCGGCCAGCCCGCGCCGTGCCCGCTCGTCGCCGTCCGCCGCCGCGCGAACTGCTTCCTCGGCCGTCTCCGTGCCGCACGCCGCCGCGATCTGGTCGGCCCGCGTGAACGCTTCGAGGCAGCCGCGGTTGCCACACCCGCACCAGGGCCCATCGGGTTCGATCGTCTGGTGGCCGAGCTCGCCGGCAGTCCCGTCGTGGCCCTGGTGGACCCGGCCGTCGATCGCGACGACGCCGCCGATCCCCGTCCCGAGCGTCAGGCCGACCATCGACGACGCACCCCGCCCGGCCCCGAGCCGCAGCTCCGCGAGCCCGAAGGCCCGCGCGTCGTTGATCAGGACGACGGGCACCCCCGTCGCCGCCGAGATCGGCTCGGCGACCGGGTGACCAGCCCAGGGGCCCGGGATGTTCACGAGGAAGCGCGTCCGCCCCGTCCGCGGGTCGTACAGGCCCGGCACCCCGACCCCGACGCTGGCGAACGGGCCGGCAGAATCCCGGGCGCGGACCGCGACCTCGGCGAGCTGGGCGGTCACGCTGGCCGGGATGTCGGCGGGCGCGGCCGCGCGGCGGGTCGCGACCTGGTCACGAGCGACGACGCTCCACGCGGTGCCGCGCCGCTCGACGACGGTCCACTTGAGATTCGTGCCACCGAGGTCGAGCCCCAGATGGCGGGTGGCGCCCGACACGTCCGCCGCCGGCCCGGCTCCCGCGTCGGTGCCGGCGCCGCTCACGTCTCGGCCGTGACCCGGTTGTAGGCGGCAGCCACGATCACGATGATCGCGCCGAACACGACCTGGCGGGTCGGCTCCGGCAGCCCGAGCACCGTGAGCAGCGCGCCGAGAACGGTGAGGATCAGGGCACCCACGATCGTCCCGCCGTAGCCTCCCCGGCCGCCCAGGATCGACGTCCCGCCGATCACCGCGGCCGCCACCGACGGCAGCAGGCTCGAATCGGCCAGGCTGACGGACGCCGTGTTCGTCAGCCCGGACAGGATGAGCCCGGCGATCCCGGCGAGGACGGCGGACAGCGTGTACAGAACGGTCAGGACCTGCCACGACCGAGCGCCCGACAGCCGCGCCGCGACCGGGTTGTCGCCGATCGCGAAGAGCAGCCGGCCGTAGCCGGTCCGGCGGAGCAGGACGAGGATGAAGATCGCGATCGGGACGAACACGACGAGGCTGTTCGGGAGGACCTCGTCCTGCAGCCCGGAGCCGATCGTCCGGAGCTCGGCCGGCACGCCGGCGCCGGTCTGGACCGACTGGAGCTGCCAGACGTTCGCGAGCCCCAGGACGATGAAGCTCATCCCGAGGGTCACGATCAGCGGATGGACCCGGAAGACGCCGACGACGAGGCCGGTGATCAGCCCGGCGAGCCCGGCGGCGAGCAGCGAGACGGCAATCGCCTGGGCGACGCCGCCCGGGCTGTGGATGAGCGTCGCCGTGACGAAGCCGGCCATCGAGCCGATCGCCGCGACCGACAGGTCGATGCCGCCCGTCAGCATCGTCAGCGTCTGGCAACCCGCGAGGATCGAGAGCGGGATCGCCGCGCGAAGGACGACCCCGACCCAGCCGGGCCCGACGATCCCGGGCTGTGCGAGCTCGATCGCGACGACGAGCGCCGCGAGCAGCGCCAGGAGCGGGATGATCGGCCGGTCGCGGAACACGCTCCGCCAGCCGTTCGCGCTCGCCCATCGGCTCGTCCCGGCGACGACGCTCACGACCGCTCCCTCCGCAGCTCGATGATGCTGCCGAGCACGAGGACGCCGATGAGGATGACGCCCTGGGCGACGACCGCGAGGTTCGAGTTCAGGTTGAGGAACGTCATGTCCGTCTGGATCAGCTGGAGGATGACGACCGCGACGATCGGCCCGAACACGCCGCCTCGGCCGCCGGCGAGGCTGACGCCGCCGAGGACGACCGCGGCGACGCTCTCGAGCGTGTAGGGGCCGGGGACGGGCGTGCCGATCCCCGTGCTTGCGGTCAGCGACAGCCCGGCGATCGCGGCGAACAGGCCCGTCACCGCGTAGGCGATCACCTTCGTCCGGCCGATGTCGATCCCGCTCCGGAACGCCGCGAGCTGGTTGCTGCCGACCGCGTAGATCGAGAGGCCGACCTTCGACCGCGAGAGCGGGATCCAGACGACGGCGACGACGACGAGGAGCACGAGGGCCGCCTTCGGGACCCACTCGCTGAAGAACTTGCCGTTGACGAGCGTCATGAGCCACGGCGACGCCTGGCCGCCGGGCGCCGACCGGACGATGAGTGCGAAACCCGCCCAGACGAAGAGCATCGCGAGGGTCACGATGATGTCCGGCACCCGGGTGACGACGACGATCCAGCCGTTGATCGCTCCGAACAGCAGGCCGAGCCCGAGCGCGCCGATCACGACGGCGATCCCGAACTCGTCGCTCTGGCCCTGCATGAGGCTGGCGGTGATCACGCTGATCAGGGCCATCATCGAGCCGATCGAGAGGTCGATCCCGCCGGCGATGACGACGACCGCCTGCGCCACGGCCGCGAAGGCGAGCGGCAGGACGGAGATCCCGAGGCTCTGTACGCCGCCCGCCCCGTAGCTCGGCTGGATGAGCTTCGTGAAGACGACGAGCAGGACGAGCAGCCCGAGGAGGCCGAGCGTCCAGGCGTTGCGACGCGCGGCGGCGGCGAGCGCGACGCCCGGACCCGTCCCGACGTCGTCGACCGCGGCCACAGTCGCGCTCATGCCTCGGCCCCGGCCGTCGCTCCCGGCGGGGTCGTCAGCGCCTCCGGAAGCGCCGCGCCGGTGTGGAGGTGATACGCCGCCCGGAGGAGCGTCGCTTCGTCGGCATCGGCGCCGGCGATCTCCTCGACGACCCGGCCGCCGAAGATCACGACCGCCCGGTCGCACACGAGCTGGACCTCCTTGAGCTCGGAGGTGTAGAGGAGGATGGCGGCGCCGGCCTCGGCGAGCTCCC
>DASSHB010000111.1:0-2121 GCA_035693125.1 Candidatus Limnocylindrales bacterium | reverse complement strand
TAGACGACGTCCTCGCTGAACAGGTCGCCGATCGTCGCGCCGTCGTTCGATCGCCAGGCCGCCACGTAGCGGTCCAGCCAGTCCTGGAATCGTGCTCGGTCCATCCGTGGGCTCCTCTCGGCTCGGTTGGCGTCCATCCTCTCCGACGGGCGCGCCAGGTTCCGTCATGAACCGCGACGGACGGGGGGTGCGCTCGCGGCATCTGCGACAATCGATGCTCGCGACGACGCCTCGTCGCGCGTCCGAGACCCCACCACCGGAGCCCAGCCATGGCCGTCGAACCCGCCACCGCGATGTCGAGCGAGGAGATCGTCCGACTGTCCCGCGAGCACACGTTCTTCTCGTGGTCCGCCCAGGGCGCGATCGACCCGATCGCGATCGACCGGGCCGAGGGTGTCTACCTCTACACGCCCGAGGGCAAGCGGATCCTCGACTTCAACAGCCAGCTGATGTCGGTGAACATCGGCCACGGCGACCGCCGCGTCATCGACGCGATCACCGCGCAGGCGACGAAGCTCCAGTACGTCCAGCCGGCCTTCGCGACCGAGCCCCGGGCGAAGCTCGGGGCGAAGCTCGCGGAGATCCTGCCGGGCGACCTCGACAAGGTGTTCTTCACCCTGGGCGGGGCCGAGGCGATCGAGAACGCGATCAAGCTCGCCCGGGCATTCACCGGCCGGCACAAGGTCCTCGCCCGCTATCGGGCCTACCACGGCGCGACCCTCGGGGCGATGACGCTGACCGGCGACCCGCGCCGCTGGGCGAACGAGCCGGCCCTGTCCGGTGTCGTCCGCTACCCCGACACCCACCGCTGGGGCGAGAAGGAGCCGCGACCCGCCGCCGAAGCCCTGCAGGGTCTCGAGGACGTGATCCGCTACGAGGGTGCGCACACGATCGCCGCGATCTTCCTCGAGACGATCGTCGGCACGAACGGGATCCTGATCCCACCCGACGGCTACGTCCAGGGGGTCCGCGAGATCTGCGATCGGAACAACATCCTGATGGTCGCCGACGAGGTGATGGCGGGCTTCGGGCGGACCGGCAGATGGTTCGCGATCGAGCACTGGGACACCGTCCCGGACCTGATGACGATGGCCAAGGGCCTGACCTCGTCCTACCTGCCGCTCGGCGCGGTCGCGATGAACCACAAGATCGCCGACTTCTTCCAGGACCACTTCTACTACGGCGGCCTGACCTACTCCTCGCACGCGGTGTCATGCGCCGCGGCGCTCGCGAACATCGGCGTCTACGAGGAGGACGGGCTGATCGAGAACGCGGCCCGGCTGGGACCGGTCATGCGCCGCCACCACGAGGAGCTGGCCGCCCGCCACCCCTCCGTCGGCGCCCATCGGAACCTGGGCCTGTTCGGAATCCTGGACCTCGTCCGGAGCCGCGACCCGTGGACGCCGCTCACGCCGTTCAACGGCACGAGCGACGAGATGAAGGCGATCGGCAAGTCCCTCCGCGAGCAGGGCGTGTACACGATGATCGCGAACAACTCGATCCATACGAACCCGCCCCTGTGCATCACCGAGGAGCAGCTGGCCGAAGGCTTCGCCGCGATCGACGCGGCCCTCGAGATCGCCGACCAGGCGGTGACCGGCTAGCTCGATGGCGACCGCCGCGGGCGTCGCGGACCGCGACGCGCTGCCCGCCGTCCGCGTCGAGCGACCGATCCCCGGTCGCGGCCGCCGGGCCCTGACCTGGACCGCGGTGGTCGCGTTCGTCCTGGTGGTCTGGGAGGGCGCGAAGTTCCTCGGCGGCACCCCGTGGCGGGCGCCCCTCGCCCTGCCCGGCTCGGCCGTTCTGTGGAACCCGCCGTTCCGCTGGCCGTTCGCGAACGACCTGAACCTGCCCCACGTCTGGAACATCGTCCTGACCTTCGGCCAGCCGTTCCAGCGCGGCGCCGAGGAGACCGTCGCCCAGCAATTGCTGGGCGCGGCGCTCTACACCTGGAGCGAGGCGGCTGCGGGGTTCGTGATCGGCACGCTGATCGGGTTGCTGCTGGCCAGCGCCTTCGTCCACTCGCGGGTCCTCGAGCGGGCGTTCGTGCCGTACATCGTCGCCAGCCAGACGATCCCGATCATCGCCCTCGCTCCGATGGTGACCTTCGTCTTCGGCGCG
>DASSHB010000110.1:0-6502 GCA_035693125.1 Candidatus Limnocylindrales bacterium | reverse complement strand
AGCCCGCTTCCCAGCCAGGCGATCCCCGATCATGGCGGCCTCGTGACGCTCGCGGAGCTCCGCGAGCGCGCGGCGGCGGCGCGCTCGGGGCACGAGCCGGAGGCCTCGGCGGTTCGCGACCTGCTCGGATGGGCGGCAACCGCGGTCGAGGACCGACCGAAGCCGAAGGAGCCGCTGAAGATCGGCGGGACGACGGGCTCGTTCGTCGACGACACCGCGACGGCCTACGGCCTGGCCCTCGCCTGGGGCGTATCCGACGACCCGCGCTATGCCGAGGCGGCCCGGGACGACGTCCGGGCCTGGGTCCAGACGACGAAGACGCTCGAGGATGCCTGTCCCGACGGCGGCGAGTGCCAGACGTCGCTGATCGTGAGCCGCGTCGCGCCGGGCTTCGTCTTCGCGATGGACCTCACCTCCACCGCCCCCGGTGCCGATCCCGCCGACGACGCCGCGTTCCGCGCCTGGCTGACGGCCGTGATCCTGCCGGCGGCGTCGCGCCGGTCGAACAACTGGGGCGATGCGGGCGCCTTCCTCCGAGTCGCCGCCACGGACTATCTGGGCGATGATGCCGGACTGGAGGATGCCCTCGGGTTCTGGCACGAGCAGCTCGATCGGATCGAACCGAGCGGCGAGATCCCGGAGGAGACGCGTCGTGGATCGTCCGGCCTCTCGTACACCCAGGAGGCGCTCCTCTACCGGCTCGCGGTGGCCCGGATCGCGGAGCGCCGCGACGTGGACCTGTGGGACGCCCGCGGCGCTGGGGGCGGGACGCTCAAGGCCGCGGTGGATCTCGCGGCGCGCTACCAGGCCGACCCGTCGGGCTGGCCGTTCGGCGGCCGGGTCGACAACCCGACGGTGGGTCCCGGCTGGGAGCTGGCGTACGCCCACTGGCCGGAGCCCGCGATCGCGGCGCTCATCCGCGACCTCCGGCCGTTCGGTGCGGACGGCCACTCCGCGATCCGCTGGACGACGCTGACGAACGGGATCCCGATCCAGCCCTGAGTCAGCGCTCCACGACGCCGCGCCACATGGCGAACATCGCGACGACGCTGGCGATCACCGCGATCCCCAGCCAGATCCAGGGTTCGGCCGTGTCCGGCACGAGGTCCGTCCGTGGGACGAGGACGACGACCGCCCCCAGGATGCCCGGAACGATGCCGATCAGGGCACCGATCAGGACCGGCCGGCGGACGAGCTCGTAGCGGAATCGGACCACGACGCTCACGACGATCGCGATCACCGAGGCGACGATCAGGCCGAGCTCGATCTCCTGCACGGCGCCAAGCCTAGCGGCGATCGTCGCCGACCGGCGGGGGCGGGTCGGGGCCGATGATCGGAGGATGGCGGCCGCGGTGCCGGTCCGCACCATGATTGGTCGGTGGCGATGGGCCCGGTCGGGTCCGGTGGGGTTGAGCGTCCCGGCGAAGGCAGTACTCTTGCCGCTCCGCCAGCTCCCTCGGACCCAGCCGCGGGAGTCGTCCGGACGCCATCACGAACCCGGATCCGCGCGCTTCCTCATCATCCGCGCTCATCGATCGATCCAAGCATCCGGGGGACCTGGCCGACGGCATGAGCGGCGACCGAGCTGCGTTCCGGCATGGAGACTGGGACCGGCGGCGACAGAGGAGTGGTCATGCCCCGGCTGGTTCGCGCTCGTCCTGACAACGGTCGGCGGACCGGCTCCCACCGCGGTCGCGCGCTCGGCGCCGCCGCCTCGCTCGCCGGCGCCGGGCTCGTCGTCGCGACGCTGGTCGGCGGCGCGGTTGCCCAGGCCGCCTCGACCCCGGTCGCCGTGGGCTTCCGGGACCTCGGCTTCGGCGGCGCCGCCGCGACGCGGGCGACGTCCGACCCCGAGCAGTCGAAGCTCTGGTACACGGCCGACGGCTACTGGTGGGGGGCCCTCTTCGTCTCGTCCGGCACGGGCAGCGGCGGCTCGCATTTCGACATCTTCCGGAAGGCGCCCGGGTCGTCGTCCTGGGTCGACACGACCGTCCGGATCGACAGTCGCGACCATTCCCACGCCGACTACCTGTACGACCCCTCGGTCCAGAAGCTCTACGTCGTCTCCTCGAAGGGGATCTGCGACGCGCCGCGCGATGGGCTCCAGCCGTGCAACGACGCGATCCGCGTCTGGCGCTACAGCTATGTCGCGGCGACGCACACGTGGACGCTCGACGCCGGCTCCGCGAAGGTCCTCGCCGGCGGCGGCTACATCGACCACTACACGGGCGGCGGGAGCAACGCCGCGACGATCGCCCGGGACGCCAGCGGCCGGATCTGGGTGGTCTACACGCGTGACGATCCGTCGACCGCCGCGCCGACCGCAGGGACGACCTTCACGAGCAACGTCTGGGTCGCCTCCACCGCGTCGGACGGTGACCCCGCGACGACCGCCGATGAGACCAACTGGGCTCTCCCTCAGCACCTCGAGACGCTGAGCGCGACCCCCGGCCTCGGGCTGAGCGACCAGGTCGGCCGCGACAACACGGCCGCCGTCGTGGCGTTCGGCACGAACGTCGGGATCTACTACACCGACGACCACGCGTCCGGGACCGAGTCGGCGAAGTTCGTCGTCCACGCCAACGCCGACGCGGTCGGCACGTGGTCCGCTCCCGAGACCGTCGTCTCGGGCGGGAACGCCGTCGAGGCGATGGTCAACCTGAAGGCCGGCGCGGACGGCAGCGTCTACGCCGCGGTCCGGACGGGCGTCTCCGCGCGGGTCAAGCTGATCCAGCGCGCGCCCGGTGGTGGCTGGACACCGCACACCGTCTGGACGACCGACGACGGCAACACGCGCGCCCAGGTCGTCGTGGACAACGAGCTTGGCGTGGCCTACGTCTTCTCGACGGTCGCCGGCGTCGCCTATGTCAAGGGCGCACCGCTGGCCGCGCTCGACTTCGGTCCGGGCGTCGGGACGGCATTCATCAAGAGCGCGAGTGATCCGTCGGTCGACGACGTCACGCTCACCAAGCAGCCGGTCAACCATGCGACCGGGATCGTCGCCGAAGCCTCCGACCGGACCACCTTCTGGTTCCTCCACAACGAGATGGCGCTCGGCGCCACCGACGTGACGCCGCCGAGCGGAACCGTCTCGATCAACGCCGGGGCCGCGTTCACCGTGACGCGCCCGGTGAGCCTGACGGTCGGCGCGACCGATGCGGGGAGTGGCGTCCAGGTCGTGCGGATCGCCAACGTGAGCGGCCACGTCAACGGCGCGGGCCAGCTCGACGACGCCAGCGCGGTGTCGTTCTCCTTCGGCTCGCCGATTCCGTGGACCCTCACCGCGGGCGACGGCACGAAGACCGTCTTCGTCCAGTTCCGCGACGCGGCCGGCAACTGGTCGGCCCCGGTGTCCGACGCGATCGGCTTCGACACGACCGGCCCGGTCGGCTCGGTCTCGATCAACGGCGGCGCGGGTGTCGCCGGCGATGCCTCGGTCTCGCTGAACGTCACCGCGACGGACGCGGGGGTCGGCACGGTCAGCGCCGTTCGGATCGCCAACGCGGCGACCGTCGACGGATCCGGGCTGCTCAGCGACGCCTCGGCAGTCACATCCGCCTATGCCGCCACCAAGCCGTGGAGCCTGTCCGCCGGTCCCGACGGCCTCCGGACCGTCTACGTCCAGTGGAAGGACGCCCTCGGCAACTGGTCCGGCGTCGCCAGCGACTCGATCACGCTCGCCGACATCACCCCGCCCAGCGGGCACGTCCTGATCAACGCCGGTGCGGTCGGGATCCACTCCCTGAGCGTCACGCTCTCGTTCCCGAACACGAGCGCCGACGCGACCGAGGTGAGGATCCTGAACTGCCCGACGGCGGCGGGAACGGCCTACCAGCCGCTCCACGCGACGATCGCCTGCGGCCCGCTCACCGGGACGTTGACGAACCGGAGCGTGAAGTCCGTCTCGGTCCAGTTCCGCGACGGAGCCGGCAACGAGAGCGCCATCGCGTCCGATACCGCGATCGTCGACCTGACCCGGCCCGTCCTCCGGGGCGTCGTCGCGACGCGCTGGTCCGGGACGCGGCTGATGAACGGAACGTCGATGCCGATCGCGCTCAGCTGGCCGGGCGCCACCGACACGATCACGGGCGTCGGCTCGTACCAGGTCTGGGTGTCGCGCGACGGCGGGAAGTTCACGTTCGTCGCCACGGTCGGCGGTCGCTCGCTGGGCACGTACCTCGGCTCCGGCCACTCGTACCGCTATCGCGTCTACGCCCTGGACCGGGCCGGCAACCGCAGCGCCGGGATCCTCAGCGCGACGGTCCGCGCGGCGGCCTACCAGGACACGAACGCATCGGTCGTGTACCGGGGCGCCTGGCGGAAGACGACCTCGACGGTCTATTCCGGCGGCACCGTGCACTGGGCCAATGCGAAAGCCGGAACCGTGACCAGCGCGAGCCTGCGGTTCAGCGGGCGGAGCGTCGCCTGGGTTGCAGCGCTGGGACCAACCCGGGGCAAGGCCAGGGTGTACGTCGACGGACGGCTGATCACGACGGTCAACCTCCACGCGACGGCCACGACCTATCGCCGATCGGTCTTCGCGCGCTCGTGGACGGCGGTCGGAACGCACACGATCCGGGTCGTGGCCTACACGGGCCGGCTCGACGTGGACGCGTTCCTCGTCCTGCGCTGACGCGATGCGTCACCTCGCCGTCGCCCCGCGCGACCTGGCTCGATCCGTGTTCGGCACGGCCCTGACCAGGGCCGGCGCCGGCCGGCGGGGCGGATCGCCGCGGCCGCGGCGGGTCCGCCCTGGGTGACTCGGCGGCAGGCCCTCGTCCTCATCGTCGCGGCAATCGGGCTGGTGGCCGTGACGGCGACGAGCTGGATCCTCCGGCCCGGCGGGGTCAAGCCCCCGGCGTCCCCACCGCCGTCGGGCGCGTCGGCGACGCCCGGGCTCGGTCCGCTGTCGGTCGAGAGCGTCGTGGACGGGACCTATGACCCCACCTCCGGTCACGATCCGACGGCCAGCGCGAACCAGGCGAAGGTGTGGTTCGCCCACGGGTCGTGGTGGGCCGCGCTGCGGGTTCCGGGCAGCCCGGAGCTCCGGATCGCCCGGCTCGACCCGAGCCGGGACACCTGGGCCGACACCGGCGTCGTCATCGACGAGCGCCCCCGCGTCCGTGCCTCGGTCGTGGCGACGGACGACGAGCTCATCGTCGTCAGCGCGGGCGTCCGGCCCGAGCCGGCCGACGCGCCGCGCGTGACGCGCTTCGCGTTCGATCCGGCGACCTCGGGCTACCGGATCGAGGCGGACACCCCCGTCAGCGTCGCGCCAACCGGTGTGATCGTCGCGGCGCTCGCCCGCGACGCCGGTGGCGCCCTGTGGCTGGCCCTCGTCAGGGACGGCCGGCTCACGGTGCAGACGAGCGCCGACGGGCGACAGTGGTCGGCGGATCTTGCGGCGGGCTTCGGGCCGCCGGTCAGCGGGGTCCGGACCGCCGCGATCGCGAGCGGGGCAGGCGGCGCGACGATCGTGGCCTGGAACCAGGTCCATGAGCCGACGCTCCAGACCGCGACCCACGCGGCCGGGGCCGACGCCGCGACCTGGACGACCGAGAGCACGGCCATCCCGGAGCTCCGGGACGCGCCCGGCGACCTCGCCCTCGCCGTCGCGGCGGGGACGCCGGACCCCCGCCCCCTCATCGCATTCGAGGCCGTCGACGCGCCGGCGAACGGCTCGCTCGACGCTGGTGCGCTCGTCGCGATCCGCGGCCCAGGCGGCTGGAGCAGCGCGCTCCTCGGCCGGGTGAAGGACCACCTGCGGGCTCCGGTGCTGGCGGTCGACGACCAGCACGGGCTCGTCGTCGCGCTCGCGGCGACGAGCGATGGTGACATCATCGCGAAGGCCGCGACCCTGGACCGGCCCACGTTCGATCCCGGCCCCGGCCAGGTCGTCTACACGGCGTCCGTCACGGCGAGCGCCGGTGACCCGTCCGTCGCGGCGGGCCCGGCCGATCTCGACCGAGGCGTGCTCGTCCTCGCCGCCGACGACAAGCTGGGGACGTACGTCCACGGTCTCGTCCGCGCGGCGGCCGCCGGTGCGCCCACGCCGACCCCGAGCCCGACGCCCGCTCCGAGCGGCGCGTCCGGGCCGCCGCCGTCGACGCCCCCGGGCCAGGCGCCGAGCTCCATCCTCCGGATCGCCGCGTTCGACGCCTGGCCCGTCGATACGCCGATCCCGACGTGGGTGGTCAGCGGTCAGGGGCGTGGTCGCGGGGGCGCGACGGTGGTCGCCCTGCCGTCGGCCCAGAACCACTCGCTCCGGGTGGCGACGACCTCGCGGGCCGGGAGCGTCCGAGCCTGTCTGTCGGTTCCGCCGACCGCGACCGGCGACGTCACCGTCAGCGCCCTCGTCCGGGTCCAGCGCGCGGGCGGATCGGACACGGTCCTGGCTTCGGTCCGCGGTCCCGGCGGCGAGGTCGCCTCGCTGCGGGCCACCCGGCGGGGCGAGGTCGCGTGGTTCGCCGGCGCGACCAAGCGCGTAGGCCGAGCGACGATC
>DASSHB010000109.1:0-13810 GCA_035693125.1 Candidatus Limnocylindrales bacterium | reverse complement strand
CCGCGTCCGCGGGACGAACCCGGACCTGATCCGCCGCGACGACCCGCGGTATCACGATGCCGCGGAGGCCGCGTCGAGCTGAGCCGCGGCCCGCGTGCTCGTTGATCCGAGCCACGGATCAATCCATCGCCAGCTGAGCGTGGATGGCGCGCAAACCGCCGGCATTGCCGCAGTCTGGCCATCGCGCACGCTCGTCTGTCGCGAGTCCCGACGAGCCGAGACCTACCGAGCCCTAGTCGAACAGGAGCTCGGCCATCTGGCTGACCATCTCGAGGTCTCGCGGCAGGAAATCCTGGAGCATGATCCGCTCCGCGCCGGCCTCCTCGAACCGGCGGACCATTGCCCGTGCCGCCTCGCGCGTCCCCAGGATCCAGCGCGGCTCGCGCGCGTCGAACCATTCGTCGCCGCCGGATTCCTGGGCGAACGCGGTCAGCAGCTCCGTCTTGCGGCGCGCGACCTCGGCGTCGTCGCGGCCGATCAGCACCCCGGCCATCACCGAGCGCCCGATCGAGGCCGGATCCCGGCCGATCGCGCGGCACGCCTCGTCGAGCTTGCCGTACCACTCACGAGCGCCGTCGGGCGACGCGGACGAGAGGTTGAACTCGTCGGAGTAGCGAGCAGCGATCCGCATTGCCCGTGGCGAGCCGCTGGAGCCCGTCAGGATCCGCGGTCGCGATGCGCCATTCGGACCCGTCGGCCGGCCCGGCCGGGCGACCGGCTTGGGGTAGAAGCGCGCATCGGCGATCCTGACGTGGTCGCCCTCGAACGACCAGCCGTCCGGCTCGCCCCACAGTCCCCGGAGCACCTGGAGCTGCTCCTCGAGGATGTCGCCGCGCTCGCCGATCTCGGGGAACGGCAGCCCGAGCTGGGCGTGCTCGTCGGCGTTCCAGCCCGCGCCCAGGCCGAACTCGACCCGACCGCCGCTCATCTCGTCTACGGTCGTGATGACCTTGGCGAGGTTGCCCAGCGTTCGGAACGTGACCGGTGAGACCAGCGTTCCGAGCGTGATCCTCCGCGTCTCGCGGGCGAGGCCGGCGAGGACCGCCCAGGCATCCGTCGTGGGCTCGCCCGCCGGGCCCGGGAAGCTCTGGTAGTGGTCGGACCGGAAGAACGACTCGAACCCGACCGTCTCGGCCCGCTGGACGATCGCCAGCTGGTCGGCGTAGCTCAGGCCCTGCTGGGGCTCGATCATCAGCGCGAACCGCACCCGTCACCTCCGACTTCGTTCACCAAACGTTCATCGTCAGCCGAATCATCGGTCTTGACGCGATCATCCACGGGGTCTAGATTATTCACTTCATGCGAACGATCGAGCCCCAAGCCGCCCCGAGTGCGTCCGACCCCCTGGTCGATTCCATCGTGGGCGAGCTCCACCGGATGATCGGCAGCCTGCGCTGCGCGGGCACCGGCCGGATGGTCAAGGCCGGGATCAGCATGACGCACCTGCACATCCTGTGGGTGCTCGAGCACCATGGCGATCTCACGATGAGCCGGCTCGCCGACATGCTCGACGTGTCGGTCAGCAACGCCACCGGGCTGATCGATCGGATGGAGGAGCGCGGCCTCGTCGAACGTTGCCGCGTCGCCGACGACCGCCGGATCGTGATCGTCCGGGCGTCCGCCGAAGGAGCCCGGATCCGCGACGAGATCGAAGCCCTCAAGCAGGACCGGATGCGGGCGATCCTGGGCCGGCTCCGGCCGCAGCAGCTGACCCGCGTCCTCGCGGCGCTCGGCGACCTGCAGGGCGCAGTCGTCGACGAGATCGGATCCGATCACCTCGAGGCACACGTTCACCACGCCTGAACCCGGGCCGGCAGGCCCGCTGACGTCGTCCCCCCAAGGAGTGAGAGGAGTCCGCATGGAAGCATTGCCAAACGAGGCCGGAGGCGGCTGGACGCCGACCCTGGAAGACGATCCCGCGCTGGGATTGCCGATCCGCGCGAAGATGGAGATCCTCTTCGCGGTCATGCTCGGCCTGTTCCTGGGCGCGCTCGACCAGACGATCGTCGGCCCGGCCCTGCCGACCGTGGTGACCCAGCTGAACGGCAACGACGTCTACAACTGGGTCGTCATCAGCTACCTGCTGACGAGCACGATCAGCGTGCCGTTCTGGGGCAAGCTGTCCGACGTCTTCGGCCGCAAGCCGCTGTTCATCATCGGGATCGTCTTCTTCCTGATGGGGTCGGCGCTGTCCGGCCTGTCCCAGGACATGACCCAGCTCATCGTGTTCCGCGGCGTGCAGGGCATCGGCGCGGGAGCCTTGTTCCCGATCGCGCTGGCGATCATCGGCGACCTGTTCAGCCCGGCCGAGCGTGGCAAGTACCAGGGCCTCTTCGGCGCGGTCTTCGGCATCGCCTTCGTGGCCGGACCGCTCATCGGCGGCTGGCTGACGGAGAACGTCAGCTGGCACTGGATCTTCTACGTCAACATCCCGGTCGGGATCGTCTCGCTGTTCTTCATCTTCCGGCTCCTGCCGACCGTCAAGAACCCGCGTGCGACCAGGAACTTCGACATCCTCGGCGGGATCCTGTTCACGATCGCGACGACGGCGCTCCTGATCGGGCTGTCGTACAAGGCGTTCACGGACCCGGCGACCCATCAGCCGTACGAGTGGACCGCCCCGCAGGTCGGCGGCCTGATCCTCGCCGGCCTCATCGCGTACGTGTTCTTCATCTGGGCGGAATCGCGGGCCAAGGAGCCCATCGTCCCGCTCAACCTGTTCCGGAACCGCACCTACGCAGCATCGATGGTCGCCACGTTCTTCGCGGCGTTCGCGTTCTTCGGCGCGATCATCTTCCTGCCGCGCTGGTTCCAGATCGTCCAGAACTTCAGCCCCACGAACTCGGGGCTCGCAGCCTTGCCGCTCGTCGTGGGCCTGATCTCGAGCTCGATCGGCTCCGGCCTGATCGTCGCCCGAACGGGCCGCTACAAGTGGCTGCTGGTCGGGGCGATCGCACTGATGGCGGTCGCGATGGGCCTGATGACCCAGCTCCGCTCGGATACGCCGATCCCGATCGTCTGGCTGTGGATGTTCGTCGCCGGCCTGGGTGTCGGCCCGACCTTCGCCGTCTTCACCCTGGTGGTCCAGAACGCGGTGCCGTTCAACATGCTCGGCGTCGCGACCTCCAACCTGACGTTCTTCCGCCAGATCGGTGGCACGGTCGCCCTGGCGATCGTCGGAACGGTCTTCGGGACCGCCTTTGGCAACCAGCTCATCCCATCGATGACCAGCGCCGGGGTACCCCAGCCGCTGATCACCGGGTTCCAGCAGGGCCTGCAGTCGGGCGCCGTCGACCTGAACCAGCTCACCGGCACCGGAGACCTCGGGCAGACCATCCTGAAGAACTCCGGGCCGCTCGCCGCGCAGATCGAGCCGTTCATCCAGAACATCGTCAATGGCATCCACGACGCGTTCAGCCTCGCGGTCGCCCAGACGTTCTGGATCGGTGTGGGTGCCGCCATCCTGGCGGCGATCGCGGCGGCGGCGATGCAGCAGCTCGCGCTGCGTCAGCACACGTCCGAGGCGGGTGCCAACGCCGCGGCCCAGCGCGCTCCCAAGGCCGCCGTTCCGACGGCCGACTGAGCGACCTCCCCTCCGCTCCTCCTCACGACCCCGGCGGGCCACGGCCCGCCGGGGTCGGTTCTCGTCCGGCGCTACCATCGCCGCCATGACGCTCGACCACCCCACGTTCCCGATCCCGGCCGCCTTCCCGCTCGAGCTCACCGCGCCCGGTGCAGCCACCGGCCGGACGCTCGAGGCCGGCCTCGTCGCCGACCTCCCGGAAGGCTCGATGCGACGGGTGACCTCCGGCGACCTCGACGTGCTCGTGGCCCACACCCCCGCCGGGATCGTGGCCGTTGACGACCGCTGCCCGCACATGTCGGCACCGCTGTCGATCGGCGAGCTCGACGGCTGCGTCGTGGCCTGCCCGCTCCACCACGGCCGGTTCGACCTGTGCTCGGGGGACGTCGTTCGGATGCCGACGACCGGAGGGCTCGACGCCGACGGCGAGTACCACCCCACCTGGTCGCCTCAGGGTCGCGACCCGAAGGTCGATCCGCCCGGCCCCAAGGCCGAGGCGCGCCGGCTCACCCGGGTCCGGCGGCTCCGCTACTACCCGGTGCGACTGACCGACGGCCGGATCGAGGTCTCGATCCCCGGCTGACGGTGCGCTGCCCCGGGACATCCCGTCCGCGATCCGACTTGAGGCATGAACGACGGGTCCGAGCTTGGCCTTGGTCCCGCGCCCGGGGCGCGATGCACGAAGTCGGATGACCGTCGGCGGCGCGGCCGTGCCGCCAGGGCGGAGCCAGGACGGCCCTAGCGGATCTCGTCCTTGATCACGTCCTCGGGGTGCGACGCCGACACATAGGCGCGGATGATCTCGTAGACCTCACCGGGATCGTCGGTGATCTTCAGGAGGTCGATGTCGGCCTGGGTGACGGCGCCCGCGCGGAGCTGCGTGGAGCGCATCCAGTCCACGAGCCCCCGCCAGTAGCTCGAACCCACGAGCACGACGGGAAAGTCCCGGATCTTCCCGGTCTGGATCAGGGTCAGCGCCTCGAAGAGCTCATCCAGGGTGCCGAACCCGCCGGGCATGATCACGAACGCATCGGCGTACTTCACGAACATCGTCTTGCGGGCGAAGAAGTACTTGAACTCCACGCCGAGGTCGACGTACGCGTTGAGCCCCTGCTCGTGGGGCAGCTCGATGTTGCAGCCGATCGACAGCCCGCCCCCTTCGCGACAGCCGCGGTTGGCCGCCTCCATGATCCCCGGGCCGCCGCCGGTGATGATCGCGAAGCCGCGCTCCGCCAGTCGGCGGGCGATCCCTCGGGCGAGCTCGTACTCGGCCGACCCCTCGTGCGTCCGGGCCGATCCGAAGATCGTCACCGCCGGACCAACGGCCGCGAGCGCGTCGAAGCCTTCGACGAACTCGCTCAGGATCCGGAGGGCCCGCCACGGATCGCTGTCCACGAAATCCGGCCGACCGGGATCCGTCGGGCGGCGTTCGAGGAGCTTCTCGTCCTCGGTCGTTGCCGGCTTCCCGATCCGCTCGGCGGCGTCGCCGCGCATGACGATCCGTCCGGACCGCCGCTCCGGCGAGCTCGGTGCGCCGGCCTTCGGGACGCCGGCCCCCTGGCCCGCGTTGGATTCCGTGGTCGGGGCGGTGTCGCCGGATCCGGCCGGCTCCGTGCGACGTTCCGTCATGTGGCTAGGATCGTACCCAGCGGAGGCTCGATGTATCGGACGCGGCTCACGCTCGCTTTCATCCTCATCGCTGCGGGGCTCGTCTGGATCGGCCAGGGAACCGCGCTGATCCAGGGCGGCAGCTTCATGGTCGGCGACCCGACGTGGGCCTGGATCGGCGCAGCGTGCGTCGTGGCAGGCGCCCTGCTTGCGATCGTGGAGCTCAGGCGCCACCGCCGGGCTTGAGCCAGGCCTTCCAGGCGGTCTCGTCCCGGCCGGCCGCGACCTCGTTGCCGAACCGGACGAGCGGCAGGCGGAGCAGGGCCCCGTTGGCCAGGAGCCGCTCGACGATCTCGCCGTCGCCGAGCCGCATGTAGGCCAGACCGGCGTCGCGGAACGCCTTCGAGCGTTCGTCGAGGAGCGCTCGCGCGCCGAGCTTCTGGACGAACCGCTGGAGCTCGCCGCGGGCGATCGGCTTGCGGGTCAGGTCGACCTGGTGGATCGCGATCCGGCGCTCCTTGAAGAAGCGCTGGGCCGCCCGGGTGCCGGGATCGCGATCGTGGCCGAAGATCTGGACGCTGAGCTCGAACGCGTTCGAGGTTGCCACGGGCGCCAGCCTACCCGGCCCGCGGACGGCGGGTACCATCGCCCGGACAGGAGGTGCCCGCGTGTCGGTCTGGTTCACGGTCAAGCTCGACGACAAGCCCGGCGCGCTCGCCCGGATGGCCACGGCCCTCGCCGAGCGCGGCGTGAACATCGCGGGGATCGTCGGGATCGCCGAAGACACCGACGGCGAGCTGATGCTCGAGACGAGCGACGCAGAGGCCACGCGGCTGGCGTTCGACGGGGCCGGGATCCGCTACCAGGCTCACGACGCGGACGGCGCGGCCGATCCCGGGCGGATGTCGATCGCCGACATCGTCGGCCGCTGACTCCAGTTAACCCCTGGCCGGTTCACTGACCCGTGGCCCGATCACCGCTGCCCTCGCCGAACGCGGCCGCGGCGCGGGTCGATCTCCTCGAGGGTGCCGAGGCCGTCGCGGCGGTCGTCGTCCGGATCGCCGAACGTGGCGGTCGTCTGCGCACCCTTGCGACGGTCCGCGCCCTCGAGACGGAGCCGCCGCAGAGCGAAGTCGAGCTCGAGGTCGACGGGCTGACCGCGGACGAGCTGCTCGATGCGCTCGAGGGACTGCCCGAGATCCAGGCCGTTCGGCGGACCCGGGCACTGGGCTCGATCTTCGGCAAGCGGGTGATCGTCGTGGGCGGCGGTGCGCAGGTCGCCCAGGTGGCGCTCGGCGCGGTGTCGGAGGCTGATCGCCATAACCTGCGCGGTGAGCGGATCTCGGTCGACACGATCCCGCTTGTCGGCGAGGCGACCATCGCGGCGGCGGTGCGGGCGGTCGCCGACCTGCCACGGGCGCGCCTCCTCGTCCTGGCCGGCTCGATCATGGGCGGGGACATCTCGAACGCCGCCGACGAGCTGCGCGCCGTGGGCGTGCCGATCATCGCCCTGAACATGGTCGGCTCGATCACCGACCACGTGGACCTGGTCGTGTCGGACCCCGTTCAGGCCGGGACGATGGCGGTGATGGCGATCGCCGACACGGCGACCTTCGACCTGGTCCGGCAGCGCGGGCGGAAGTACTGAGGCTGCCGTCACCGACGCGCCGCGCGCGTCAACTCGAGGATGAGTGGGCTTGCCGGTGCTCGTGGCCGCGCCTCGGCCAGCGCGCTCGTCGCCCAACCGACGCGCGGGGCGCGTCACGGCGCGGTGTTCGCGTCGCTCGCGTCACGGCGTGGTGTTCGCGTCGCTGGCCGGCGAGTCGCCTCGCGACTCAGAACGCGGCCGCTCGAGCGTGACCGCGTCGCCGTTGCTGCACAGCCACGCTTGCCCAACCGCGATCTGCGTCGCCAGGCAACTCAGGCAGCCGGCTCGCCCGTGACCCGGTGCTTTCCCACGGTGAGGGCCCACGCCCAGACGTCGATCTCGGGCGGCTGGATTCCGATCGTGGTCAACGCCGTGCAGATCTGGCTGCGGTGATCGGTCCCGTGGTCGAGGGCCTGGGCGAGACGGACGCCCCAGGTCGCGTGCGCCTCGCTGCCGTCGTCGCGGTGGAGGACCTTGTCATCATCCGGATCGTGGTTCGCGGCAAGGACGCCGGCCCACGAGGCCGCGTCGGGCGCCATCGCCTCGCGCAGCTGGGCAACGGACATCTCCTCCTCCGCGATCGCGTCCACCGCACCGTCCGTCTGGACGAACAGGTACCAGCGATCCGAGCCAACGAGATGGCGGGCCGTGTCGAGAATCGTCCCGTACGTCCCGGGAACGGTGGTTGCCAGCTGCTCGTCGGACAGCGGCGCCAGCAAATCGAGGACCACCAGCGTCGCCCAGACGTGGTGGTCGAACGCGTCGGCAAGGATCGACCGGGTCATCGTTCACCTCCCCAATGAGTGTCGCCAGGACGCGTCTGGAACTACGGCCCGGATCCGCCACCGGCGAGACGCCAGGCGCCGGTCGCGTCGCGTTGCAAGTCGAAGAACCAGGTGACGTCGCCGGCCGGGATCGACCCGTCGGCGCTCCCCGATGTCGTGAGGGTCGTCGCGTAGACCACTTCGGTCGCCGACCGAGCGGGATTCCAGTCGACCTTGATCGCGCCGACCCGGACGGCGCCGCACAGCTCGCCGTTGCCACGCCGGAACGTCGGAGCTGCGAGCGCTCGGCCCGCGTCGCAGTCACCCGATTCGAGAGCGACCAGGTACGCCGCGAGAACGGAGGCAGCGTCGCCGGGATCGACCGACGGTGGTGGCGCGGTCGACTCGCAGGCGATCAAGAGGACGGCGACGGCGAGCGCTCCGGCGAGGCGGCTCACTCCGCAGTCATGTCGATCCAGATCGTCTTCAGCTCGGTGTACTGGTCGTGGGCGTGGACGCTCTTGTCGTGGCCGCCGAAGCCGGATTGGCGGAACCCGCCGAACGGCGTCGTCAGGTCGCCCTCGGAATAGGTATTCACGCCGACGACGCCGGCCTTGACGGCTCGGGCCATGCGGTGGGCCGTCCGGACGTTCTCGGTGTAGATCGAGGCGGCCAGACCGTAGTCGGTGTCGTTGGCGATCGCGATCGCGTCGTCCTCGCCGTCGAACTCGATGACCGACAGAACGGGTCCGAAGATCTCCTCGCGGGCGATCCGCATCTGGTTCGTCGCCCCGTCGAAGATCGTGGGCGCGACGAAGTACCCGCCCGAGTCCTCACGGACGCGGCCCCCACCCGTGACCGCGCGCGCGCCCTCCGCGCGACCGGCCTCGATGTAGCCGAGGACCTTCTCCATGTGCTGGCGGGTGATGAGCGGCCCGACCCGGGTCGTGTCGTCCATGGGGTCGCCGACGATCCAGTCGCGCTCGACGAGCCCGACAAGGCGATCGAGGAGCGCCGGCTTCACCCGGCGGTCGACCAGCAGGCGCGACCCGGCCGAGCAGTTCTCGCCCATGTTCCAGAAGATGGCGTTCGCCACGCGATCCGCGACCTGGTCGAGGTTCGCGGCGTCGGCCATGACGATCTGGGGGCTCTTCCCCCCGAGCTCGAGCGCGACCCGCTTCAGGTTCGTCTGGGCCGAGTGCTCGAGGACCGTCCGGCCCACCTCGGTCGAGCCGGTGAACGCGATCCCGTCGATCCGGGGATGGCGAGCCAGCGCGGTGCCCACGACCGAGCCCGGCCCGGTCACGACGTTCAGGACCCCGTCGGGGACGCCCGCCTCGGCCGCCAGCTCGGCCACGCGGAGCAGCGACAGCGACGTCACCTGGGCCGGCTTGATGACGACCGCGTTGCCGGTCGCGAGGATCGGCCCGAGCTTCCACGCCGCCATCTGGAGCGGGTAGTTCCAGGGAACGATCGCCGCGACGACGCCGAGCGGCTCGCGGATGACCATCGCCACCGCACCCGGGCCGGTCGGCGCGACCTCGTCGTAGAGCTTGTCGGTCGCCTCGGCGTGCCAGCGGATCGTCGCGGCGGAGTCCGGGATGTCGAGCGAGCGCGTGTCGCTGATCGGCTTGCCCACATCGAGCGTCTCGATCCGCGCGAGCTCCTCGGCATGCGCATCGATCAGGTCGGCGAAGCGCTGCAGCACCTTCTTGCGGTCCGCGGGTGATGTCGCCGCCCAACCCGGCGCCGCGCGACTGGCCGCCTCGACCGCGCGATCGACGTCCTCCCGGCCGCCCTCGGCGACCTCCGCGATCGTCTGGCCGGTGGCCGGGTTCTCGACGGGATACGTCCGGCCGCTGGCCGCATCGACGAAGTCGCCGCCGATGAACGATTTGGTGCGAAGGGACAGCTCGGCGGGAGTCGTGACGGCCATCGGATGCTCCTCGGTTCGTCGCGGCGGGCACGCGCCTCGACATCCGCGGATGATATCGGCGAGTCCGGCGGGAGCGGCCCGCGCCCGCACCCGCCGCGGCCGATCAACCTGCAGGGAGCCCTGATGCCCGATCGCGTCCGCGTGATGATCGAGATCGGCAAGAAGAAGCGCTCGGTGGCCGTCGCCTTCGACTGGCCCGGCTGGGACCGGAGCGGGAAGACCGAGGGGCAGGCGCTCGAGGTCCTCGAGGCGTATCGGGCGCGCTACGCGCCGGTGGCCGAGCGGGCCGGCCTGGGCGATTCCTTCGCGACGGCGGGCGAGCTCGAGGTCGTCGAGCGCAAGCCGGGGATCGGCATGACCGACTTCTACGGCCTGTCGATGGTGTCGGCGGCGTCCGAGCAGGAGCCGATGACGCACGCGGAGCTCGAGCGGAAGATCGCCCTGATGCGGGCAGCCTGGGCGACCTTCGACGACACGGCCGCGCGCGTCTCGGCCGAGCTCCGGAAGGGTCCGCGTGGCGGCGGCCGGGAGCGCGACCACATCGTCCGCCACGTCAACGGGGCCGAGATCGTCGAGTTCGCCCCGAAGGTCGAGGTCCGGTTCCCCCTCGAAACGCGCGACGACCCGGCCCAGGTCGCCGAGTACCGCGAGGCGCTCGTCGCGGCGATCCGCGACTACAACGCGCGCGGCGCGACGGCTCGCAACTGGACGATCCCGTTCCTGATCCGGCACACCGCGTGGCACATGCTGGACCACGCCTGGGAGCTCGAAGATCGGGACCTCAGCGGCGTCGCCGGCGGCGCCGCCTAGACCCCACGTCAGTCGTCGACGAGCTGACGGACCTCGATCGCCCCGAACCGGGCGACGGGGTGGACCGCCGCGATCTCGACGGCGTCCTCGCGCGTGGCGCACTCGATCAGATCAAAGCCCGCCACGAACTCCTTCGTCGTGGCGAAGGGGCCGTCGGTCGCGACGCGCTCGCCATCCCGGACGCGCACGGTCAGGGCGGTCCGCGGCGGACGGAGTGGACCCCCGTCCAGGCGGGCCGCCCCGGCTCGATCGACCCATCCGTTGATCTCGCCCGGCTGCTCGTCGAAGGGCAGCTCCGGGTCGACGCAGATGAACAGCAGGAACTTCACGGGTTCTCCTCCATGCGCTTCGGGGTTCACCCGTCCGACGATCGCGAGCACCGCGCATCGACAAATCGGAATGTCGCGAGGCCGCTGTTGACCGGATGCCGGGGCATCGGGCCTTCATCGGTCCCGCTCGGACCGCTCCTCGCGCGGTGACTGCCCCGGCGTCAGGTTGCGGAGACGGCCTCGCGGACCTCGTGGGGGAGCCAGAACCAGCGGAGCGACTCGAAGTCGTCGCCGACGGCGGGCGACTCGCCGGGCGCGGGCGCCTCGCCAAGCGCTGCCACGGGATCGGCGAGGATCCGGGCGCCTTCCGCGAGGTGGTGGCCCAGCGCCTCATCGCCGAGGGAGTGGCGATGCGCCGGGTAGGAGACACCGTCCGAGGCGAACGACACGTCGTGCAGGGAGAGCGGCGGCTCGGGCGATCCGGCCGCGTGCCGCCAGAGACCGGTCGCGGGCTCGAACCGGTACCAGGGCAACAGCCGCCAGCCCTGGCGCGCGACGAGCTCGACGGCCCGGACGATGTAATCGAACACGGTCTCGCTGATGAAGTAGTTGAAGTTCACGCGGATCCAGCCGGGCTTGATCCCCTCGCACCCTCGGGCGATCTCTCGCTCGAATTGGTGCGACGTCTCGATGTCGATCCCGAGGAGCCGATGGCCGTACGGGCCGGCACACGAGCAGCCGCCGCGCGACTGGATCCCGAACAGGTCGTTGAGGACGGCGACGACGAAGTTGTGATGGAGATAGCGGCCGTCGTGGCGGACCACGAACGAGACGATCGACAGGCGCGGCAGGGCGGGGTTGCCCAGGACCTGGATCTCCGGGACGTCCAGCCAGGCCGCGATCGCGCGCTCGATGAAGGCCTCCTCGCGGCGCCGGATCGCCTCGACGCCGACGGACTCCTTGAGCTTGAACACGAGGCCCGCCCGGATCGACTCGACGATCGCGGGGGTGCCGCCTTCCTCGCGATGCTCGGGATCGTCGAGGTAGACGTGCTCCAGCGGGTTGACATACGCGACGGTCCCACCCCCGGGTGAGGTCGGGACGCGGTTCCGGAAGAGCTCGCGGCGAGCGACCAGGACGCCGGGCGTGCCGGGGCCGCCGATGAACTTGTGGGGGCTGACGACGATCGCGTCCTTGTAGTCGAGCTCGGATTTGCCATCGTCGGGGCCGGCGCCGGAGCCGCTGGTCGGAGCCGGGCGGTGCGGCTCCATCTCGATCTCGACGTACGGTCCGGCCGCCGCGAAGTCCCAGAACGAGAGAGCGCCGTGCTCGTGGAGCAGGACGCTGATCGCCCGCGTGTCGCTCAGGATCCCGGTCACGTTCGAGGCGGCCGAGAACGAGCCGATCTTCAGCGGGCGGCCGGCATGCTCCCGGAGCGCGTTCTCGAGGCGCTCCAGCGAGATCCGGCCGTCCTGGTCCTCGCCGATCGTCACGACGTCGACGACCGACTCACGCCACGGCAGCTCGTTCGAGTGGTGCTCGTACGGGCCGATGAAGACGACCGGCCGCTGCTCCGGCGGGATGTGCTGGCGAAGCCCGAAGCGGTCGTCGAGGCCGGCCGGGATGCGCAGCTCCAGGACGCCGACCAGGAGGTTGATCGCGCCCGTCATCCCGGCCCCGGTGAAGATGACGGCGTGGCGGTCCTTCGTGCCGCCGACCGCCTCGCGGATGATCGCCCGGGCGTCCTCGCGGAAGCGCGTCGTCTGGAGGCCCGTGCCGCTCGATTCGGTGTGCGTGTTCGCGTACAGCGGCAGGACCGCCTCGCGGATCCAGTCCTCGACGAACGTCAGGGCGCGGCCGCTCGCCGTGTAATCGGCGTAGGTCACGCGGCGGATCCCGAACGGGCCGGCGACGGCCTCGTCGTCGCCGATCACGGACGCGCGGATGTGCCCGATCAGGGCATCCGGATCGTGCTCACGCGTCGTCACCTCGCCATGGTACGGGCGCGGCGTCGCGGCGACGTCAGCCTCGGCCAACGACGCGATTCCGCCCTACCCTGTCGCCATGCGAATCGCCACCTGGAACGTCAACTCGCTGAAGGCTCGGACCGAGGCCGTCGAGAAGTGGCTGGCGAAGGCCCAGCCGGATGTGCTCCTGATGCAGGAGACGAAGCTCGCCGACGCCGACGCGCCCGAGCTGCCGTTCCGGATGCTGGGCTACGAGCTGGTCCACCACGGCGAGGGCCGCTGGAACGGGGTGGCGATCGCGACGAAGGTCGGGGCCACGGACGTCGTCACGAACTTCGGTGACGGGCCGGTCCGCGACAGCACCGCCGGCGCCGCGGTCCAGGTCGGCGAGGACGACTTCGATCCGTTCGACGAGGCGCGGATGGTGTCCGCCGTCTGCGCCGGGATCCGGTTCGTCAGCCTCTACGCACCGAATGGCCGCGTCGTGGGCAGCCCGTTCTACGAGGGCAAGCTGCGCTGGTTCGAGCGGCTCCGGCGCTGGCTCGACGAGACGACTTCGCCGGACGACCCGCTGGTCCTGGGCGGCGATCTCAATGCGACGCCCACTGATGACGACGTCTGGAGCGCGGCGCGGGCGCACGGCGGCACGCACGTCTCCCCGCCCGAGCGGGCGGCCCTCACGGCGCTCCGGGACTGGGGCCTGGTCGATGCGTATCGGGCGTCTGCGGGCGAGGTCCGCGGTCGGTTCTCGTGGTGGGACTACCGTGCGGGCAACTTCCACCGGAACGAGGGGATGCGGATCGACCTGCTGTACGTGACGAAGCCGGTGGCGGACCGGATCGTCTGGGCCGAGATCGACCGCGAGGCGCGGAAGGGCCCGCCGATCCCGTCCGACCACGCCCCGGTCGTCATCGACCTCGACGAGCCAGGACTCGCCTTCGACGCCGGCTGGGACGGCGCCCTGGCCCGGATCGCCGCCCGGACGCGGCCTCGGAAGACCGCGGCCTCGGGCGCCTGACCGCGACGCCCCGATGAGCAAGAAGCGGGCCGCCCCGCGGACATCGCCGGCCGCGGGGCGCCGGGCAGAGGCCGCGGCCGCCGCGGCCGCAGCCGCACGACGGTCCAGCCCAGCGTCGGCGCGTTCCCGGAGGCGCGCGCCGGTGATCCTGGCAGGCGCAGTCGCCGTCGTCGCCGTCGTCGTCCTGGGGGTCGCGGTCGCGCTCGG
>DASSHB010000108.1:0-35741 GCA_035693125.1 Candidatus Limnocylindrales bacterium | reverse complement strand
CGGGCCGCCAGCTTGTCGTGCTCGCGCCGGTGGAGGACCACATCGATCGCGGTCTTCAGCACGACGAGCACGAGCACCGCGCCGATCGGGCTGCCGATCGCCAGGCTCACGAACCCGCCGAACAGGATCGCCAGGTGGAGGACCACCACCCGACCGTAGGGCCGGCCGGCCTGCTCGGCCGGCGAGACCTTGCGGAACTCGCCGCGGCCCAGGAAGTTCACGACGAACGAGACGCCGTGGCTGATCGCCAGGCCGATCGCGCCCCAGAAGACCGCCGACCCGTCGACACTCGAGGCGGTCGAGACAAGCGGGAAGCCGGGCGAGGCGAGCGGCGACCCGATCGGGAATCCGCTCGGGTCGAGCGGCGGAGTGCTGGCGCCCAGGAACATCGGCAAGGTCCAGACGAACACGCCGTGGACGAGCCAGAAGATCCCGTAGTGGACCAGGAAGAAGACCGCGATCGGGATCCGAATGGCAGCGCCGAGACCGCCCGCGGGGCCGAGGCCGCCCGCGGAGAGCCTTCGTCCCAACGGCGCCGCCGCGGCGAGGAGAGGCCCCTCGGCCAGGAGGATCTTCGGGACGTTGAGGATCCCGACGATCCCGTTCTCGACCCAGTACAGGACGAGCAGCGTCGCCACGCTCCAGCGGCCGATGAGGACGCCGACGAGCGGGACGAGGTTGAACCCGATCAGGACGAGCAGGGACGTCGTCTCCGACGTGGCCTGGGCGATCCGGACCGAGCGGGCGATCACCGGACGATCATCTCACGACCCATCGGGGGGCTGGCCGCCTCCGCCGGGCTCGGTCACACTCACGCCGTGACCGCCAGGGGGGCCGCTCGCGCCATCGCCGTCGTCGCCGCCGCGGCGCTGCTCATCGGCGCGTGCGTGGATTCCCACGTCGGCCGGTCCGGTCCGGCGATCGACGGGCTGTCCCGGTAAGCGATGACCATGAACGTGCGATCGCGGCTTCCCGGGCTGGCGGTTTTCGCCTGGTTGCTCGTCGGCTGCGTCGCCGGAGCGCCAGCGTCGGCACCACCCTCGACCCTCCGGAGCGGCCCGCCGCCGGCGGCCGTCCCGAACCCCACCCTGAACCCCAACCAGGTCGCCGAGCAACACCGGAGCACATCGCCCTCGGCGCTTCCGATCCCATCGGTGGCACCAAGCCTCGCGCCCACCCCGAGCGCGCCGGCTCAACCGTCCGCATCGCCCTACGCTGCCGATCTCGAGGCGCTGCTTCCGGCCGAGCTCCGCGGCGTGCCGCTCACGCGCTACAGCTTCCCGTCCTCGGCGATCTGCGAGGGCTGCGACTTCTGTTCGGCGGTGTGCGCCGGCGAGCTGCCGGGTCTGGCCAAGGCGCTCGGCGTCGACGTCAGCCGGATCGATGTCGCGATCGCGGTTTCGGATGCCAAGGTCGCCGACCCACCGAAGGTGCTCATCGTCGCGATGCGTGTCCGCGGGGCGGCGACGAACCGACTCGTGCAAGCGCGCCTGGATTCCTACCGAGCCGGGTCGTTCTCCGCCCAGTCGGAGACCGTGACCGTCAAGGGACGAGCCGTCACATGGGCGATCTACGGCTTCCCGACCGCCGGGACCATGGAGTACCTCTACGCTCACGATGACGTCCTGTTCCGCATCGTCGATGGGGTGGAGCGCACGCCCGGGAGCCCGACTACCCCACCGGACACGGTCCTGGCGATCGAGGCGCTGCCGTAGTCCCGCGGGCGCCGTCAGGCTACGATCGACGCCATGACACGCGATCTGAGCCGCGCGCTCCGTGAGCCCTGGGTCATCGCCGCGGTTCGAACGCCGATCGGCCGCTACGGCGGGGCGTTGGCGGCGGTCCGCCCGGACGACCTCGCGGCAGCGGCGATCCGCTGCGTCGTCGACCGATCGGGGATCGAGCCCGGGCTGATCGAGGATGTCATCCTCGGCTGCGCCAACCAGGCCGGCGAGGACAACCGCAACGTCGCCCGGATGGCCGTGTTGCTCGCCGGCCTGCCGATCGAGGTGGGTGGCCTGACCGTCAACCGCCTGTGCGGATCCGGGCTCCAGGCCGTGAACTCTGCAGCGCATGCGATCGCCGTGGGCGACGGCGAGGTGTTCATCGGCGGCGGCGTCGAGTCGATGACGCGGGCACCGTACGTGATGGCCAAGCCGGCCACGGCCTGGGATCGCGGCCCGCGCGAGCTCCAGGACACGACGCTGGGCTGGCGCTTCCTGAATCCGGCTCTCGCCGAGCTCCACTACCCGTACTCGATGGGCGAGACGGCCGAGAACGTCGCGGAGCGCTGGCACGTCGATCGGCAGCGCCAGGACGCCTTCGCCCTCGCGTCGCATCAGAAGGCCGTCGCGGCGATCGACGCCGGCCGGTTCGACGGCCAGATCGTCCCGATCCCGGTCGCCCAGAAGAAGGGTCCGCCGATCGTCGTCGAGCGCGACGAGCATCCGCGGGCCGACTCCACCATCGAGGCCCTCGGCAAGCTCCGAGCGGCATTCCGCGACGGCGGCTCGGTCACGGCCGGCAACAGCTCCGGGATCAACGATGGGGCGTCGGCCGTGCTGCTCGTGGAGGCCGAGCGGGCTCGCGAGCTTGGCCTCAAGCCGATGACCCGGATCGTCTCGACGGCCGTCGCGGGCGTCGACCCCGCGATCATGGGCTACGGTCCCGTGCCGGCCACGCGCAAGGCGCTCCAACGGGCCGGGATCGGGATCGACGATCTCGATCTCGTCGAGCTGAACGAGGCGTTCGCGTCGCAGTCGGTCGTGTGCATCGACGAGCTCGGCCTCGATCCGGACAAGGTCAACGTGAACGGCGGCGCGATCGCCCTGGGCCATCCGCTGGGGATGAGCGGCGCGCGGCTGATCACGATGCTCTCCCACGAGCTGGTCCGGACCGGCAAGCGCTGGGGCCTCGCCACGATGTGCATCGGGGTGGGGCAGGGGATCGCGACGGTCGTCGAGCGGATCGACGGATAGCGCTGGGGGCCCCGCGGAGACTGGGCGTCGACATTCCGGCGCCACGCTTGTCGAAACTGGTTGCCGTGCGTACGATTGAGCCATCGACGCGCGCGCCCCGATCGGTCAGGATCGTGTCGATCAGCCCTCCGAGGAGGAAGCACCCGAATGCTCGAAGTTCAGCCGATCGAGACCCAGCCGACGGTCGTCAGCCTGTCCGACGCCGCCGCGACGAAGCTGCGCGAGCTGACGAAGGACGAACCGAGCCCCGCGATCGGTCTGCGCGTGTACGTCTACTCCGGTGGCTGCTCCGGCTTCCGCTACGGGATGATGCTCGAGGACGCCCCGACGGCCGACGATCGGATCCTCGACGCGAACGGCGTGAAGGTCTACGTCGACGGCAAGTCGATCGACCTGCTCCAGGGCTCGCAGATCGACTACGTCGACACCCTGATGGGGGCCGGCTTCACGGTGAACAATCCGAACGCGGTCGCCGCGTGCGGCTGCGGATCCAGCTTCCGGACCGCGGATGACTCCGGCCAGGCTCGGGCCTGCGCCCACTGACGAGTCCGCGGGAGCGCCAGGCGCTCCCTGACGATCAGCCGGCCGCCGGATCCTCCGGCGGCCGTTCGATTCGGCGCTGGGCTCACAGCGCCCGAACGGCAGCCTCCAGTCGTCCCGCGAAGGCCCGAGCCTCCTCGCCCGGCCGCGCGCGCAGCGGCTCGCCGAACCGGACCTCCACCTGGGCGCGCCTGGGGCGGACCCGGCCCGGCGGCAGGACATCGTGCAGTCCCACGATCCGGACGGGAACGATCGGTACCCCGGTTCGGATCGCGAGCAGCCCGATCCCGGGCTTGAACGGCGCCAGGCTCCCACTTCGGCTTCGCGTGCCCTCCGGGAAGAGAATCACGCCCCAACCCGCGGTGAGCAGCCGCCCGACGCCGGCGATCGACTCGGGACTCACGCCACGCCGGAACGCCACGCCGCCCAACCAGGCCGCGATGAACGAGCGGAATCGATGGTGGTGCGCGAAGAAGTAGTCGTCGGCCGCGGCCGCAGCGAGACGTCGTCGAAGGCGCGGCCCCAGCGCCAGGCGGAGGGTCGACACGTCGAGATGGCTCGTGTGGTTCGGGCACACGATGAACGGCGGCTGGATCCCCTCGAGGTGCTCACGACCGACGACTCGTGGCCCGCCGATCATCACCGCGACGGCCGGTCCCACGAGCCGCGCCGTCGTCTCGCGGGCCACGATCGCGGGGCGGCTGAGCTGCCACATCAGG
The DNA here is from genome assembly GCA_035693125.1 of Candidatus Limnocylindrales bacterium. Lineage (GTDB taxonomy): Bacteria > Chloroflexota > Limnocylindria > Limnocylindrales > CSP1-4 > CF-46. The sequence continues at coordinate 31,504 of DASSHB010000108.1, read as the reverse complement.
CGCCGGCCCCGCCGCGGACGAGCTCGAGCAGCCGTAGCGTCCAGAAAGCCAGCGGCAGGGTCACGAGGAGCGAATCGATCCGGTCGAGGATCCCGCCGAAGCCGGGCAGCCAGCCGGCGGCATCCTTCACGCCCGCTTCGCGCTTCGCGGCCGACTCGAGCAGGTCGCCCCACACGGCCCCCGCCGCCACGAGCGGGATGAGGAGGATGACGAACGGGACGCCGAAGGCCGGTTCCAGGACCGGTGCGAAAACGAGGATCCCGATCGCCGCGCCGGCCAGGTTGCCCGCGACGCCGGCGCGGGTCTTGTTCGGCGAGAGCCGCGCAGCCAGTGGCGTCTGGCCGTAGCGCCGGCCGACCAGGAACGCGCCGACATCGGACAGGGCCACCGCGACGGCGAGGGCGGCGAAGGTGGCGGCCCCCGCCGGCCCATGCTCCACCGACAAGGCAACGCCATGCGCCAGGAGGCCCGGGAGAAGGATCACCCCGAGCGCCGCGAATCCCAGGTCACGCATCGCACGGCTCGGATCCGCCCGGACGACCGGCCAGGCCAGACCGGCCAGGATCGTCCCGCCGACGATCCACTCGGCCGCCCCGGCACCGAGCCACGCGACCAGCGTGAGGATCACGACGTTCGCGACCTGGAGGGCGATGCGGTGGTGGAGCGGCAGGTCGGCGAGGCGCGACCACTCGACGAGCCCGATGGCTCCGAGGACGATCGAGAGGCCCGCGATTCCGGGCGTCCCGAGGGCGACGGCGACGGCCAGCGCGAGACCCAGCACGCCATAGCTCCCGGCCCGGGCCCCGACGGTCCGCCACGGCGTGGGCGCTCGAGCCGGCGTCGGCGTCATGACAGCCGACGCCAGGCGACGATCGCGCGTTCCCCTGCCGTCAGCGCCGTGCCCGCCAGGAGCAGCGGCCCGAACCACGCCCAGACCCCGCCGCCGGCGAGGAGCGCGGCCAGCGCGAAGGCGGACAGCAGCGCCATCCGGCCCGGCTTCGACAGCACGCCGCCGTAGAGCCGCTCGGCCCCGGCCGCCTTCGCGACCACGCCGATGAACGAGGCAAGGATCGCCCCGGCGACGCCCAGCAGCACGATCGCCGGCTGGGCGCCCGGCAGGACGGCGACCGGCGCGATCAGCAGGACGTCTGCGACCCGGTCCACGACCTCGTTCAGCAGCTCGCCCCGCGGGTGGGATCGCCCCGTGGCGCGGGCCAGCGCCCCGTCGATCAGGTTCGTCCCCAGCCGGAGGCCGGCAGCGATCGGGACGGCGACGAGCAGGAACGGTGCGCCCGGCGAGAGCGCGATCGCCAAACCGCCGATCGCCGCGATCGGGACGGCCGCCAGGGTCACCGCGTCCGGCGCGATGCCGCGCGCCGCGAGCGCCCGCACGAGTGGGTCGAGCCGACCCACGATCGCCCGTTTCGAGGCATACCAATCCGCGCGCATCTCGCGCCATGGAACCACGTCCGCGTCGGGCGATCGTCGCGCGCCGGGCTCTATCGCAGACCCCGCGCCGGGCGGGCGCCATTCCCTAGACTGTCGCCCGACACGTCGCACCCACCCGACGTCGCTGGGATGACCGCCGGATGGAACTGCCGCTCTTCCCGCTGAACACCGTCCTCTGCCCGGGGATCGCCCTGCCGCTCCATGTCTTCGAGGACCGCTACCGGGCGATGATCCGGCACTGCCTGGAGGCGTCGTCGCCGTTCGGGATCGTCCTGATCCGCCACGGTCGCGAAGTGGGGACCGGGGCGATCTCGTTCACCGGGATCGGGACGATCGCCGAGATCCGCGACGCGGGCGCGTACGACGACGGCCGCTACGACCTGCTCGTCGTGGGAACGCGCCGGTTCGAGATCCGGCGCGTCCTCTCGGGCAAGCGGCCCTACCTCGTGGCCGAGGTGGACGTCCTGACCGAGACGGTCGGCGATGACGAGGTCGCGCACCGTCTCGCGATGACCGCGACCCGCCGGTTCGTGACCTATCTCGAGCTGCTCCAGCCGCGGTCCGGCGAGACGGCCGAGGAGATCGACGTCCGGGTCGAGGTCGAGACGGCCGACGACGATGATTCGGGAGAGGCGACGGCCGCCGATCCGGAGGCGGCCTCGGAAGCTCCGACCGGCGACGGTGGCAAGACGCGTCGGGTGGCGATCCCGGACGATCCGACGGTCCTCTCGTACCTCCTCGCCGGGATCCTCCAGATCGAGGCACCCCGCCGCCAGGCCCTCCTCGAGGCCGAGACCACGGAGCGCCGGCTGCGGACGCTGCTGGCCCTGATCGACCGCGAGAACCTGCTCCTCCGCCAGCGGCTCCGCTTCTTCCGGCCGGACGACCGGATGGCCGGCCCGCGCCGCAGCTGACGCGTCGCGCGGCATCGTCATTCGTCAGCGCCGGGCCGGGCGCAACGTCCGAAGGTTCGACGGCGGACGTCGGCAGACCCAGCGCAAGGGGTTGGCGAGGATCGGCTGAGCGCCCCCACTCGCCATCAAACCCAGCGGAGACCCCTCCCCAATGGAAGCCTTTCGACCGCGCTCCCTCGACGCCGGCGCGCCTCTCCCGACCGCGCCGACCTCCGCCGAGCTTGCCGCCTTCGCCGCATCCCTCAGCGGCTCGGTCATCCTCCCGGACGACGTCGCGTACGACGAATCGCGCGAGGTCCACAACTCACGGTTCGATCGCCGGCCGGAGCTGATCGTCCGCGTCGCCGATGCCGACGATGTCGCCGGGTCCGTCCGGTTCGCGACCCGTCATGGTTTCGAGATCGCCGTCCGCAGTGGCGGCCACAGCCTGAAGGGCGATGGCACGACCGATGGCGGGCTCGTGATCGACCTGTCCGCGCTGAAGGGCCTCCTGATCGACCCCGAGGGGCGACTGGCCTGGGCCCAGACGGGACTGACGGCCGGCGAGGTCACGGCCGCGGCCGCGGCCCACGGTCTGGCGGTCCCCTTCGGCGATACGGCCAGCGTCGGGATCGGCGGCCTGACGACGGGCGGTGGCATCGGCTTCCTGGCCCGCAAGCACGGGTTGACCGTCGACCACGTGGCCGCCGCCGAGCTTGTGACCGCCGACGGCCGGATCCTGACGGTCGACGAGGAGCACCATCCAGACCTGTTCTGGGCGATCCGTGGTGGCGGCGGCAACGTCGGCATCGTGACGCGCTTCGTGTACCGGCTCGTCGAGGTCGGGATGGTCGTGGGCGGCGGGCTGGCCCTGCCGGCGACGGCCGACGCGATCGCCGGGCTCGTTCGCGCCGCGCGCGAGGCGCCGGACGAGCTGACCCTCATCTCGTACGTGATGTTCGCGCCGCCGCTGCCGTTCATCCCGGCGGAGCGGGTCGGGCAGCTGATGCTGTTCGTCCTGGGCGTGTACGACGGCGAGCTCGATGCGGGTCAGGCGGCCTGGGCGCCGATCCGCGCCCTGGGCGAGCCGATCGCCGACCTCGTGGGCCCGATGCCGTACTCGGCGATCCACCAGTTCACGGACGCCGGCACGGCGCGCGGCGGCGGCAGCATCCGTTCCTGGTTCACCGACGACCTGACGATCGCGGACGCGGACTGCATCGTGGCCCTGATGCGCGATGCGGGCAGCCCGGCGGTCATGACCCAGATCCGCGTCCTGGGCGGGGCGATGGCGCGCGTGGCGCCGGGCGCGACGGCGTTCTCGCAGCGCGACGCGAGCGTCCTGGTCGCCGCGATGAGCCTGTTCGAGGTCGGCGCGGACGCCGCCCCGGCCGATGCGTGGACCACCAGAGTCTTCGACGCGTTCGCAGCGCGGGTGCGGGGCGTCTACGCGAACTTCCTCGGCGACGAGGGCCAGGAGCGGATCCGCTCGGCCTATCCCCATGGGGCCTACGAGACCCTCGCCTCGATCAAGCGCCGCCACGATCCGCGGAACGTGTTCCGGCTCAACCAGAACGTGCCACCGGCCTGATCGCGGCTTCTCGCGCCCCGCCTGGCCGCGCCGGGTGGGGCGCATCCGTGTTCGCCCGTTGACAGGGATCATATGGGCGGGATAGATTATTTAGGTGCCATTGACAAATCCTGAGTCCCAGCCCGACGTGACCCCGGGCGCGGCCGCGGCGGCCGGGCTGCGCATTCGCCGTCACCGGGTTGCCGGGGCGGCCGCCGGCAGCACCGAGGCTCAGCGGACCCTCATGGTCGTCGAGGTCGTCGACGAGCTCACCTCGTGGAAGGCCCAGGATCGGGTCAAAGTCTTCCGCAACTGGCTCAAGGGCTCGCTGAGCCTGATCCATCTCCACGTCCTGACGGTCCTGGAGGCCGACGGCCCCATGTCGATGTCGCATCTGGCGGAGACGCTCGACGTCTCGGTGGCGAGCGCCACGGGGATCGTCACCCGGATGGAGGAGCGTGGACTGGTCGAGCGCCGGCACGACCAGGCGGATCGCCGGATCGTGCTCGTGTCGCCGACCGAGGCGGGTGTCGCGGTGTTCCGGGACATGATGGCTGCCCGCCGGGAGCACCTGACCGGCGTCCTTGCCCGGCTCAGCGAGGAGGAGCTCGAATCGTTCCTCGTGGGCCTCCGTGCCGTCCGCGCCGCCCGGGCCGCGATTCACGCCTCGGCCGCAGCCGAGGCCGCAGCCGACCCATCCAGCTCGACCGAAGGAGACGCCGGGTGATCCGCCTGCTCCGAACCTTCCTGCGTCCGTATTCCCGCGAGCTCGTGATCGTCATCGCGCTCCTGCTCGTGCAGGCGATCGGCAACCTGTACCTGCCGGAGCTGAACGGCGAGATCATCAACCAGGGCGTGCTGACCGGGGACACGGACTACGTCGTCCGGGTCGGCGGGTTCATGCTCCTCGTCACCGCACTGATCGGCCTCGCGGCCGTCGCGTCGGTGTATCTCAGCTCGCGGATCGCGATGGGCTTCGGACGGGACGTCCGCCGGGCCGTCTTCTCGTCGGTCGAGACGTTCAGCCAGGTCGAGGTCAACCGCTTCGGACCGCCGTCGCTGATCACCCGCAACACGAACGACGTCCAGCAGGTCCAGCAGGTCCTGTTCGTCGCGCTGACGGTCATGGTCTCCGCGCCGATCCTCATCGTCGGCGGCGTGATCATGGCCCTCCGAACCGACGTCCCGCTGTCCGGACTCCTGCTCGTGGCGATCCCGGCGATGGGCGTCCTGATCGGGATCACGATGAGCCGCCTGATCCCGATCTTCCGGGCCACCCAGATCCGCCTCGACCGGATCAACCAGGTGATGCGCGAAAGCCTCGCGGGCGTGCGGGTGATCCGGGCGTTCGTCCGGACGCGTCATGAGGAGGCACGGTTCGAGCAAGCCAGTCGCGACCTGTACGACGTCCAGCTCCGGGGCGGCCGCCTGTTCGCCTTCACCCAGCCCACGATCATGGCGATCTTCAACCTGTCGACGGTCGCAGCGATCTGGTTCGGCGCCCTGCGCGTCGAGGACGGCGCGCTGTCGATCGGCAACCTGACCGCGTTCCAGCAGTACCTCGCCCAGATTCTGTTCGCCGTCCTGACCGCGACCTTCATGTTCATCCTGATCCCGCGCGCGGCGGTCTCGGCCGGGCGGATCAAGGAGGTCCTCGAGACCGCCCCGTCGATCAGCGATCCGACGAGCCCGGTCTCGCCGCCGGCGGACGGCCTGGACCGCGGCGTCGTCGAGTTCCGCGACGTCGAGTTCCGCTATCCGGGCGCCGAGGAGCCGGTGCTGAAAGGGATCTCGTTCCGCGCCGCGCCGGGTCGGACCACCGCGATCGTCGGCAGCACGGGCTCCGGCAAGTCGACCCTGATCAACCTGATCCCGCGCTTCTACGACGCGACGCGCGGCACCGTCCTGGTCGACGGCGTGGACGTGAAGGCGATGGATCGCGAGGACGTCTGGGCCCGGATCGGGGTGATCCCCCAGAAGGCGTTCCTGTTCGCCGGCACCGTCGCCTCGAACCTCCGGTTCGGCAAGGCCGACGCCAGCGAGACCGAGCTGTGGCGCGCGCTCGACATTGCCCAGGGGCGCGACTTCGTCGAGGAGATGGACGCCGGCCTCGACTCCCCGATCGCCCAGGGCGGCAGCAACGTCTCCGGCGGGCAGCGCCAGCGTCTCGCGATCGCGCGGGCGATCGTGAAGGACGCCCCGATCTACATCTTCGACGACAGCTTCAGCGCGCTGGACTTCGCGACGGACGCCCGGCTCCGCCAGGCGCTCGACCGGAATCTGGCCTCGGCGACGAAGATCATCGTGGCCCAGCGCGTCGGGACGATCCTCAACGCGGATCAGATCATCGTGCTCGAGGCCGGCGAGATCGTCGGGATCGGCACGCACCGAGAGCTGCTCGCCTCCAACGAGACCTACCGCGAGATCGTCTACTCGCAGCTGTCCGAGAAGGAGGCCGTCGCGTGACGGCCCGACCCGGTGGCAACGGCTCCGGAGCCGGCGGCAACGGCACGGGACCCAGCGCCGTCCCGGCTGGCGCCCGCACCGCTGGCGCGGCCCCGGGCGGTCCCGGGCGGCCCGGGACTCCGGGCGCGGCCGGACCGGGCGGGCGTCCGGCGGGCCGGCCCGGCGGCGGACCGGGCATGTTCGGCATGGGCATGGGCCTGCCGCCCCAGAAGTCGAAGGACTTCCGCGGCTCGCTCCAGCGCCTGTTCGGCAACCTCCGACCGGAGGCGCCGCGGATCGCGGGCGTGTTCGCCCTGGCGGTCGTCAGCGTGTTCATCCAGGTCATCGGGCCGAAGATCATCGGTGGCGCCTTCGACCTGATCGTCGAGGGGACCGTCAGCAAGTCGATGCCGGCCGGCGTCAGCCAGGAGCAGGTGATCGCCGGCCTGCGGGCCCAGGGCGACAACCGGGCTGCGGACCTGCTGTCCGGGATGCATCTCCATCCGGGCACCGGGATCGACCTGGGTGCGTTGGGCGGGATCCTCACGACCCTCGCCGCCCTCTATCTCGCGAGCGCCGTGTTCAACTGGGGCCAGTCGTTCCTGATGGCCGGCGTGGCCCAGCGGACCGTCTACCGGCTCCGCCTGGACGTCGACGCGAAGCTCGGCCGGCTGCCGCTGCGCTACTTCGACACGATCCCGCGCGGCGACCTGCTGAGCCGGGTCACGAACGACATCGACAACATCGGCCAGTCGCTCCAGCAGAGCCTGTCGCAGCTGATCCCCTCGCTCCTGACGATCGTCGGGATGCTGATCCTGATGCTGACGATCAGCCCGCTGCTGGCCGTCGTCTCGATCCTTGCGGTGCCCGCTTCATTGATCGTGACGATGGTCATCGTCCGCCGCTCGCAGCAGCAGTTCGTCGCCCAGTGGTCGTCGACGGGCGCCCTGAACGGCCATGTCGAGGAGATGCACACCGGTCACGCGATCGTCAAGGCGTTCGGGCGCCAGCGCGAGGCGATCGAGCGGTTCGACCAGGAGAACGAACGGCTGTACGACGCCAGCCGGCGGGCCCAGTTCATCTCCGGGATCATCCAGCCGGCGCTGAGCTTCATCTCGAACCTGAACTACGTCGCGATCGCGGTCATCGGCGGGCTGCGGGTCGCGTCCGGCCAGATGTCGATCGGCGACGTCGTGGCGTTCATCCAGTACTCCCGCCAGTTCACGTTCCCGATCCTCCAGGTCGCCGGCGTCGTGAATGTCCTCCAGTCGGCGGTCGCCTCGGCCGAGCGCGTCTTCGAGCTGCTCGACGAGAAGGAGGAAAAGGCCGATCCCAAGGGCGCCCCCGCCTTCCGCGAGCCGACCGGTGCCGTCGTGTTCGACGATGTCTCGTTCCGCTACGAGCCCGACCGGCCGCTGATCGAGGGCCTCGATCTGACCGTCCCCGCCGGCGCGACGGTGGCCATCGTCGGGCCGACGGGCGCCGGCAAGACGACCCTCGTCAACCTCCTGATGCGGTTCTACGAGATCGACGGCGGGCGGATCACGATCGATGGGATCGACACCCGGGACCTCCAGCGGGATGCGTTGCGCCGCGCGTTCGGGATGGTCCTCCAGGACACGTGGCTGTTCCACGGCACGATCCGCGAGAACATCGCGTACGGCCGGCTCGACGCGACGGACGAGGAGCTCCACGCGGCGGCCGAGGCAGCTCACGCCGAGCACTTCGTCCGGACGCTGCCCGACGGGTACGACACCGTGATCGACGACGACGCGACGAACGTCTCGGCGGGCGAGAAGCAGCTCCTGACGATCGCCCGGGCGTTCCTCGCCGATCCGCCGATCCTGATCCTCGACGAGGCGACCTCGTCCGTCGACACCCGGACCGAGGTCCTCATCCAGCGGGCGATGGCGCGCCTGATGCACGGCCGGACGACGTTCGTGATCGCGCACCGGCTGTCCACGATCCGCGACGCCGACACGATCCTCGTGATGGAGCGCGGCTCGATCGTGGAGCAGGGCAGCCACGAGGACCTCCTGGCCCGCGGCGGCGCCTACGCCGCGCTGTACCAGAGCCAGTTCGCCGAGGCCCTGGCCGAGGCCAGCTGACGGCCGCGAGCAGCACCGGCGCCGCGGCGCGGGTGCAGGTCACTCGCTGAAGCGCTCTTCCTTCCAGGGATCGGCGTCGTTGTTGTAGCCGTAGCGCTCCCAGAATCCGAGCTGGTCGTGGTCCAGGAACTCGAGCCCGCGGATCCACTTGGAGCTCTTCCAGAAGTACTTCTTCGGGATCACGAGGCGGAGCGGCCAGCCGTGCTCCGGCTCGAGTGGCTCGCCGCCGAACGTGTCGGCGAGCAGGACGTCGTCATCGTCGAGCACGCTCAGTGGCACGTTCGCGGTGTAGCCCTGCTCGGCGTGCGAGACGACATGGGTCGCGGCGGGGCGGACCTGGGCCAGCCGCAGGATCTCCTGGATCGGGACGCCCTCCCAGTCCGTGTCGAGCTTCGTCCAGCGCGTCACGCAGTGGATGTCGGTGTGGACGGTCTTGCGGGGCAGCGCCTTGAACTGCTCCCAGGTCAAGGTGAACGGGTTGTCGACCTCGCCGTAGACCTTGAAGTCCCACGTCCCCAGATCGGTCCGCGGCACGGAGCCGTAGTGGAGGACCGGGAACTTGTCGGTCTTGTACTGGCCGGGCGGGATGCGGCCGGCGGCCTGAGGGTCCTTGACCTGGCCGCCGAAGAGGCGTTCGAACATCGGGGTCTCCGCGGGCATTGGGCTGGCGCCATCGTGCCACACGGACCCGGCCGGCCCGTGTCGACGCGATGACGGGACGATCGAGCCATCCGGCGCCCGTCGTCCATGGGTTAGGCTTCCGCCTCGTGGACCGCCCAACCGACCCTGCGCCCGCGGCGCAGGACGGATCCTCGGCTGCGACCAGCCCGCTGGTCGTCGTCGTCATGCCCGCCTACAACGCGGCGAAGACGCTCGAGCGGACCTACGCCGACATCCCCCACGAGATCGTGGGCCGGATCGTCCTCGTCGACGACGTGTCGAAGGACGAGACCGTCGACATCGCCCGCCAGCTCGGGCTCGACGTGATCATCCACCAGCAGAACCTGGGCTATGGCGGCAACCAGAAGACGTGCTACGAGGCGGCCCTCGCCCAGGGCGCCGACGTCGTCGTGATGCTCCACCCCGACTACCAGTACGACGCGACCCGGATTCCCGACCTGATCGCCCCGATCCTGGCCGGCGAGAAGCACCTGATGCTGGGCTCGCGCTTCCTGGGTGACCCGCTGGCGGGTGGCATGCCGCGCTGGAAGTACGTGTCCAACCGGTTCCTGACCCTCGTCGAGAACCTCGCGTTCGGGCTCCGCCTGTCCGAGTACCACACGGGATTGCGGGCCTACAGCCGGCGACTGCTCGAGACGATCCCGTACCAGCTGAACTCGAACGACTTCGTCTTCGACCAGGAGCTGATCGCCCAGGTCGTCGCCGCCGGGATGGGCCGCCGGATCGGCGAGATCGCGGTGCCGACGCGCTACTTCGACGAGGCGAGCTCGGTGGGATTCAAGCGGAGCGTCGTGTACGGCACGTCGACCCTGCGGGTCGTCGCGCGCTACCTCCTCCACCGGATCGGCGTCCGCCGCAGTGCGCAGCTGACGGCACGTGGCCCGCAGCCGCCCGGCGCGGCGGCCTGACCGGCCGGCCGAGCTCAACGCGGGTGCAGCGGGGAGCGATCCTGCGGGCGGTCGTCGGGATCGCCATCTCCGTCGTCGCCGTCGCGCTCGTTCTCGGGACCGTCGACGTCTCGAAGACGGCCGACGCCCTGAGTCGTGCGGACCTGCGCTGGGTGCTCCTGGGCGCCGCCCTGTCGACGGGCGATCTGGCCTTCCGCGGATTGCGCTGGCAGCGGCTGATCCAGCCGATCGCACCGGTCCGCTTCCTGCCGATGTTCGGCTATCTCCTCGTCGGATACGCGGCCAACAACATCCTGCCAGCGCGGCTCGGCGAGCTGGTCCGGAGCCACTACCTGGGCGATCGCGAGGGGCTCAGCCGGGCCGCGGCGCTCGGGACGGTCGTGATCGAGCGGGTGGTCGACCTGGTCGCGGTCGTCGCGATCGCCTCCGTGGCGCTGCTCGTCCTGAGCGTCCGTGGCGTCCTCGTCAGCGCGGTGTTCATCGGTGCGGCGGTGGCCGGCCTGTTGCTGGCGGCCGTGGCGATCGGGATCGTGGCGCATCGCCTGCCGGGTGTCGACCGGATCGCCGCGTATGTCGAGCGCTGGCCCCAGGTCCGCGAGCTGGGACGGAGCCTCCAGGGCGGGTTGGGCGTCGTCAGCCGGCCTCGGACACTCGTCGAGACCCTCTTGGCCACGGCCGCCGCCTGGACCTGCTCGCTGCTCGCGGTCGCGGCGCTGGGCCAGGCGCTCGGCGTCCAGCTGTCGATCGGCCAGGCGGCGCTGATGACCTCCGGCGTCGCGCTGGCAGCGGCGATCCCGGCGGCCCCCTCGAACATCGGCACGTTCGAGGCGGCCGCGGTCGCAACCGGGACGACGATCGGGCTGCCGGCCGCGACGGCGCTCGCGATCGGCCTGCTCAGCCACGGCGTGATCCTCGTGATCACCTCGATCGGCGGGCTGATCGCGTTCCTGCGCATCGGCTGGGCCCCGACGACCGGTGCCGACGAGGCGAAGAGCGCGCCGTAGCGCACCGCGGGGCGGGGCGCCGCGTTCGGGCCGAACGCTCCCGCCGTCCCGAGCCCCCGCCAGCCCGCCTGCCCGCCTGCCCGCGGTGTTTCACCTGGGCCCACAACGGACGTCTGGCGTCCGGGCCGCCATCTCGATTGGTCCTTCCGACGCTCGTTGTTGCACCTCACCCCACATCCGTCGGCCGTAGGCCAGCAGCGGACCGGAGGCCGGGCGCTCGGCGGTCACTTGTGGGGCGTGGTGAAACACGGTCCCCGCGCCGCCGGACCGCGCTGCTCCCGCCGCTCGCGCTGGCGGACCGCGCCCGGACGGCGCCGCGGGGCGGAGACGATCAGCCGGCGACGAGCCCGTTTGCCAGCCCGAACGTGGAGATCGCGAGGATCGTGACGGTCCCCACGACGAGCGCCGCGCCCAGGCCGATGAGCAACGGCCGCGGCCCGGCCTCGCGGAGGTCCTCGAGCCGGACGTTCAGCCCGACGGCCGTCAACGCCACGAGGATCAGCGATCGAGCGGCGCTGTCGAAGCTGGTCGCCGCGGCGGCGTCGATCAGGCCCACGGACCGGATCGCGGCCAGCGCGAGGAAGCCCAGGACGAAGACGGGCAGCGCCCGGCGGACGCCCAGGCGCGTGTCGCCCGCCGTTCCCGTCCGCCTCGTCCAGGCCCACGCGATCGCGAGGATCAGCGGTGCCATCAGGGCATTCCGGAACAGCTTCACGACGGTCGCGATCTCGAACGCGCCCGGCGAGTAGGCCGAGCTCGCCGCCACGACCTGGCTCGTGTCGTTGATCGCGATCCCCGACCACAGCCCGAAGACCGGGTCACCCAGATGGGCCGCGTGCCCGATCAGCGGGTAGGCGAACACCGCGATCGTCCCGAACAGGGTCACCGTCGCGACGGCATAGGCGGTGTCGCGCGGCCGCGCGTTGACGACCGGCGAGGTGGCGACGACCGCGGTGTTGCCACAGACGGCCATCCCGACGGCCAGGAGCGTCGCGAGCCGTCCGTCGATTGCGGCGATCCGCGACAGCCCCAGGACCAGGCCGATCGCGGCCGACATCGTCACGACGATGATCAGGATCGCGGGCCCGCCGATCCGCACGATCTCGTCGACGGACAGCTTCGCCCCGAGCAGCACGATCCCCAGGCGGAGGAGCTTCTCCGCGGCGAAGCGCAGCCCCGGAGCCAGCGACACGGACCGAGCGGCCGGAACGCCCCCGACGAGGAGGCCCAGGAGGACGGCGACCGTCACCTCGGACACGACCGAAGGAAGCAGGCTCGTGACGATGCGGGCGACCGCGGCGAGCGCGATCGCGGCAAGGAGTCCCGGCGCGAGGATCCGCGCGCGGGCGATCGGCTGCGTCAGAGCGCCGCGGGTCGAACGGCGGGCAGCAGCGCGGCCGGGCGGTCGACGACGGGGTGGAGGTCCACGCCCGTCACGTGGACGTGCGATGGCGCGCCGGGCCGGTCATAGGGCTCGAAGGCCAGCGGACCGCCGGCCGTCCGGGTGACCCGGTGGAACTCGAGCGTGTAGGACGCGTACATCTCGTCGATCAGGCTGACGGCCTGCACGTGGGCGGGCCGACCCGCGGCCGCCCGGGCGTCGGCGCGCGACTGCCACAGGCAGAACGACAGGCAGGCCCCGCCTACCGCGAGGGGTCCCTTGAAGTAGTGGACGAACCCCTCGGAGGTGGCTGCCTCCTGGTGGGCGAGCTCGTCGAACCGGGTCAGCCGATCGGCATCTGCATCGGCGCGGCGGACCGACCGGAAGGCCACGAGGTACCACTCGCCGTCGCCCAGGTCCGTGCCGGCGTCACTCCACGTGAACGCCTCCGCGACGGGCATGCTGGCGTACGCCTGGGACACCGGCTCGAGACGCTGCAGCAGGTCCATCGAGCGCGGAGCATAGAAGTCCCGCTGGAATTGTCAAATCCTGAGATCGAACTATTCCGGATGACGAGAGTCCTGGGCCGAAAGTCCCACCGTCAGCGCGCCGACGATCGAGCCGGCGGCGCCCGGGAGCAGGCGGGCCACCCGCGTGCGCCACGCGAGGCCACAGCGGCCTTCCGGCCCGATCACCCCGATCGCGGCGACGATCCCATCGTGCCGGAAGATGGGAACCGCGATCCCCACCGTGCCAGAAAGGAGCTCGCCGACCGACTTCGCCACGCCGGTGGTCACGACCTCGGCCAGATCCGCCCGGAGGCGCTCCGGCTCGGGCGCGCCCGGCAGTGCCTCGAGCCCCAGCACCTCGTCCTGGATGTCGGGTGGGGCGAACGCGAGGAGCGCCTTGCCGAAGGCGCCGCCCTGGAGCGGCAGTGACTCGCCCGGCGCGATCGTCACCCGGAGGGCCTGGCGGGACGGCACTTCGTGGAGGCACACGGCGGCGAGGCCGATCCTGCGGACGATGATCGCGGTCTCCCCTGTCTCCTCCTCGAGCAGGCGAAGGACGGGGTCGGCCGTTCGGATCAGCTCCTCCGCGGTGACGTTCGCGCCGCTGCCGATGATCAGCCGCGGGCCCAGCCGGTACGACGACCCCTGGCGGTCGACGAACCCGAAGTCGCTGAGCGTCCGCAGGTAGCGGTAGACGGTGGAGACCGGGGAGCCCAGCAGGACGCTCAGCTCGTCCGCCCGGACCTCGCCCCGATCGGCGATCGTCAGGAGGACGCGCAGCCCGCGGGCGAAGGAGGTGTCCTCCCCGGCCTCCTCGGGCGGTCGGTCACGAGCCGTCGCCATCGGCTTCCCCCGGGTGCGGATCGTGCTGGTCATCGCCGATGAGTTCGTCGAACGCGCCCTGGCGGATGGCCGCGACGAGCGGCTCGACGTCCGGGACATGGTCGCCGAGGCCGACGAACGGGAGGTGGCCGCGCGTGATCGCCACCGCGGTCTTCGTTCCGCGCCCCGGCCGCCGGCCGCGGAGCTCGATGGCCTGTGCCGCGACCGCGAGCTCGATCGACGCGATGCGCCCACCCAGATCGACCTGCTCGGCGAGGCGGCGGGCAGCGAGCGGGGCGTTCGTCGTCCGATCCTCGATCCCTTCGGCGTGCGAGGTCGAGACGAGCTCGAACGAGACGGGCTGGGCGAGGAGGCGGGCTTCCACCGCCAGAGACTGGGCGGCCAGGCTGAGATACGTCAAGCCGGCCTCGGCCGTGTCCGGCTCGGGCACGAGCCCCGTCGGCAGGCCCGACCAGAACGGGTAGAGGAGTTTCGTCACGCGCTCCGACGCGGCGCCCAGCACCGAGGCGAGGACGACCCGGACGTAGTCGAGGACGGCTGCCAGCGGCAGGATCTCGAAGTTGGCGACCGAGACGAGGCGGCCCTCGCCGGGGACCACGATCGGGTTGCCCTGGTTCGCGTTCAGCTCGATCGCCAGGATCGCGTCCGCGTGGTCCAGCGCATCGCGGGCAGCGCCGTGGAGCTGGGGCAGGTTCCGGAACGAGAGCGGGTCCTGGAGGTTGCGCGGGCCGTCCGGGTCGTGGATCGCGGAGCCCTCGAGCAGGGCCGTCAGGCGGGCCAACGAGCGCCGGATGCCCGGATGCGGCCGGGCCGCGCCGACCGCGGCGTGGAGCGGCGACGGGTTGGCGGCGAAGCCGTCGAGGCTCGTGGCGCCCGAGACGTCGAGCAGACCGATGAGCCCGATCGCATCGGTCAGGGCCAAGGCGGCCCAGCCCGTCGAGAACGCGTTGTTGTCGAGGAGCGCGGTGCCTTCGCCCGGCTCGAGGGAGACCTCGCGGAACAGCGGAACGACCAGCTCGGCCAGGGGGGCGAGATCCGCCGAGCCAACCGAGCCCACGGGCCGGAGCGCCGGCAACTCGCGGTCATTGAGCGCGCGGATGAGTCGGTCCGCGACGGCCGGTCGCACGCCCGGCGAGCCCTCCGCCAGATGGTTTGCGAGCCGTAGGAGCGTCGCCCGGACGACGTCCTCGCCGACGGGCTCGCCGTGGCTCACGACGTGGTGGGCGAGCATGTGGTTCGAGTACGCCGCGCCGTCGGCCGGGGCGACGCCGACCCGCTTCAGGACGCCGACCCCGGTGGTCGTCCCGTAGATGGGGTCGCCGCGGGCGATCGCGGCCTCCACGACTGCGCGAGTCGCATCCATCCCCGCGCGCGCCGCGTCACCCAGCGCGACGCGATCGCGGCCGCGCGCGACCCGCACGAGGTCCGCGCGACGGAGGTCTCGCCCGGTGAGGGTGACCGTCATCTCGTCAGCCCACCATCGGACATGACGAAGCCCGCCCGGGGACCGGACGGGCTTCGCAGATCGCGCGAGCGAATGGTTACTTGATCAGGCCCTGGGCCTGGAGGAACGCCTTGGCCACCTCGGCGATGTCCTTGTGGTCGACGTCGACCGCCTGGCCCATCTTCGTGAGCTCGTCGGTCGTGACCTTGGCGGACGCCGCGTCGAGAAGCGCCTGGAAGGCGGCCTTGTCGACCTTGGCGAGGTAGTCGTCCCGGACGAGCGGGGCGATGTTCTCGGCCGGCTGGGTCTTCTTGTCGTCCTCGAGGACGACGAAGCCGAACTGGGCGATCGCCGGCTGGGTCGAGCAGAACTCGGCCACGTCGATGGCCTTGCCCTGGAGCGCCGTCGCCATCGGGACGCTGCAGGCGTCGAGGGCGGTGCGCTGCTTGGGCGGATAGGTCAGGCCGTAGTCCTTCAGCGCGCCGGAGCAGAGCGGGTTCGTGTCGCAGTCGGACGGGAGGCCCCACTTCAGCTCGTCCTGGTGCGCGACGGTGTCGCTGATCTTCGCCAGGCTGAGGCTGGAGGCGGTGTCGGACCGAACCGCGAACGCGTTCGTGTCCTGGGCCGGCGTGATGCCGAGAACGGTGATGTTCTTCGACTTCAACGCGTCCTGGAGCGCGGTCGCGTTCTGCTGGCCGTCGCCGGTGATCTTCGTCTTGTCGTAGAAGCCGAGGCCGGATCCGACGTACTCGGCGACCATGTCCACCTGGCCGGCGTCCATGAGCGGGATCCGCTCCTGGCGCGACCCGAGGCCGAACTTGCGCTCGACCGGGTAACCGGCGTTCTCGAGCACCTGGGCGTAGATCTCGCCCATGAGCTTCGACTCGTAGAAGTTGTCGGAGCCGATCTTGATCGAGGCTTTGGCGGCCTCCGAAGCCGGCGCCGAGGCCGGGGCCGACGCAGGGGCGCTGGCCGCCGTCGACGACGACGGGCTCTGGGTCGCGCCGCCGCCGGTGCTACAGGCTCCGACCAGGACCATGACGGTCAGGCCGGCAGCCAGCACGCGGGGGGTCCGCATGGGTGTTCCTCCTCAGTCATGCCGCATTCGGCGCGGCATCGCCCGCGTACCTTACCAGCGGTTCGCGCACGCGTCTGTCAGGAATCCGGTTGCGATTCAGGCACGGCGACGGGCGGGGCGTCTAGATCGCGGGTCCGCCGGTCGCTCCGCCGCCGGGCGCGACCTCGGCGAGATTCGTGACGGCTCGGACCGCCTGGATGCCCTGCTTCCTGACGGCTCGTGGCGTCAGCTGGGTCTGGACCGCGGCCAGGATCAGGTCCACACCGATCGCCAGCGCCGCGACGAGGATCGCGCCCGCATAGATGGAAGCTCGTCCGGCGAGACCCTGGTTGCGCCCATCGACGATGAACCGGCCGAGACCGCCACCCGACAGGATCGCCCCGATCGTCGCCGTGGCGATCACCTGAAGCGTCGCGGTCCGGAACCCGCCGACGATGATCGACGAGGCGAGGGGGATCTCGATCCGACGCACGATCTGAAGCTCGCTCAAGCCCATGCCCCGGCCGGCTTCGATCAGCTCGCGGTCCACGGACCGGAGCCCGGCATAGGTGGCCACGAGCAGGGGCGGGATCGCGAGGAGCGACATCGCGATGAAGATCGGCAGGAAGACGAGCCCGAACGTCGGGTCGTACCCGAGCACGGGCGCGAGCGTCAGCGTGAGCGGCAGTGGAATGACCATCATCGCGTACGACGGGACGGCTCGGCCGATGTTCGCGAGATTGATCGCGAGCCCCGACCAGCGGTTCGTGTGACCGATGTACAGACCCAGGGGAATCGCGATCAGGACGGCGAACGCGAGCGCGAGCCCCGAGATGACCAGGTGCTCGACCAGGCGGTTCGGGATCCCGGTCGTTCCGGTCCAGTTGGCGGGGTCGGTCAGGAACGCGACGACGTCGTCCATCAGCGGACGACCCGCGCCCGCGCCCACGGAGTGATGAACCGCTCGAACCACACGAACAGCAGGTCGGCCGCGATCGCCAGGAGCACGGACAGGATCGCTCCGAGCAGGTACTTCGTCGGGAAGAAGCTCTGGATTCCCTCGGTGATCAGCTGACCGAGGCCGCCGAAGGGGTCACCCAGGACCGCGGCGACCGTGGCCAGCCCGATCGTCGTGACGCTCGTCAGCCGGATGCCCGCGATGATCAGCGGAACCGCGAGCGGTAGCTCGACCCGGAGGAATCGCTGCCGGCGCGTGTAGCCCATGCCCTCGGCGGCTTCGAGGATCTCGGCGGGGACCGCATTGAACCCGGCGATGAAGTTCCGGAAGAGGATCAGGAGCGTGTACGTCGTCAGGGGGATGATGGCGGTCAGGAGCGACAGGCCGTAGATCGATCCCAGGAACGCGAAGGCCGCCAGGCTCGGGATCGTGTACAGCAGCCCGGTGACGGCGGTGATGGGGCCGTACGTGCCGGGCCGCCGCATCGCGATGATCGCGAGGATCAGGGCGATGACGATCCCGAGGGCGAGCGGGATGACGGTCAGCTGGAGGTGCTGGACGATCCGGACCCAGATCTGGTCGAGATGCCCGAACATCCACGAGAAGTCGAAGATCTTCGTGCCGGGCGGCATCTCAGGCCCCCGTCTCGATCGCCGCCCGATCAGCCTCCCCGGGGTCGAGTTCCCCGGCCTCTCCGGAGTCGGCGATCAGGGCCAGGTCGTCGAAGGCGGGCGAGTGCTCTCCCTCGCGCATCTTGCGAGCCACCGCCTCGATCGTGACCAGGCCCTGGACCGCCTGCGTCCGGTCCACGACGATCCCGGTCTGGACGTCGGCGTCGAGCATCATCGACAGGGCGTCCTTCAGCGTCGTTCGCTTGTTCAGGAGCGGCGAGACCGGGTTCGCCATCTCGGCGGACACGGTGCCGTCGCCGGTCAGGTCGTCCTTGGCCGCCCAGCCCTGGGCCCGGTTCGCCTCGTCGACGATCAGCAGGTAGCGATGGGGGACGGCTTCCACGCGCCGCCGCGCCTCGGCGACCGGCTCGCCGACCCGGGCGGTGATCGGAGCGACCAGCGGGACGTCCGAGACGCGCAGGAGCGACAGGCGCTTCAGGCCGCGGTCCTGACCGACGAAGCGGGCGACGAACTCGGACGCGGGCGCGGCGAGGATCTCGAGCGGCGGCCCGAACTGGGCGAGGATCCCGCCGGTCTGGAAGACGGCGACGAGGTCGCCCATCTTGATCGCCTCGTCGATGTCGTGGGTCACGAACAGGATCGTCTTCGCGATCTGCTCCTGGAGCCGCAGGAACTCGTTCTGGAGGCGATCGCGGACGATCGGGTCAACCGCGCCGAACGGCTCGTCCATCAGCATGATCGGCGGGTCCGCGGCGAGCGCCCGGGCGACGCCGACGCGCTGCCGCTCGCCGCCACTCAGCTGGGACGGGTAGCGGTCGCGATACTTCGACGGATCGAGACCCACGAGCCCCAGCAGCTCCTCGGATCGCGCTCGGAGCCGGGCCTTCGGCCAGCCCAGCAATCGCGGCACGGTCGCCACGTTCTCGCCGATCGTCTGGTGCGGGAACAGGCCGATCTGCTGGATCACGTAGCCGATGCTCCGGCGGAGGTCGGTCAACTCGCGCTTCGACGCGTCCTGGCCGTCGATGAGGATCCGGCCGCTCGTCGGCTCGATCAGCCGGTTGACCATCTTCAGGCTGGTCGTCTTGCCGCAGCCGGACGGTCCCACGAGGACGCAGATCTGGCCGGCCGGGACCTTGATCGAGAGGTCGTTCACGGCGCCCGGCGTGGACTGCGCCTTCTTGCGGCCCGTCGGCGCGTCATAGCGCTTCGTGACGTGGTCGAACTCCACGACGGCGGCTGGATGGCGCGGCTCGACCATCAGCGGTCCGGTCCTCCTCCGGTGCGCGTGGCCGCCGGGACGGCGGGGACCCGACAGTACCGCATCGGCGAGCGTCGGCGATACTCGCGCCGTGAAGATCAGCGCGATCCGGATCGACCGCCTGCGTGTCCCGCTCGACCCGCCCTTCCCGGCGGCCTGGGACCCGAATCCGCGCACGTCGTTCCCGGTGACGATCGTCCGCGTCGAGACCGACGAGGGCGTCGTGGGCATCGGCTCGGGCGACACGATGGACGGCTTCGAGGCGTTCTCGGACCTGTTCGTGGGCCGCGATCCGCTGGCGATCGAGCGCCACGTGCGGGTCCTGGAGACGATCGACTTCCACGCCGGTCGCTACTGGCCGCTCGAGGCCGCGCTCTGGGACATCGCCGGCCAGGCCGCCGGCGTGCCGGTCGCCGAGCTGTTCGGCGGCGCCTCGGCCGGGATCCCGGCCTACGCGTCGTGCGGATCGCTCGTGCCGGCGGCCGAGCGGGCGGAGCGGGCGCTCGCGATGCGCTCCGAGGGGTTCCGGGCCCTGAAGATCCGGGTGGATCCGCAGCGGTTCGAGGACGGGCTCGCGGCGGTGCGCGCGACGCGCGAGGCGGTCGGCGACACGATGGCGATCATGGTCGACCTCAACCAGGGTTGGCGGATGGCCGGCGATATCACGCCCGCGATCGATCTCGCGACCGCGCGTTCGATCGCCGAGCAGTTGGCCGAGCTGGATGTCCTGTGGCTCGAAGAGCCGCTCGACGGTGGCGACCTGGCGGGCCTGGCGGCATTGCGGGCGGCCGTGCCCGGGATCCGGATCGCCGGCGGCGAGATGACCCGCACGTATCGCGAGCTGGAGGCCGCCCTGGAGGCCGGCGCGTTCGACGTCCATCAGCCGGACGTGGTGCTGGCAGCCGGGATGCTCAACGGGCGGCGGATCGCCGAGCGAGTCCTGGCCCGCGGCCACTGGTACAGCCCGCACACATGGACCAACGGCATCGGTCTGCTGGCGAATCTCCACGTCGCGGCCGGTGTCGGCGCCGGGCCCTTCCTCGAGTTCCCGTACGACCCGCCGGGCTGGACGCCGGAGCGTCGCGACGCGATCCTGACCGCGCCGATCCGCCCCGACGCGGACGGCGTCCTGCGGGTGCCCCCGCTGCCCGGCCTCGGGATCGAGCTCGACGACCTCGCGATCCGGCGGTATGCGGCATGAGCGACACCGCCGCGGCGCCGCGGAAGCTGACGGCCGAGGACTGGATCGAGCGAGCCGCCGCGATTCGGCCGCGAACCGAGCTGTTCATCGACGGGGCCTTCGCGCCGGCGGCCTCAGGCCGGACGTTCCGAGACATCACGGGTCGCGACGGCTCCCTCATCGCCGAGGTGGCCGAGGCCGACGCGGCCGACGCCTCTCGCGCGGTCGGCGCTGCGCGGGCCTCGTTCGACGACGGCCGCTGGGCCCGCCAGAAGCCGATGGATCGCAAACGCGTCCTGCTCCGGCTCGCCGAGCTGATGCGCGAGAACCGCGACGAGCTGGCCCTGCTCGAGTCGCTCGACGTGGGCAAGCCGATCCGCGACGCGATCCACGTCGACGCGACCTCCTCCGCCGTGACGATGCAGTGGTACGCGGAGACGATCGACAAGGTCTACGGCGAGGTCGGGCCGACCGGTCCCGACGCGCTGTCGCTCGTGACCCGCGAGCCGATCGGCGTCGTCGCCGCGATCGTGCCCTGGAACTACCCGCTGATCATCACGGCCTGGAAGCTCGGCCCCGCCCTCGCCGCCGGCTGCTCGGTCGTGCTCAAGCCGGCGTCGCAGTCGCCGCTGTCCGCCCTCCGGCTCGCCGAGCTGGCGTCGGAGGCCGGCCTGCCGGACGGCGTGCTCAATGTCGTGACCGGCGCTGGCTCCGTGGTGGGGCCCACCCTTGCCCGCGACCCGCGCGTCGACAAGATCGCGTTCACTGGCTCCACCGAGGTTGGGAAGTCGCTCCTGCGAGCCGTCGGCGAGACGGACGTGAAGGCGATCACCCTCGAGCTTGGCGGCAAGTCGCCCCAGATCGTCCTCGCCGACGTCGGCGACCTCGAGGCGGCAGCGACGACGATCGGGTGGGGGATCTTCTACAACAGCGGCCAGACCTGTAACGCCGGCTCGCGTTTGATCGTTCATCGCTCCGTGCGGGAGGAGCTGGTCGCGCGGGTGGCGGCGATGGGCGAGAAGCTGGCCCCGGGCGAGCCCCTCGACCCTCGGACGAAGCTGGGCGCGATCGTCGACGACCGCCAGCTCGATCGGGTGCTGTCGTACGTCCGCCTGGGCGAGGAGGAGGGCGCGCGGGTGGTGGCCGGCGGTTCGCGGGTCCGCGAGGAGACCGGCGGCTTCTACGTCCCGCCGACGATCCTCGACGGCGTCTCCAATGCGTCGCGGGTCGCCCGCGAGGAGATCTTCGGGCCGGTCCTGACCGTGACGGAGTTCGGGGACGAGGACGAGGCGCTGGCGATCGCGAACGACACGCCGTACGGCCTGGCTGCCGGCGTCTGGACGCGCGACGTGAAGAAGGCCCATCGCCTGGCCCGCTCGATCCGGGCCGGGGTCGTCTGGGTCAACACGTTCGATTCGGCTGACATCACCGTCCCGTTCGGCGGGTTCAAGCAGAGCGGGTTCGGGCGGGACAAGGGGATGGCCGCCCTTGACGGCTATACGCAGCTGAAGACCACGTGGCTGGACCTTTCGGAATGACACCCGTGCGATCTCTCGCCCCGTGTCCCGCCCCACGGGCGTATCCAACCGATTTCGCTCTCCGCGATGCTCGAACGGCCCAGTTCCCGCGCGAATCTGCAGGTTCGGCCCGCCCCGCGGGGAGAAGCTGGAGCCCGAGCCAGCGAGTCGTCCGATACGCCCGCCCCGCGGGAAGGCGCCGATGACCGACGACGAGCTCCTTGCCGCCGCGCTCGGGACGCCGCCGGAGGCGCCGACCGGTGAGGTCGCCCCGCGGCGACGCGCCGGTGGCCGCGCGGCCCACGAGCGGAGCCGGCTTCCCCAGCAGCGCCCGTGGAAGCAGCCGCGGATTCCCTATGAGCCCGTCCGCGTGCTCAGCGATGACGAGATCGACTCGATCCACCAGGCATCGCTCCGCGTCCTCGCCGAGATCGGGATGGATTTCCTGGACGACGAGGCGCGCGAGCTCCTCCGCGCGGCGGGCGCGCAGACCGAGCCCGGCAGCCCGCGCGTCCGGTTCGACCCGGCGATGATCGAGGAGCGGATCAGGACCGCGCCCGCGGAGTTCACCCTCCACGCGACCAACCCCGAGCACGATCTGGTCATGGGCGGCAAATGGACGTCCTTCGGCTCGGTCGCGTCCGCCCCCAACGTCAAGGACCTGGACAACGGGCGGCGCGTCGGCAACCACGCCGACTACCAGAACCTCATCCGGCTCTGCCAGATGCTCAACTCGGTCCACTTCTTCGCCGGCTACCCGGTCGAGCCGGTCGATCTCCACGCCTCGGTCCGCCACCTCGATGCCGTCTTCGATCTGCTGACATTGGCGGACAAGCCGATCCACGCCTACTCGCTCGGCCGGGGGCGGATCCTCGACGCGATCGAGATGGCGCGGATCGCGCGCGGGATCGACGACGCGACCCTGGAGCGCGAGCCCTCGCTGTTCACGATCATCAACTCGAGCTCGCCGCTCCGGCTCGACACCCCGATGCTCCACGGGATCCTCGAGATGAGCGCGCGCAACCAGGTGATCTGCATCACGCCGTTCACGCTCGCCGGCGCGATGGCGCCCGTGACGCTGGCGGGGGCACTCGTCGAGCAGAACGCCGAGGCGCTGGCCGGGATGACCCTGACCCAGGTCGTCCGGCCTGGCGCGCCGGTGATCTACGGCGGGTTCACCTCGAACGTCGACATGCAATCGGGCGCGCCGGCGTTCGGGACGCCGGAATACATGAAGACCGCGCTGGTCGGCGGCCAGCTCGCGCGCCGGTACAGAGTCCCGTACCGGTCGTCCAACGTCTCCGCCGCCAACGCGGTTGACGCCCAGGCCGCCTACGAATCGGTCTTCTCGCTGTGGGGCGCGGTGATGGGCGGCGTGAATCTGCTCATGCACGGAGCCGGCTGGATGGAGGGCGGGCTCCACGCCGGCTACGAGAAGGTGATCCTCGACGCCGAGCTGCTCGGGATGGTCGAGGCGTTCCTTGACCCAGTGCCGGTCGACGAGGACTCCATGGCGTTCTCGGCGATGCAGGAGGTGGGCCCGGGCGGTCACTTCTTCGGCGCCGAGCACACGCAGTCGCGCTACCGGACCGCGTTCCACAAGCCGATGCTCAGCGACTGGCGCAACTACGAGACGTGGGAGGAGGCGGGCTCGCCCGAGCTGCCGGGCAAGGCGAACCGGATCTGGAAGGAGCTTCTGGCCGCCTACGAGCCGCCGCCGATGGACCCCGCCCGCCGCGACGAGCTCGAGGCGTTCGTGGCCCGCCGCAAGGCCGAGGGCGGCGTCCCGACCGACTTCTAGATTGCGTCGCGTCGAGTGAACGTCACATGGGTCACGCCGCTCGGCGTTGACACGGACTCGATCGCGTAATCCCGCTCGAGGCCCTCCTGGCCTTCCCACAGGTTGACCCCGCGGCCGAGCAGGATCGGGACGACGACCACGTGCAGCTGGTCGATCAACCGGGCGGCGAGGAACTCGCGGATCGTCGTCGCGCCGCCGCCGATCCGGACGTCCTGGCCCTTGGCCGCCTCGCGCGCCGCGGCCAGCGCGTCGGTTGGCGTCGTGTCGAGGAAGTGGAACGTCGTCCCGCCGTCCATCTCGATCGGTGGGCGGGTGTGGTGGGTGAGGACGAACACCGGCGAGTGGAACGGCGGATTGTCGCCCCACCAGCCCTTCCAGTCGGGCCGCTCGTGCCAGTCGGGCGGCCCGAACTTCTTCGAGCCCATGATCTCGGCGCCGACGCCCCGATCGTGGAGTCGGACCAGGGCGTCGTCGATCCCGCCAGTTCCGCCAGGCTCACCCTGCATCTCATGCCACCAGCGCGTCTCGAACATCCACTCGTGGAGCCGCTCGCCGGCGTGGCCGAACGGGGTCTCGAGGGTCTGTGGCTCGCCGGTGCCGAAGCCGTCGAGCGAGATGGAGAAGAACTGGACGCGGGCTAGCGACATGGCGCGCTCCTTTGGTGCCGATCGCCATCTTGACGACGCGAGGCGGCTGCACTCATCGGCCGACACTACCTGAGCGCTACCCCTGGTAGGCGTAATTCCGTCATCGGGCCGCCGCTTGTCGATCCCTTACGCCTGGTAGTGGTGAGCCACTCGCCAATGACCACGGTTCGAGGCTCGAGGGGCGTGAACCGCGGCCCCAGCGCTCGTCTGTGGTCGATTACGCCTCGTAGCAGTAGCGGAACGCTCAGCGCCAGCGGGAACCGCAGCCGCGAGGCGATCGTCGGGGAGGGCGCGTGCGAACCGGACCCGTCCTCCTGCTCCTCGGCGCGATCGCGTTGCTTCTGGCCGCTGCCTGCGGCCCGATCGCGCCGACCGCCGTGACTTCTCCGATCCCCTCGGACTTCACCCAGAAGGGTCCGCTGATGGCGGCGTTCGACGAGAACCTCACGAAGTGGCAGGCCGCCGGCATCACCCGCTACGCCTTCACCTACCAGCCCCAGTGCTTCTGCGACATCACGACGCGCCTGGTGGTGGCCGATGGCCGTGAGGTCCGGATCGACGGCGTCCCGGCCGGCCCCATGAGCGGGACCCCGGTCGGCGTCCCCGGCCTTTTCGACTTCGCCCGGAGCGCCATCAACGGCGACAACGCAACCATCGAGTACGACCCGGTCACCGGCGTCCCGATCCACCTGACCTCCGACCCGATGCGCAACGCCATCGACGACGAGCTGACGTTCACCGTCACCGACTGGACGCTCGAGCCGCCAGACGACGAGATGATCGGCGACGTCAGCCGAGCGCTGGCGCGGTGGCAGGCGCAGCAGATCCTCGACTATTCGATGACGCTGACGATCGATCGCGACATCTACCACGTGAAGGTCGGGGACGCGTCGCCGGCGGTCACGAAGGGCGGCCGCCGGCTCGATCCCGACGACCTGATCGAGGTCCCGACCGACGTCTGGCAGCTCCTCCGGTTCGCCGCCGACTACGCCCGGACGGGGAGCGCGACTGTCACCCTGGACGACCAGATCGGGTATCCGAGGCGCATCGTCGTCGACGGCGGTCCCGCGGGCGGCTCGGGCCAGACGATCGAGGTGACGAACTTCAAGCTCGGGTAGCGCATTGAGGGTGCGTCCTCGCGTAGGCTTTCCGGCGGGGTTGGAAGCCGCGGAGGGTCGTGTGAAGTCGTCAGCACAGGTCGTCGTCATCGGTGGAGGCGTCGTTGGCGCGAGCGTCCTGTACCACCTGACGAAGGCCGGCTGGACCGACGTCCTCCTCCTCGAGCGGCGCGAGCTGACGGCCGGCTCCACGTGGCACGCCGCGGGCGGCATGCACACGCTGAATGGCGATCCGAACGTCGCCCGACTCCAGCAGTACACGATCCAGCTGTACGAGTCGATCCAGAAGGAATCCGGCCAGGACTGCTCGATCCACCTGCCGGGCGGCCTGATGCTCGCAAGCGACGAGACACGGATGGACTTCCTGCGGATGGCCGTCGCGCGCGGCCGCTACCTCGGGATGCAGCTCGAGATGATCAGCGCCAAGGAGGCGGCCGAGCTCTTCCCGCTGATGGACCCGAAGTACTTCATCGGTGCGCTCTACGACCACGTCGAAGGCCACGTCGACCCCACCGGTGTCACGCGCGCGTACGTGAAGTGCGCGCAGATGGCCGGCGCCGAGGTCCGCCAGCACACGCCGGTGACGGGCCTCTCACAGCGTCCCGATGGCACGTGGGACGTCCACATCGAGAACGGCGACCCGATCCACGCCGAGCACGTGGTCAACGCCGGCGGGCTGTGGGCGCGAGAGGTGGGCCGGTTCGTCGGGATCGAGCTTCCGGTTCTTGCGATGCAGCATCACTACCTCATCACCGACGACATGCCCGAGGTCGCCGAGTACGTCGCGCGGACCGGGCACGAGATGCCGATGGCCCTCGACTTCAAGGGCGAGATCTACATCCGCCAGGAAGGCGGGGCCATGCTCCTCGGCACGTACGAGCAGGACTGCCGGCCGTGGTCGCCGCGCGAGACGCCGTGGGACTTCGGGTCGCAGCTCCTGAAGCCCGAGCTCGACCGGATCACGCCCGAGCTGAACGTCGCCTTCCAGCACTACCCGGCGATGGGCACGATCGGGCTGCGGCGGATCGTCAACGGGCCGTTCACGTTTGCGCCGGACGGGAATCCGCTTGTGGGCCCGGTCCGCGGGCTGCGCGGCTACTGGGTCGCGTGCGGCGTCATGGCCGGCCTCTCCCAGGGAGGCGGCGTGGGCCTGGCGCTCGCGTCCTGGATGACCGCCGGCGACGCCGGCGACTCCGGGATGGATATCTGGGCGATGGACGTCGCCCGATACGGCGACTACGCGACGCTCGCCTACACGAACGCGAAGGTCCAGGAGAACTATCGGCGGCGCTTCCGGATCACGTTCCCGAACGAGGAGCTGCCGGCGGGTCGGCCGCTGCTGACCACGCCGATCTACGACCGGCTGGCCGAGGCGAACGCGGTCTGGGGCGCGACGATGGGCCTCGAGCACGCGCTCTGGTTCCAGAAGGCCGGGCTCGAGCCGAAGGAGGACGTCACGTTCCACCGCTCGAACGCGTGGGAATGCGTCGCGGAGGAGGTTCACGCGGTCCGCGAGGGCGTCGGGATGACCGAGATCTCGAACTACGCGAAGTACCGGGTGACCGGCGCTGGCTCGGGCGCCTGGCTGTCGTCGCTGCTCACCCAGCGGATGCCCGCGGTCGGGCGGATCACGCTGACCGCGATGCTCAACGACGCGGGCCGGATCGTGGGCGAGTTCACGGTCGCGCGGCCCACGGACGCCGAGGACTACTACCTCTTCGGATCGCTGCCGGCCGAGGTCCACCATTCGCGCTGGTTCCGGCACCACCTTCCGAAGGACGGCTCGATCCGCTTCGAGGTCCTCGGACTGGGGCTGGTGGGGCTGTCGCTGACGGGCCCGCGGTCGCGGGAGCTGCTCGCGGCCGTCGCGCCGGATCTCGACCTCTCGACCGAGGCGTTCCCGTTCATGACCTTCCGCAAGGTCGATCTCGGGATCACGCCGGCGTTGCTTGGCCGGATCAACTACTCGGGCGAGCTCGGCTACGAGATCTGGCTTGCCCCCGAATACCAGCGGACCCTGTTCGACCGGATCGTCGAGGCAGGGAAGCCGTTCGGCCTGCGGCTGTTCGGGATGCGGGCGCTGATGAGCCTCCGGCTCGAGAAGAGCTACGGGACGTGGTTCCGCGAATACCGCCCGATCTACACGATCCCCGAAGCCGGCCTGGCGCGGTACGTGAAGCTCGACCACGAGTTCGTCGGGCGGGAGGCGTATGAGAAACAAGTCGCCGACGGGCCGGAGCGGCGGCTCGTCACGCTGATCCTGGATCCCGATCCGGACGCGCCCGCCGACGTGATTGGCGACGAGCCCATCTGGCACGACGGCGAGGTCGTGGGCTGGGTGACGAGCGGCGGATACGGCCACTTCGTGGGCCAGTCGATCGCCCTCGGCTACGTTCCGGCGGCGATCGCGGATGGTGCGACCGGCCGGCTCGAGATCGAGGTCGTTGGCCGGCGTCGACCGGCCAAGCTCGTGACCGAGCCGCCGCACGACCCGCAGGGTCTCCGGATGCGCCAGTGACCGACGGCCGCGTCGTCGTCGACGGCACGCCGATCGAATATCGGGAGGGCGACTCGGTCGCGGTCGCGATCCTGCGTGCCGGCGAGGTGCCGGGGCACGGCGGGTGCCTGTGTCTGGCTGGCGATTGCGGCAACTGCCTCGCCGAGGTCGACGGCGTCGCCTACGTCCGCACGTGCCAGGTTGCGGCTCGACCCGGGAGCGTCGTCCGGCGGCATCCGGCGGAGGGCAAGCCGCAGCTGCCGGTCGTCGACCTGGGCGACCCGTCAAAGGTCGCTCCCCGTCGTGAGGAGCGAGTCAACCACCTGTGGGTCGACGCGATCGTCGTCGGCGCCGGCGCGAGCGGGATCGCGGCCGCCGACGCCCTCCGAGCGGCCGGGCGGGAGCCGTCGATCCTGGATGCCGGCGATGGCGAGCAGGTCATGGGCATCTACCCGGGACCCGGCGTCGTGATGCGGAACGAACGTGAGATCCCCGAGATGGTCCACTACCACGCGGCCGAGGTCTTGGTCGCGACCGGCACGGCCGAGCTGCAGCCGGTCTGCGAGGGATCGCGCCTGGCGGGGATCCTGACACCTCGGGCGGCCGACCGGCTCGAGGCTGCGGGGGTCGACCTGGGCCGGGTCGCGCGGGTGGGGCGCGAACTCCTCCGATTCGAGGGCGACGATCGCGGGCGGATCACGGGCGTCGTGACGACCGAGGACCGGATTCAATGCGACACCGCCGTCGTCGACCTCGGGCGCGCGCCGCGCGACGTCCTCGCCCGGATGTCGAAGGACGGGTCGGTCACCGCGGCGGGTTCGGTCGCTGAGGAGCACCCGCTTCCGGCTGCGCCATCGGATCTGGGCGCTGTCGTCTGTCCGTGCATGGGCACGACCGTCGCCGATCTCCAGACGGCGTTCGACAAGGGCTACCAGGACCTCGAGCTGCTCAAGCGCGCGTCGTGGGCCGGGCTGGGGCCCTGCCAGGGCGGCGCCTGCGTGCCACATGTCCGCGCGTTCATCGCCGCCCGCACCGGTGTCGTGCCGAACCCCTTCACGGCTCGGCCGGCCGCCCGCCAGATCACCCTCGCCGAGGCCGCCGCCGATACGACGATCGATGCCTTCCGGCGGACGCCGCTCCATGACGAGCACCTCGCGCTCGGCGCGCGCATGGACCGGTTCGGTGGCTGGTTCCGCCCGTGGCACTACGGCGACGTCGTCGGCGAGTACTGGGCCGTCCGCGAGGGCGTCTCGATCGGCGACGTCTCGACGCTTGGGAAGCTGATCGTCAGCGGACCGGACGTCGTCGAGGCGCTCGAACGGATTTACCCGTGCCATGTGGCGGACATCAAGCCGGGCCGATCGCGCTACGCGCTCCTTCTCAACGAGCGCGGCCACGTGATGGACGACGGGATGATCCTCCGCGACGCGGAGACGCGGTTCACGTTGTCGTTCACGTCCGGTGGTGCGGCGAACGCCGAGATGTGGATCCGCGACTGGGTGGACACGTGGGGCCTCCGCGTCCACGTGATGGACCGGACGATGTCCCTCGCCGCGATCAACGTCACGGGGCCGTTCGCCGGGGAGTTGCTGCGTCGTCTAGGCCTTGCCGAGCCGCCGCGGTTCCTCTCGCACGTCCGCGCTGAGCTCCAGGGCGCGCCCTGCCACGTGATGCGGCTCTCTTTCACGGGCGAGGCCGCGTTCGAGCTGCACCACCCCGTCGACCAGTCGGTGGGCCTGTGGCGCGCGCTCCTGGATCACGGCGAGGACCTCGGGATCCGGCCGCACGGACTGCAGGCGCTCTTCGGACTCCGTCTCGAGAAGGGCCACGTGATCGTGGGGATGGACACCGAGCTCGACACGACCCCGCGCAGGCTCGGCATGGACTGGGCGGCCCGGATGGACAAGCCGTTCTTCATCGGCCGGGCCGCGCTCGAGCGGACGGCGAAGCTCGAGGACCAGCGGCGCTGGATGGGCTTCTCGATGGACGGCGCGGCGCCGGCGGAAGGTGCGCCGATTCGGTCGATCGAGTCCGGCGACGTGATCGGCAACGTGACCGGGAGCTGGACGTCGCCGCTGCTGGGGAAGGCGCTGATGCTCGGCTGGCAGCGCCGGACGCCGTTCGCCGACCGGGTCGAGATCGACGGCCGCGAGGCGGTCGTGACGCCGACGCCGTTCTACGACCCCGAGGGTCGCCGTGCCCGTGCTTGAGCCCGTCGACGCATGGCGGGTCGTCGCGTCGCCGGCGGCGATCGAGAGCGCTCGCTGGTCCGGTGACGACGTGGACGTCCTGCGGATCGCCCCGGACGAGGCGCTCGGGCTTGGCGCGACCGGCGTGGAGCTCAGCGGGGAGCCGGACGCGATCGTCGAGCCGGAAGCTGGGTATTCGGTCGCGATTCTCGATCAGCTCGAGGAGCTGACCGTCCGCGAGCACATCGAATGGGATCTCGACGCCGCCGAAGGGTTGGCGCAGGGGAAGGTCGCCGGCGTCCCGGCGAAGCTGCGGATCGGGGACCCGACGCTTCTCATCGTCCAGACCGCGTACGCCGATGAGCTGCGAGGCCGGCTCGGATGGTGACTCGCACTGCGGCCGCCGAGGCCGCCGCCTCCCTCCAGCCGATCGCCTGGCACGATCCGAAATCGACCTACGACGTCGTCATCATCGGCGGGGGCGGGCACGGGCTCGCGACCGCGTATTACCTCGCGACCCGCCACGGGATCACGAACGTGGCGGTCCTCGAAGCCGACTACATCGCTTCCGGAAACACCGGCCGGAACACGACGATCATCCGCTCGAACTACGCGATCCCGGAAGCGATCCGGTTCTACGACCACTCGCGCCAGCTCTATGCCGGTCTCGAGGCGGAGACCGGCGCGGCGATCTTCCACCGGGTGAAGGGCCACGTCTGGATCGCCCACACGACCGGCGCGCTGCGGACCGAGCAGGCTCGCGTCCTGATGAACCAGGCGTTCGGGGTGGACACCGAGCTGCTCGACCCTGCCGGCGTGAAGCGCCTGATTCCGCAGATCGAC
Organism: Candidatus Limnocylindrales bacterium; assembly: GCA_035693125.1. Classification (GTDB taxonomy): domain Bacteria; phylum Chloroflexota; class Limnocylindria; order Limnocylindrales; family CSP1-4; genus CF-46. The sequence goes on along the minus strand of DASSHB010000108.1, from coordinate 569 downwards.
TTGACGGGCGGCGGGCGCTACCCGGTCCTGGGCGCCTCTCATCACGTGCCTGCCGCGACGGCTCGGCACGACCGAGTCGCCTGGGCGTACGCCAGCGGCGCGACCGCGAAGGGCGTCCATGTGATCCAGCACCGAGCGGTGACCGGGCTCCTCCGCGACGACGCCGGCCGGGTCGTTGGCGTCGAGACGGCCGCCGGACCGATCCGCGCCGGCGTCGTCATGTCGGCGACGTCCGGGTGGTCGACCCAGATTGCCGCGATGGCCGGCGTCCGGCTGCCGATCCGCACCCACCCGCTCCACGCCTTCGTCACGAACGACTTCGAGCAGGGCCTCGACAAGATCGTCGCTTCCACCGAGCTCGCCTGCTACGTCAGCCAGACCGAGCGCGGCCAGATGCTGATCGGCGCCGAGTTCGACAGCCAACCGTCGTTCTCGCGGATCAGCTCGTTCGATGCGCTCCGGTCCTACGCCTACAAGATCACGATGCTCCTGCCGTTCCTGCGGTCCATGCGGATCCTCCGCACGTGGGCCGGCCTGTGCGACATCTCAGCCGACTGGAGCCCGATCCT
>DASSHB010000107.1:0-12644 GCA_035693125.1 Candidatus Limnocylindrales bacterium | reverse complement strand
GCCTCGAGGGACGTGGGATCCACGACGTCGACGCGGGCGAGGAGCCGCAACCCCGCCTCGCCCCGCTGGGGGATCGTGCCCGCGGCGAGCTCTGGCGCCGAGAGGGAACGATCGGCGCGGAGCCGCGTCGCGATCCCGACCGCGTCCACGGGTCCCGCGGAGAAGGCCTGCGGCAGCTCGCCGGCCGAGGTGAGCATCATCGCCGGGGCGCGCTCGCACAGCCCGAGGCAAGGTGACCGCAGCCACGTCGCCTGCCCGTCCGCGATCGGGACTCCTTCGGGCCCTAGCGTGCGCGTCAGGTCGGAGCACAGGTCGCCGGCCCCCGCCAAGGCACAGGCGAGGTCGTCGCAGACGTGGGCAACTCTCGGCGGCCGGGCCGCGGTCGCGAACAGGGCATAGAACGTCGCGACGCCCCACGCCTCCGCCGGCGGGATCGTGAGCCGGCGGGAGACGTAGTTCAGGGCCGGCTGGCTGATCCAGCCGATCCGCCCCTGGATCGCGTGGAGGGCCGGCAGGAGCAGGTCGCGCCGGGCGCGCGCCTCGTGGCCGCCGCGCGCGACGTGACCGTCCAGGGCGCTGTCCCGCGGCCCGCCGCGCCAGCCGCTCTCGGGCGGACCCAGCACGGCATCCACGGCCGCCCGCTCGGCGGGCGAGGCGAGCGGCCCGATGACGTGGAGGTCCATCGCTCCGAGTCTAGCCCCGTCCCTGATCGAGCGACGCGCCGGTGCGCGCCGCGGTCAGCGACCTTCGATCGCCTGCTTGGCGGTGTCGAGGGCTGCCATCTCCGCGTCCATCGAGCCCTGGACCATGCCGCCCATCAACAGCCCCTTCAGGAAGCCGAGATCGGCGTCGAGCGACATCTGGACGTCGGTTCCGTCGCCCGCCGGGGTGAACCGGAACTCACCCCTCGGCCGGACCGGCCCCGCGACCACCTGGAACGCGTAGCGGGTCGGCGGCTCGTTCGCGGTGACCTCGATGTCGGCCCCCACGCCCCGCCCGCCCGGCCCCTTCACCGTCTGCCGGATCCGCGAGCCCACCGCGCCGCCGTCGACGGGATCGATCTGCAGGACGGCCGGCCGCCAGCCCGTGTCGTTCGCGTGGTTCGCGAAGTACCCGAAGACCTGGTCGGGCGGCCGGTCGATCCGAATCGTCCGCGTCGCACTCGCCATCGTCGGGCTCCTCCTGTGATCAGCCCCGGGCCGGGACGCCCGGCGGCTGCCACGCGTCAGCATCCCACTCGGCGTCCGGCTTCGCGAGCTCGGTGGCCAGGTCGTCGAGGGCATGCTCGAGGCCGTCGACGACCTGCTGCTGGACCTTCGGCATCGCGGCGAGCGCCGCGCCGAGCATCAGGTTCGCCGCGAAGCCCTGCGGCCGGATCGCGAGCGCCATCGTGAGCCGGGTCCGGTTCCCGCCGTCGAGCGGCGCGAGCGTCGCCACGCCTTCCCCGCGGATCCGTCCTCGTGTCGTCCTGAGCTCGATCCGATCCGGGCCGCGATCGGCCAGCTCGATGCCGATCGGCCCATCGACTCCGAGAAGCGTCGCCGGCTGGCTGCCGGGCGGGATCGGCGGCGCTTCGCGGCGCAGCCGATCGCCCAGCTCCAAGAGCCGCTCGTGGACGACGTCGGGGCGCTGCTCCACGTCGCGGCTCGCGCTGTGGGCGAGGTCCGCCATGCCGCCTACTCGATCGTGATCCGGCCGTCGGCGCCGATCGGGAAGTCGCGGTTCCAGCAGACCTCCCAGGCGTGGCCGTCGGGATCCGCGAAGTAGCCGCCGTACCCGAAGGGCAGCTCCGTGCCGGGCTTCAGGAGCGTGCCGCCGGCCGCGACGGCCTCATCGAGCGCCTGGTCGACGATCTCCGCCGACTCGACGTTGATCGCCAGCGTGATCCCGCCGAAGGAGCCGCGGGTCGGCTCGAACAGCTGGGCATCCTCGGCGAGATCCTTCCAGCCCCAGATGCCGAGATAGGTATCCGCCGTCCGGAACCAGACGATCTCGTCCATCGACGAGGCCGACTTGTGCCAGCCCAGCGCCTCGTAGAACCGGGCCGAGCGCGCGACGTCCTGGACGCCGAGGGTGACGATGCTGATCCGGGCCGGAACCGCCATGGGGCGAGTGTAGTCGTCAGGCCTCCGCGATCGCCGCGATCGAGATCCGCAGGCCGGGCGCCGGGGCGGGGTGCTTCGCGCCCGAGCGGGCCGGCGGGTTCACCGGGAACCAGCGCTTCCATTCGGCGTTCAGGCCGGGGAAGTCGTCGGCATTCGCGAGCACGAAGGTGACGCTCGCGATCTTCTCGACCGAGCTGCCGGCGGCCTCGAGGATCGCCCGGACGTTCGTCAGCGCCTGACGCGTCTGCTCCTCGATCGTCGTGCCGATCACGGCGCCAGTCGCGTCCCATGGCCCCTGGCCCGAGACGAAGATCAAGCCGCCGGCGACAACCGCCTGGCTGTACGGGAACGGGCCGGCGGCGGTGCCGCGCGGTGCACGGTCGGTGTCCACGATTCGGGTCAACTCGGTCTCCTCGGGGTGTGGGCTCGGACCCGATGCATACGTCGATGTCCTGGCCCGCGGATCGCGCGGCCGGTCAGACGGCGGCCGGTGCCTCGAGCTTCTCGATCCGGATCGCGGTCGCCTTGAACTCGGCGGTGCCCGACTTCGGATCGGTGGCGTCGATCGTCAGGAGATTCGTGGCGACGTCATCCTGGAAGTGGAGGGTCATGAACGTCAGCCCGGGCCGGAGCGAGTCGTCGATCCGGACCGGCGCCTCGACCTGGCCGCGCCGCGACGTGACCCGGACGCGGTCGCCGTCGGCCAGGCCGTAGGACTCGGCGTCTTCCGGGGAGATGTCGAGCGACTCGCCGCGCCGGAGCGGCGAGCGATAGCCGCCGGTCTGGACGCCGGTGTTGTACGAGTCGAGACGGCGGCCGGTCGTCAGCCGGATCGGGTAGTCGTCGTCGAGCTGGTCGACCGGCGGGTCGTGCTCGACCGGCACGAACGGGACGCGGTGCCCGGGCAGCGGATGCTCCCAGAGGCGGCTGTGGAGGAACAGCTCGCCCGGGTGGTCCTCGTCGTAGCACGGCCACTGGATGCCGCCGAGCTCTTCCAGCCGCCGGTACGACATGCCGGCATGGACCGGCGACAGCGAGCGCAGCTCGTCCCAGACGTCCTCGGCCGTCGCCCACCCGAAGTCCATGCCCATCCGCCGGGCGAGCTCGGCGATGATCCACACGTCGTCGCGGGCGTCCCCGGGCGGATCGAGCGCCTTGCGGACCCGCTGGACGCGCCGCTCGGAGTTCGTGACCGTCCCCTCCGACTCGGCCCAGGCGGCGCTGGCGGGCAGGACGACGTCGGCGATCTCCGCGGTCGCGGTCAGGAAGATGTCCTGGACGACGAGGAAGTCCCGAGTCGAGAGGAGATGCTTCGTCCGCTCCTGATCGGCCTCGGACTGGACGGGGTTCTCGCCGATCACATAGACGGCCTGCAGCTCGCCGCGCTCCATCGCGTCGAACATTCCCGTCAGGTGCCAGCCCCGCGTCGGCGGGACCGTGACGCCCCAGGCCTCGTCGAACTTCGTCCGGAGCTCGTCGTTCTCGACGTGCTGGAAACCGGGCAGCCGATCGGGCAGGGCGCCCATGTCGCCGCCGCCCTGGACGTTGTTCTGGCCACGGAGCGGGTTCAGGCCGCTCCCCCAGCGGCCGACATGGCCGGTCAGCAGGGAAAGGTTGATCAGCGACAGGACGTTGTCCACGGCGTTGTGGTGCTCGGTGATCCCCAGCGTCCAGCAGATCATCGCCTTCTCGGCGGTCGCGAACGCGTGGGCGAGCTCCTTGATCGCCGCCGCCGGGACGCCGGTCGCGCGCTCGGCGAACTCGAGCGTGTACGGCTCCACCTGGGTCCGATAGGCCTCGAAGCCCTCGGTCGCGTGGCCGATGAACGCCTCGTGCTCGAGCCCGGCCTGGATGATCTCGCGCCCGATCGCGTTCGCCAGAGCGATGTCCGAGCCGACGTCGAGGCCGAGCCAGACGTCCGCCCACTGCGCGCTCGATGTCCGGCGCGGATCGACCGCGAACAGGCGGGCGCCGTTGTGGACGCCGCGCAGGAGGTGATGGAAGAAGATCGGGTGCGTCTCGCGGGCGTTGCTGCCCCACAGGACGATCAGGTCCGTCTCTTCGATCTCACGGTATGAGCTTGTGCCGCCACCGGCACCGAACACGGTCGCCAGACCGGCGACGCTCGGGGCGTGTCAGGTCCGGTTGCAGCTGTCGATGTTGTTGCTGCCCAGCACGGCCCGGCTGAACCGCTGTGCCGCGTAGTTGACCTCGTTGGTCGCCTTCGAGCACGAGAAGGTCCCGAACGTCGTGGGCCCGTAGCTCGCCTTCGCGGCGCGGAAGCCCTCGACGACCTTGGCCAGGGCCTCGTCCCAGCTCGCGGGGCGCAGCGGAGCGTCCTTCGAGTCGCGGACGAGAGGCTGGGTCAAGCGAACGTAGTTCCTCGGCACGGGGTGCCTCCTGCGAACGTTGACCCGGCGAGTCTACGCCGCCCGGCGCCCGGGCCGCCGCCCGTCGCATGCCCGACGCACGCCCCGTCGGGCGCCCGTCGGACGCACGAACCCGGCCAACCATGCATCCCCGGACTCATCGGCCTGGTGCCACGCGGGCCCGGCATCGGTCCGCCGCGCCGGTCGTGCGTGGAACGAGGCCACGTAGTCCTTGGATGCATGTCTGGCCGGTTGCCCGGCACGCGGCGCAGGCCGGAGAACGCTGCCACGCTCGAACCCGGCCAGATTCTCTCGAACGGGTCACGCCATGACCCGTGGACGCGCATCTGGCCCGGTCGCCGGCGGCGCCCACGAAGCGGTCGGGCGCCCGTACCCGGCCAGCCATTCGTCCCCAGACTCAACGGGCTGGTGCCATGCGGGCCCGGCATCGATCCGCTGTGGCGGTCGTGCGTGGAACGAGGCCACGTAGTCCGTGGATGCATGTCTGGCCGGATGGCCGACGGAACGGTGGTGGACGTGCGTCTGTTGTGCTCGCGCCGAACGAAGCACGCCGCAGGCCGGAGAACGCTGCGAGCGCTTCGGGCGGATCGCGCCCTGCCCCCGCGCGCCCCCGCTCGCCGGCCCAGCGCCGGTGGAATTCCGGACGGCCCACGACGCGGAGGACCACGCCGGATCGGGACGAACAGCCTATGGCGGTGCGTCGGAGACCGAGCGAACGTGGCTGCGGACCGCTCTGCGAGGCAGCGCATGACTTCGATCGAATCAACAGCGGGTGGCGCCGTCGTCCTCGTCGTCGAGGACGACGCGGCGATCCGAGCCCTGCTCGCGAGCCTGCTCGAACGCAACGGCTACGGCGTCATCCTCACCGCCGACGGCGACGCCGGATTGCGCGCGGTCGCCGAGCATGATCCCGACGTCCTGCTGCTCGACGTGGGGCTGCCGACGATCGACGGTTTCGAGGTCACTCGCCGCCTCCGCCGGAACCCTCGAACACGGACGCTCCCGATCATCATGCTGACGGCGCGGGCAAGCCTGGACGACACCGTCCGCGGCCTCGACGCGGGTGCCGACGACTTCATCACGAAGCCCTTCCAGGCGACCGAGCTCCTCGCCCGGATCCGGAGCGGGATCCGGATGCGCAAGGCCATCCTCGGCATGGAGAGCGCCCACGCGGTCGTCGCCGCGCTCGCGAATGCGGTCGAGGCCAAGGACGCGATGACGGAGCGGCACTGCCAGCGGCTCGCGACGATGTCGGGGATGCTGGCCCGCGCGGCCGAGATCGATCCCGAGGACCAGGAAGCGATCATCTACGGCGCCCTCCTCCACGACATCGGCAAGATCGGGATCCCCGAGGCGATCCTGCAGAAGCCGGGCCCGCTCACGGACGAGGAATGGGAGGTGGTCCGGCGCCATCCGGAGATCGGCGAGCAGATCTGCCGTCCCCTGTCCTTGTCGGAGCGGTACACCCCGATCATCCGGCACCACCACGAGCACTGGGACGGCACCGGCTACCCGAACCACCTCATGGGCGCGGCGATCCCGCTCGGCTCGCGAATCGTGGCCCTCGCCGACGCCTTCGATGCGATGACGCAGGATCGGCCGTATCGCCTGGCGATGTCGGTCGACGCGGCCCTCGAGCAGCTCCGGTCGGGATCGGGGCGGCAGTTCGATCCCGAGCTCGCGTCCCTGTTCATCGGCATCATCGAGGCCGAGACCGCCACCGGCGCACCGCCGTGGATCGCCGCCGACACGGCCTCGTCGCTCCGCCTGCTCGAGTCGCTGGAGCACCTGCCGGCTCGGCGCTAGCCATGGATCCCCTCCGCGCCGGCGCCGAGCTGCTCTTCGCTCTCGTCTTCGTGGCGACTCTCTGGCGTTACGTCCGCCACCGCGACCCCGTGTCGCGCGACGTCGCGCTGGCGTTCAGCGCGCTCGGCCTGTTCTCCCTGGTCGAGGGCACCCGGATCGCGTTCGGCGCGACGCCGGACTGGCTCCGCCTCCTGGTCGGCGTCCTCCTCGTCTTCCAGCCACTCCTCATTCTCCACCTGGTCTCCCTGCTCCGGCCCGTGCCCCGGGTGGTGCTGGCCGGCTCGGCCATCGCACTCATCGGGACGATCGGGGCCGCCCTCATCACGCGCGGGTCGCCGTTCGCCGGGGTCGCTGTCGCCGTCGCGTTCGTCGCGATCGAGGCCCTGGCGGCCGCTCTCCTCCTCGCGGAGGCGCGCCGCCGTCGCGGTCCAGGTGGCGCCCGCCTCGCGCTGGCGGCCGCCTCCACGGGACTGTTCGCGTCCGCGCTGATCGTGGCCGGACTGGGTGCCGCCGGACCCAGCATCCTCGGCTTGGCCAACACGACCGCCCTCGGGCTGCTCCTCGTCTCGGCCCTCGGGTATCTCGTCGCGTTCGTCCCACCCCGGCCGATCCAGCGCGCGTGGCAGGCTCGATCGATCGTCTCGTACGTGGAGCGGCTTCTGGCCGATGCCGCGCGACCCGTGAGCGAGATCTGGGCCGGCCTGGCGAGGCTGGCGAGGGATGTTCGCGGCAGCGGCGCGGTCGTCCTGAGCCACGGTCCGGACGGTGCCGCGACCGTGATCGCGGCGGCCGGAACGGCCCTCGAGCCCGGAACGGTGATCGAGCCCGCCGAGTTCGCTGCTCTGGAGGCGGCCGCCCGGGACGGCGACGGCAGTCTGAGCGCCGTCGTCTCGCGGCTCGCAGCGAGCACGGGCGCGAGGTTCGTCTCGCTCGTCCCGCTCGGAGATTCGCCGGCGGTCAGCATCCTCCTGCTGTCATCGCATCGGGCCCTCTTCGACGAATCCGATGAGGAGCTCCTCACGACCCTGGGCCGACACACGATCGTCGTCGCGCAGCGACGCCAGGCCCTGGCCGATCAGGAGTCGCTCGGGCTGGAGCTCGCGGCGACGGCGGACGCACTCCGGGCGGCCAGCGCGGCCAAGAGCGATTTCCTCGCCGCGATGAGCCACGAGCTGCGGACGCCCCTCAGTGCGATCCTGGGCTTCAGCGAGCTGATGCGGGACAGCGCCGAGGAGGCGAACGAGGTGACCGTCCCGGTCGAATGGATCGAGCACATCCATCGCGGCGGCGAGCACCTCCTGGCGCTGATCAACGATGTCCTCGACCTCGCCAAGGTCGAGGCCGGCCTGCTCGACCTCCACCCCGAGTCGTTCCACAGCAGCGAGGTCGTCGACGAGGTGGTCAGCGCCGTCCGGCCGCTGGCCGAGCGCAAGGAGATCCAGCTCACGGTGACCGGGACCGGCGCTTCCGTGCTCGCCGATCGCGGCCGCCTCCGCCAGATCCTGTACAACCTCCTGTCGAATGCCCTGAAGTTCACGCCGTCCGGAGGCCAGGTCGTTGTTGCCGTGGACCGCGCGGACGGCCAGGCCCTGATCTCGGTCACCGACACCGGTGTCGGGATCGCCGGCGATGACGTTGAGCGCGTCTTCGAGGAGTTCCGCCAGGTCGGGGACCGGGCGGCGCGCCAGGAGGGAACGGGCCTCGGGCTCGCCCTGACGCGGCGGATCGTCGAGGCCCACGGCGGGACGATCGCGGTCACGTCCGAGCTCGGCCGCGGCTCCTCGTTCACGGTCACGCTTCCGGCCGGCAACGAGGAATCGGCCCGGGCGGTTGCCGCCCCGCCGGTGCCGGAGGTTCCGATGGGCGGTCCCACGGTCGTTCGGGCGGCAAGCCACGGGGCGCCCCGCATCCTCGTCATCGACGATGATCCCAGCGCCGTCCGCCTGCTGCGCGAGTTCCTCGAGCCCGCCGGTTACGCGATCGACGTCGCCGCCGACGGCGGCACCGGCATCGAGCGAGCCCTGGCGGGGTCGCCGGACGCGATCATCCTCGACCTCCTCCTGCCCGGGATCGACGGCTGGGAGGTCCTGCGACGGCTCAAATCCGACTCGCGGACGACCGCCATCCCGGTGATCATCGCGACCGTCATCGATGAGCGCGAGGTCGGGCTTGCGCTGGGGGCGGTGGACTACGTCGTGAAGCCCATGAAGCGCGAGGCGCTGCTCGAGGCGATGGCTCGCCACGTCCCGATCGGCGCCGCTTCCGGCCTGCGGGTCCTGGCGATCGACGACGATCCGGCAGCGCTCGACTTCATCGCCGCCGCCCTGGAGCCCAGCGGCATCGAGGTCGTGGCCACGACCGATCCGTACAGCGCCATGGACATCGCGCGCACCGGTGGTTTCGACGCGATCATCTGTGACGTCGTCATGCCGGAGATCGACGGCTTCGAGGTCATCCATCGACTGAAATCCGACCCGGCCACGGCCCGGATCCCGGTCCTGATGTGCACCGCCCACGATCTGGACAGCGCCGACAAGGCGCGCCTGGGCGGCCACGTGCTGGGCATCGTGGCCAAGGGCAGCGAGGCTCGCGAGGGCCTCCAGCGACTCGTCGCCAGCGCCGCCGCCGAGCGTCGAGCGCGGGTGGCCTGAGCCGCACCGGCCGCGCTGCGGTCGCTGGTGGGGGTCCGAGCGAGCGGGCCCTAGCGAAGCGGGCGTCGGACGTCGCGCCGGGCCTGGCGGACGATCCGGAGGAACTCGCGCAGGTGCGCGATCGGACGGATGTGCGACGGCGCGCCGGCGTAGATCGTCCGGACCGGCACCCACGCGATCCGGCCGCCCATCCGGATGCAGGTCGTGATCTGCTCGACCTCGAACGCGAAGCCGGTCTCGCGGCTGCCGAGGGTCGCCTCGGCCACACGGCGCGACACGAGCCGGTAGCCCGACTGGTTGTCCGGGACGTCGCGGCCCACCGCCCACGAGAACGCGCGTCGGCCGAGCTCGTTCGACAGCCGCCGGATCGGGGGCATCGCCCGGAACGAGCGGGCGCCGATCACGAGGTCCGGCCGGGTGTCGATCTGGGCCCTGGCCCATGCGTCGAGGAAGCGCGGGATCTCGGCGGGATCGTGCTGACCGTCTGCGTCGAGCGTCAGGATCGCCTCGGCGCCGCGATCGAGGATGTGTCGGAAGCCGGCCCGGAGCGCCGCGCCCTTGCCCTGGTTCGGCCGCTGCTCGATGACCTCGGCGCCGGCCGCGCGCGCGACCGCCGCCGTCCCGTCGGTGGAACCGTCGTCGACGACGACCACCGCGAGGTGGCGGCGCGCCGCCTCGACGACGGGCCCGATCCGCGGGGCCTCGTCGTACCCCGGGATCAGGGCGACGATCACGCCAGGCGGACGCTCGGCTCGGCGCCGGCGCGATCCTCGACGTGGCCGATGAGCCAGTGCTCGACGCCGGCGGCGGCGAGGTCGGCCCGGAGTCCCTTCAGGCGGTCCGGTGGGACGGCCGCGAGCAGGCCACCCGACGTCTGCGGGTCGTGGGCGAGGGTCACGACCTCGGCGGCGACGTGCTCATCGACCCGCAGCGCCGGAGCCACGAACCGGCGGTTGTGGGCGGCGCCGCCGGTCTCGATGCCGGCGCGGGCCAGATCGAGCGCGCCGTCCAGGGCCGGCAGCGCGGCGGCCTCGAACACGAACGTCGTGCCCGACGCCCGCGCCATCTCGAGCCCGTGACCCAGCAGCCCGAACCCGGTGACGTCCGTTGCGCCACGGATGCCGCTGGCGACGAGCGCCTCCGACGCCGCCCGGTTCAGGCCACGCATCTGGTCGATCGCGACGGCGAGGTGGGCCGGATCGGTTCGACCTCCTCGCGAACCGCTGACGAGGAGGCCCGTGCCGAGACGCTTCGTCACGACGAGGACGTCGCCGGGCCGTGCCCCGCCCTTTCGCAGCAGCCGGTCCGGATCGCCGGCGCCGATCGCCGCCAGGCCGTATTTCGGCTCGGGGTCGCGGATCGTGTGACCGCCCGCGAGCGTGCCGCCGGCCTCGCGAACCTTGGCCGACGCGCCGTCGAACACGGCCGCGAGGACGTCCCGCGGCAGCTCCTCGGGGAACGCCGCGATCGACAGCGCGAAGAGGACGCGGCCACCCATCGCGAACACGTCGCTCAGCGCGTTCGCGGCCGCGATCTCGCCGAACGTCCGCGCATCGTCGACCAGGGGCGGGAAGAAGTCGAGCGTGCCGATGATCGCCAGGTCGTCGCTGACCCGGTAGGCGGCCGCGTCGTCGGCCGGGGCGAGGCCCGCGATCAGCGCATCCGGTGCCGGCTCGGCACCGAGCCCGGACAGCGCGTCGGCGAGCAGATCGGCCCCGAGCTTCGCGGCACAGCCCCCGCAATCGGTCAGCTCGGTCAGCCGGATCGGAGGCATGCGGACGTCGGTCACGAGCCGATCATAGGGACTCGACCGCCATGGCCGGCTCGGCCGGATCCCGCTCCGGGAGCGTGCGCGGCAGGAACCGCCAGGCGATGACGAGGGCGACGAGGCCGACGCCGGCGCTCCACGGACCCGCCAGGGAGAAGCCGCCGATCGCGAGGACCTGGCCCACGACGGCCGGTCCCAGGACGTTGCCGAAGTTCTGGGCGCTGGAGTTGAACGCGAGCATCGTCCCGCGGAGCGTCGCCGACAGCCCGGCGACGATCGTCTGGATGCCCGGGATCCCGAACCACGTCCCGAACGCCCAGCCGGCGAAGACGAGCAGGGCGAGCGGCAGGGACACCCGGGTCAGCGGCATGAGGAACGCGGCGACGGCGAAGGCCGCGATCCCGATCATCACGGCGCGTCGGGCTCCGACGAGATGGAGGAACCTGCCGCTCAGCCTGGTCGCGGCCACCCCAACGACGCCGACGACCAGGTACGACAGCCCGGCGACATTCGTCGGCAGCCCGAAGGCCTCATGGAAGAACTCAGCCTGGTAGACGAAGTAGCCGAACGTTCCGGCGAACCAGGCGAACGTGACGAGCAGGACGCCCAGCGCGCGCCGGTCGCGCAGGATCGTCCGGTAGCTCTCGAGGTAGCCGGTCCGCGACGCGCGGTTCGGCCGGTCGGCGGGCAGGCGGCTGATCCCGAGGACCGCGGCGAACGCGACCACCAGGACGAACGCGAACGCCGCGCGCCAGCCGAAGATCCCGGTCACGAGCGCCCCGATCGGCAGCCCGATCAACGTCGAGAACGGGAACGCCGACAGGACGATCCCGAGCGTCCGGGCCCGCTCGCGCGGCGACGGCAGATCGCTCGCGTAGGCGAGCGTGGCCGGCGACACGATCGCGGCGCCGAGGCCGTTGATCGCCCGGGCGACGAGGAGCAGCGGCAGGCTCGGCGCGACGGTGCACGCGGCGGCCGCCGCCGTGAAGATCGAGAGGCCGATCAGCATCCCCGCCCGCCGTCCGCGCCGGTCCGAGACGGGCCCGAACAGCGGCGCGAAGATCGCCGTCGGCAGGGCGTAGGCGCTGGCCAGCAGGCCCACGAGCCCGATCGGCTCATGGAGGTCGTCGGCGATCGCCGGCAGGACCGCCGCGACGATGTACAGGTCCACGCCCACGACGAACGTCGCGATCGTCAGGACGAGGGTCACGGGCATCGCGCAACGGTAGCCGAGCGCCGCCCCGCGGCGAACGCGGAGGCGCCGGCGATGCTCCATGAGTCCTGCATCGCCGGCGCCACCCCATCTGACGACGGCGGGTGCGAGAACTCATCGGCCCGGCGCGCGTTCGACCGCGTCCGATGTCGAACGGTTTTGGGTTCACACGTCGCTCGCGGGGTGTTGTCCGATCTCGCAATCCGAAAGCGCACGCGCCGGGAAACGCAGGGTGACGGCTCGCGAATCCGCCGAGCTCGCCTGCGACCGGGATCAGACGGGGGGACGATCTACCATCTCCTGAGGGGAGTGGTTGGTTCCCGGTGGGGCCCCCGGTCTTCAAAACCGGTGACGCCGCGCTTGGCGTGGCGTGGTGGGTTCGACTCCCATGCGCTCCCGCCAGCGTCCCGGCGATGTCCGGTTTCGGCGCGTGGTCCGTTATCCATGCTGTCGGGACACGCATCGCGCTCGGGAGGCAGGGATGGAGGGAACGCGCTCGCAGCCCTTCGTGGCTCTCCACGCCGACGATCGCGACGACGACCTTGCCGTCGGGGCCGGTGTCGACCGAGATGCGTTCGCGCTCCTCTATGAACGCCACCGACTTGCGGTCTTCCGCTACCTCCGGGCGCGCACGCCGAGCGACGACGAGGCGGCCGAGCTGACCGCGGTGACCTTCGAGAAAGCGCTCCGATCGATCGCGCGCTACCGGCC
>DASSHB010000106.1:0-12748 GCA_035693125.1 Candidatus Limnocylindrales bacterium | reverse complement strand
CGACGTTGAGCTCTGCGATCGGATGGCCGTCGGCGATCAGGCCTCGGGTGACGTCGGCGACGATCGCGAGCGAGCGCTCGAACGCCGGGAGACCGTCGCCGAGCCAGCCCGATCCGGCATGGACGTGGATCGTGTCGATGGACAGGCCATGCCGGGCGGCGGCCACCACCGCGTCGCCGACCCGGCCCGGATCGATGCCGAACTTCGTCGGGCGGGACCCGCTGTAGGCGAGCTTGTCGTTGTAACCGGCACCCGCGCCGGGGTTGACCCGAAGCCCGATCGGGCGACGGGCCAGGCCCAGCGCGTCGAAGCGCCGGCCCGTCCGCTCGACCTGGCTGATCGCGTCGAGGTTCAGGTGGGCACCTGTCGGCAGGATCGCGTCCAGGTCCCGATCCGACAGGTTCGTGGCCGTGACGCTGATGTCCTCCGCCGGCCAGCCGCACTCGAGCGCCCGCGCGACCTCGCCCGGCGAGCAGGCGTCGATCCCGACGAGCGGCCGGAGCGTCGCCAGGACCGTCGGATCCGGGTTGGCCTTCAGGGCGAAGCGCAATCGGTGGCGGAGGCCGGATCGTTCGAACGCGCCGAGGAGCCGTCGGGCGTTCTCGGCGAACCGGTCCAGGTCGTAGACGAAGAGCGGCGTGCCGTGGGCGCGGGCGAGGGCCTCGGCATCCCGAGAGGCGATCGTGAGCCGGCCGTCCTCCACGGACAGCCCGGGCCTCGACCACCAGGCCGTGGCCGGGTCGGCGGCGAGCGTCACCGCGCGGGGATCAGGCCGAGGCGACCGGCCGGCGGGCTCGCCCCGATCCGGGCTTCCAGCGGTCGGGACCCTCCTCGACGGTCGCCCCGATCTCTTCGAGGAGGTGCCTGGAGACGTGGGCGATCTCCGCGATCGCGGCCTCGAACGCCTCGCTGTTCCGAGCCGACGGCGTGCGGTAGCCGCTCACCTTGCGGACGAACTGCCGCGCTGCGGCCTCGACCTCACCCGTCGTTGCCGGCTCTTCGGGCCGCCGGAGGACCTTGATGCTTCTGCACATGGGTCGAGAGTAGCGCGTCGGCGCGTCGAGCCTACGGCAGCTTCCAGTACAGCGAACCCGTGTAGCAGTGGCCCAGGGCGAGGCACAGCCCGCCGGTCAGGTCCCATTGGCGGCCCGTCACGTACGGACCGCGATCGACGACCCTGGTCGTGATCGTCCGGCCGTTGGCCGGGTTGCGGAACGTCACGCGGGTGCCGCACGGCAGGGTCCGGTGGGCGACCCCGATCAGCTCCTCGGTCATCGCGTAACCGCAGGCGGTTCGCTTGCCGTAGAAGCCAGGGCCATACCACGACACGTTGCCGTCGAAGTGCCACTGCGGGATCGCGATCGATCCAACGGGCGCGGTCGGCTGGATCCTGGCGGCATCGGGGCGACCGGCCTGAGTCGGTCGTGATTCCGGGTCGAGCAGAACCGTTGTGTCGCTGAGCGCACCATCGGACTGATACGCAGGGTCAAGAGTCGGAGTCGTCGCCGGCGTCCCGTCGATCGACGCAGCGTCCACCCCTCGGAAGAGGGTCGCATCGATCGATAGTGCAGGGCTGGGGCCCTGGGATCCCACGGATCCGGGGACGGCGACCGCGGCGAGCACGGCGATGAGCGCCATGCACGCGACGACTCTGGGGCGTCGCACGTCGAGCGGAACCTTAGCAGCCGGATCTCGAATGCGCCCCCGACGAGATCCCTCCCGGCCTTGCGGGCGCGTGACACCTCGTCGTCGCCGCCAGGCGATTCGCCAGGATTCCTGCTCGAAGGGCCCAGCGCGCGGGCCGGTTGCGCGACGTGGGACGCGCCGATTCCCGGCGTCCGGCCGGCCGCCCGGAACCTGCGACACTGGTCCCGATGCCGACCCGGATCATCCCCCTCGACGCGCCCCTGGACCTGACCCGGACCGTCGCGGTCCATCGCCGCGGGCCCGGCGACCCCACGATGCGGCTGCTGCCTGGTGGTGTCCTCCGAGCGATCCGGACCCCGGCC
Source organism: Candidatus Limnocylindrales bacterium (assembly GCA_035693125.1). Lineage (GTDB taxonomy): Bacteria > Chloroflexota > Limnocylindria > Limnocylindrales > CSP1-4 > CF-46. The sequence goes on along the minus strand of DASSHB010000106.1, from coordinate 10,739 downwards.
GGGCCGGCCACGATCGAGCTCCACCAGCGCGGCGATCGGATCGAGGCGGAGGCGTGGGGCCCCGGCGCGGACGCCGCGCTCGACGCCGTCCCGGCCTTCATCGGCCTCGAAGACGACCGGTCCGCGTTCGCCGCCGGCCACCATCCGCTGATCCGGGAGCTCGACCGTCGCCATCCCGGGATCCGACTGGGCCGGACCGGCGCGGTGCTGGAAGCGCTCGTGCCCGCGGTCCTCGAGCAGAAGGTCACCGGGACGGAGGCCTGGCGCGGCTTCCGCGGCCTGGTTCGGCGCTGGGGCGACCCCGCGCCGGGTCCGCACGGGCTGGGACCGAACGGGTTGCGCCTGCTGCCGGACCCTGCCGCGATCGCGGCGATCCCGTACCACGCCCTCCATCCGATCGGCATCGAGCGCCGCCGCGCCGATCTCGTCCGGCGCGTCGCCGGCCACGCGAACCGGCTCGAGGAGATCCTGACGATGCCGCGCGACGCGGCCGAGGCGCGTCTCCGGGCGATCCCCGGGATCGGGCCGTGGACTGCCGCTGAGGTGATGCTCCGCGCGATCGGCGATCCCGATGCCGTGAGCGTCGGCGACTTCCACCTTCCCAATCTCGTGGCCTTCGCGCTGGCCGGGGAGATCCGTGGGACGGACGCCCGGATGCTCGAGCTCCTGGAGCCGTGGCGCGGCCAGCGAGCGCGGGTGATCCGGCTGCTGGAGCTGGGCGGCGTCCGGCCGCCGGCGTTCGGCCCGCGCTACGCGCCGCGCTCGATCGCGGCGATCTGACGCTCGCCCGGCACCCCCGGACGGCGCGCCCGCCCTCGCGGCCGCCGGGGACGAAGAGGCCGCCCGACCGGAGGATCGGGCGACTTCGGATCGAGACGATCGATCCGCGAGCTACGTCGTCGCGCGGCGGACCTGCGAGCCCTGGAGGAGGCGTCCCAGGATCGAGCGCCGATCGCGGCCCGTGGGCGCGAAGGCGCTGGCCGCGGCGAGGCGCCGCCGGGCCCGGCTCGCCGCGGGGACGAGCGGCACCGGACCCTCGGTGGGCTCGTCGATGACGACCGGTGCCGTGGCCGGAATGATCGGGGCGTCGTAGCAGAACGCGACGTAGCGGATCCCCGTCCCGTCGCTCACGCCCGCCCCCCTGCCCATCCCGTGCTGGCTCGGGCCCACCTGGAACTCGACGTCCTCGCCGTCGATCCCGGAGCGCACGATCACCAGCGCGATCGGCCGGTCGGCCTCCCACTCGAACGAATCGGGGACGCCGGCGACCGGGGAGCCGAGGCCGCTGACCTCGACGGTCAGGGTGCCGTCCGTGTGGAAGCCGTTGCTCAGCTCGGCGGCATCGATCCGCATGCGGCGTCGGACGAGCCGGCCCACCCGGCGAAGTCGGCGGCTGGCGGGGTCGGTGGTGTACAGGTTGCGGTCCATCGGTCGGTCCTTCGTGGGGCGGACCGGGCAGCCGGGCCGCGAATGGGTCGTCTCGATGGCTGCATCATCGGGATGACGCTTCAGGTGGCCTTAGGGTCGACTGAAGGCCGCCGGTGGCGGACTGGACACCCGTCCATGGCCGCGCTCGACGTCCGGCCGCTGGGGCGGGAGAAGCTCGTCCTGAGGCCGGGTCACCCGGCCCGGGCGTCGGCGCCGGTCACTGGAGCCGGCGTCGGCGTCCACGCCTCAGCCGATCGACCGGCCGAGCCACAACCCGGCGACGACCGCGACGAGACCGAGCGCCACCGAGCCGATGAGGTTGCCCATCGCGAGCAGCGGCAGCCCGTCCTCGATCAGGCGCCAGCTGTCGAGCATCAGCGTCGAGAAGGTCGTGTACGCGCCCAGGAAGCCCACCAGGAGCGGGGCGCGCAGGTCGGCGGGCAGGACGCCGCGATCGATGATCAGCGCACCGAGCAGGCCCACGAGGAATGCCCCACTGAGGTTGACGACGAAGGTCCCGAGCGGGAACGCGCCGGCGAACCGATCGAGGACCGCGCTGTCGACGAGGTAGCGGCTCACCGCGCCGGCCGCGCCGCCGGCGGCGATCAGGACGAGGGTCACCGCCATACCGGGCCTCGCCGGAGGGCCGGCCGGTTCAGGCGACCACCTCGACGGCGGTTGCCGGACGACGCATGGGGATCATGGGCGGACTGTAGCGGAGTGCTGCCGCCCGATTCGCTCAGGCTGCGGTCTCCGTCTCCGCGGGAACCGCGCCGGCCTCGATCATCACCCCGGCCAGCAGGCCATAGGCTGCGGCCCAGGCCGCCCGGACCTCGATCGTGAAGGCCGCCCCGAGCCCCTCTTCGATGGTATCGAGGAGTGCCGCCCCGACGGTCTCGAAGTCGTCGGGCCGGACGCGGTAGCCGGCGTGCCGCCGCCCCAGCGCCTCGACCGCCGGCAGGATCCCGTCCAGCCGGTCGAGATTGCGGACGACGACGGTCAGCGTCTGCATCAGGTTCCGGCGCTGGGCGGTCAGGTCGATCGGGAAGAGCGCCCGCAGGTCCGGGTCGAGATCGAACAGGCGGCGGTAGAAGATCGTCGCGGCGGTGTCGGCGATCGGCTCGACGATCGCGAAGGTGTCGCGGACGAGCTGGATTTGGCGGGGTGTCATCGGTGGCTCCAGGTGCTGATCGGTGGGAAGGGCGGAGCCGCCGCACCGGGCGACCGCGCTGGACCACAGGATCGGCACGGGCTTTCAGGCGGGCTTAAGGCCTCGTGAATGCCGCGTCGGGCGCGCCGACGACCGTCGCCGCGGCGCGGTGTACGGTTGGCCCAGGAGGACGCCCGAGATGGCCGAACGCGCGATGCCGAGCTTCACGAAGTCGCCGCCCGAGCTGGTCGAGCGCTTCCGGTCGGTGCTGTCCGAGTACCCGGACGCCCAGCAGAAGCCGATGTTCGGGTACCCCGCGGCGTTCATCGGCGGCAACCTGGCCACCAGCCTGTTCCACGATCGGTGGGTCGTCCGCCTGCCGGACGCGGAGATCGCCGCCGCCACGGCGGTCGGCGCCGGGCCGTTCGAGCCGATGGCCGGGCGGACGATGAAGGGGTTCGTCACCGTGCCCCGACCCGACGTCGAGGACGAAACGGCGCTCCGGCGCTGGGTCGAACGAGGCCTGGCGCGCGCGGCGTCGATGCCGGCGAAGAAGTAGCCGCGACTACTTGAGGGCCGTCAGGACCTCGGTCGCGATCGCCTCGTCCGCGGTCTCGATGTCGATCACGACATCGTCCTTGCCGTAGACGTACTCGAAGGCGCTGCCATCGCCGTAGTCGATCTTCGTGACCGCCTTGCCGCCGAGCGTCACGCCCTTGGTCGTCACGCCCTGGGCCGTCGACGACAGCCACGTCTCGAGGATCGCGGCCCGGAGCTTCGTCCCGTCGGCGCCGGGCAGGCGGAACGCGATGATCGAGATGTCGCTCGTACCGCTCTCGTCGAAGGTGCGCGCGACCTGGAGATCGTCGAGGGTCTTGCCGAGCGTGCGGATCCGGGCGGCCAGGGCCCGCGAGTTGGGATCCGGGCCGAACACGTCGGCGGCGCTCGCGCTGTCGGTCGACAACGTGATCGTCGCGCCGGCCGAGGCGCCGGGCGTGGGATCCGAGATCGTCGCCGGCAGGAGCGCCTCGAGCTCCGGTGCGAACGGCGCCGAGGACGCGTCCGGGCCATCGTCGGACGGGAACGGCTCGTCGCTGCCCGTCGCGCCGGTGTCAGGGCCGGCGGGGCTCGTGCCGGCGGCGGACTCGTTGCCCATGGCCCGCGCGACCGCGGTCGTGATCGTGTCCAGGTCCGTGGGATTCGTGTCGCCGGCGTCGGCGATCTGGGCGACGAGGGCGTCCACGCGGAAGATCGTCGTCGTCGAGGCCGTCGAGATGTTCGTGACGTCGAACGCGTCGCTGCCGCCGTGGCGTTCCTCGACCGTGGAGCCGGCGGCCTGGGCCGCGGCCCGGTTCGCATCGAGCGCAGCCGCGGCCCCGTCCCCATAGCACGTGACGCTGGCGTAGACGACGGGCGGGCTCGTCGTCCCGTCGCCGGCCGCGTTCGACAGGACCGAGATCGTGATCCCGTTCGCGTTCAGGTCGGTGGAGCCCAGAACCCAGTCCTGGGGCAGGTCGTTTTCGTCCGGGATGGCCTTCCAGGCGCTCGTGCGACAGGCCGTCAGATCGCTGCCACCGGTCCCCGCGCCGGAGCCGCGGTTGATCAGCAGGTAGCCGATCGTGCCCGCTGCCAGGACGAGCGCGAGGAGCGCCAGCCACGGTGCCGCGCCGGCAAGCGCATCAGCCGGGCCGCCGTCCTCGTCGTCGATCAGGTCCCGCGACCGCGGGTCGAGGACGGAGCTGGGGCGGGTCGCCGATCGGCGGGGGCTGGTCCGGCGGACGGGCATCAGGCCTCACGGTCCGGACGATCCCTGAGGATCGTCTGAGATGTGCCGGCCCGACGGCCGGCGATCGAATGGTCGGGGCGGCGGGATTTGAACCCACGACCTTGTCGTCCCGAACGACACGCGCTACCAAGCTGCGCCACGCCCCGATCGAATGCCCGTTGTGCAGGGCCGGCGAATGATAGCAGAGGGTCCGGGCCGGTCTCCGCGGTCAGTCCAGAAGCGGCGCGTCCCGGTGGGTCGCCGGCTCGCGGATCGGGATGACGCTCAGCGCCGCGGCGACGAAGGCGACCGCCATCAGGATGAAGATCCAGGGCAATCCTCCCTCCACGCCGAGCGCGCTCGGGTCGATCAGCAGCCCGTACAGGAACGTCCACGTGGAGCCGACCCCGAACGCCAGGGTGAAGTAGAGCGAGAAGGAGGCATCACGGATGGGCGGTGCGGCGATGTCGGCGAGGAGGGCCTGGAGCTGCGGCGACTCGGCGAACGTGAACAGGCCGAGGAGGACGATCGCGATCCACAGGCCCGCGATCGACGAGCCGACGAGCAGGAAGACCGCGAAGGCGAGCGCCCCGCCCACGTAGACCCCGATGATCACCGGCCGCCGGCCGACGCGGTCCGACAGCCAGCCGGCGACGAGCGGCATCGGCACGGACAGGAGGATCAACACCGCGTACATCGGGTCCGTCGTGGACGTCGGCAGGTGGAGGACCGACGTCAGGTACAGCAGGACGAACAGGTTCACGACGCCGAGCCCGCGGCCGCCGCCGCCCAGCACCGAGGTGAGATACGTCCAGCGATGGTCCGGGTCGCGGAGGACGGTCCGGAAGGCGTTCGCGACGGAGCCGTGGGCCTTCGCGGCCTCGCGATCGCTGCCCGTCTCGCGGACGAACACGAGGATCGCGAGGGCCACCACCACGGCCGGAACGCCGAAGAGCAGCGACATCGCCCGCCAGTCGAGCTGTCCCAGGAAACCGATCCCGATCAGGGCGACGACGATGACCGTCCCCACGTTGCCACCGCTGATGTGGGCGCTGATCGCGAACCCGCGGCGCTGCTCGGGGAACTGTTCCGCGAGGAGGCCGTTGCCCACCGGATGCTGCTGCGACCCGCCGATCCGCGACGCGATGTTCACGGCCGCGAACGGGACGAACGCGCTCGTCGCCGCCTGGGCGGCGAAGCCGGACCCGAAGACGACGCCGCCGGCGGTCAGCAGGCTGCGCCGCGAGACGACCCGGGTGAGCTTGGCGTAGCTCAGCTGGACGAGGCCGCTCGCGAAGGCGCCGATGGCGGTCAGCTCGGCGACCTGGGCCGCGGTCACGTGGAACTCGCTGATGATCTGGAGGTAGATCAGGGGAATCACCACGGCCTGGGCATGGTTCACCGCGTGTGCGATCGACAGGAGCCACAGGGTCAGGTCGGGGTGGATCGCGCGTCCTCGCGCGTCCCGGGCGAGGACGGACATCGATCCGAGGATCGCACGCGGGGCGGGCCTTCCGCACGGTGATCCCGCGATGAGGCCCGCCGACTCGCTATCGTTGGCGGGCACCGGGGCCGCCCCCGGGCCCGTCCGCGTTCCACGAGGTCCCGATGCCGACCGTCCTGATCGTCGACGACGAGCAGCACATCCGTCTCCTGATCGAGCAGACGCTCGAGGAGCTGGAGGACGAGGGCGTGGAGCTCCAGACGGCGGTCGACGGAGAGCAGGCCCTCGACGTCGTCCGGAACCACCACCCGGAGCTCGTCTTCCTCGACGTGATGATGCCCAAGCTCAACGGGTTCGAGGTGTGCCGGGCGATCAAGGACGATCTGGGGCTCGCCTCGACCCACGTCGTGATGCTGACGGCCAAGGGCCAGGCGTACGACCGGGAGCAGGGCGTTGCCGCGGGCGCCGATCGCTACCTCACGAAGCCGTTCGATCCGGACGAGCTGCTCGACGTCGCCCGCGAGGCCCTTGGCCTGGCCGGGCCGCGCTGATGGCAGCCGCCTCGGCCGAGCCGGATCTCGCCCGGCTCGTCGTCCGTCACCGTCATGTCGCGCCGATGCTCTCGGCGCTCCTGACCGGCACGAACGCGGGCTGCCGGATCAGCGACGCCGACGGGACCGTGATCATCGAGCGCGAGGGGCCGGGCATCGGGTTCGAGCGCTTCCCGATCACCGTCGAGGGCCGGACCGTGGGCTGGGTCGAAGGCGACCGGGCGGGTCGCGCGATCGCCGCCGTGCTCTCGTACGCAGTCGCGCGTGAGGCGGACAAGCGCTCGCTGGCGCGCGAGGCGCTGGACCGCTACCGCGAGCTGAGCCTCGTCTACGAGCTGGCCGACGAGCTGAGCGAGGAGCTGGACCTCGACGCGATCGGGCGGATCGCCGTGGCGGAGGCGTCGAAGCTGCCGGCCGGCGGTACGGGGTTCCTCGTCGTCGGCGACGGCTCGCTCCGGGCCACGGGCCTCGGCCCCGGCGGCGAGCCGGCGACGCTCGATGCGGTCGAGGTCGGGGCCGGGATCGTGGGCTCGATCGCGGCGAGCGCGATCGCGGAGGAGGTCAACGACGTCGCCGGCGACCCACGGGCCTCGGAAGCCGAGCGCCGGTTCGCGTCGCTGATCGGGGCGCCCGTCGTGGCGCGGGGCCGGACGCTGGGCGTGCTCGGCGCCGCGAGCCGGACCCCCGTCGAGTACCAGGCCGCCGACCTGAAGCTCCTCGCCGCGATCGCCGCGATCGCCGGGCCGGCCCTCGCCCAGGCCCGGGCGAGCGCCGCGCGCGGCCTGTCCGTCGGCTGACGCCGCCGATCCGGTGATCCGCCGCAGGGCGGCCGCGCTCGAGCTCGTCGCGGGAGTCGGCGGCTCGATCGCCGTCCTCGCCGTGCTCCTCGCGCGGCCACCCGGCTGGGAAGCCATCGCAATCGTCGGTGCGACGGTTCTGCCGGCCGGGCTCGTCCTGTACGGCGCGTCGGCGGCGCGTCGGACGCGCGAGACGACCGCCCAGCGGGCGCTCGTCGACCAGCAGCGCTCTGCGCTGGTTCGCGAGGCGGCGGAGACCGACCTCTCGCGGGCCGAGCTCCAGCGCCGGCTCGACGAGCTCGTCACCCTCAACGAGCTGGCGGCGGCGCTCAGCTCGACCCTCGACCTGGACGAGCTCCTCGGCCGAGCGCTCGACGCGGTCGTCCACCGCCTGCCGTTCGACCGGGCCCTCGTGCTCCTCGTCGATCGCGAGGGGAACGTCCTGACCGACGGGCGCTCGATCGGCGGGTCGGCGGAGGCCGCCGCACTGGTCGGCCAGGTCCATCTGTCGCTCGACGAGACGCGCGCCACGCTCGTCCAGCTCGCCCACGCCGATGGGCCGATGGTCTTCCGCGACATCGACGCCGACCCGTACGAGCCGAACCGGCTCTTCGCCGCGGCGCTCGAGGTCCACTCGTTCCTGGGCACGCCGCTCGTGACCCAGGGCCGGACGGTCGGGATCCTCGCCGTCGACAACCGGCTGACCGGGCGCGAGCTCGAGCGCTCGATGGGCCCGCTCCTGTTCACGGTGGGCTCCCTGCTCGCGGCCGCGATCGAGAATGCCCGGCTGTACGCGGCCGTCGAGGACGCGAACCGCGAGCTGGAGGCACGGGTCACGACCCGGACGGCCCAGCTCGCCGACGCGACGGAGGCGGCGATCGCCGCACAGGCTGCGGCCGAGGCCGCGTCCGCCTCGAAGTCGACGTTCCTCGCCAGCGTGTCGCACGAGCTGCGGACGCCGCTGACCTCGGTCGTCGGGTTCACGAAGCTCGTCCGGAAGCGGTTCGGAGACGTGATCGAGCCGGCGCTCGTCGCCACGGCAGGCGGGCCGGACGGGATCGTCGCCGACCCCAAGCTCGCCCGCGCGATCCGCCAGATCGACGAGAACCTGGGGATCATGGCCGCCGAGGGCGAGCGCCTGACCGCGATGATCAACGATGTCCTCGACCTCCAGAAGATCGAGGCCGGCCGGATGGAGTTCCGGCGGGAGCCGGTCGACGTGGCCGCCGTCGTCGAGCAGGCATGCGCCGCGGTCGCGGCCCTGTTCGAGACGAGTGGCCTGACCCTCGTCCGGGAGGGAGCGAAGTCGGCCCCGGCGGTGACCGGCGATCCCTACCGCCTGATCCAGGTCGTGATCAACCTCCTGTCGAATGCCGTGAAGTTCACGCCGTCGGGCTCGGTCACCGTCCGCGTGGAGGCGCGCCCCGCCGAGGTGGTCGTCAGCGTGACCGACACCGGCGCCGGCATCCCGGCTGCCGACCACGAGCGCGTCTTCGAGGCATTCGCGCAGGCCGGCGACCCGCTGACCGACAAGCCGCGCGGGACGGGCCTCGGCCTGCCGATCTCGCGCGAGATCGTGGACGAGCATGGCGGCCGGATGTGGCTCGAGAGCGAGCCGGGACGCGGGTCGACCTTCGCCTTCGCGTTGCCGCTCGCCGCGCCTGCCGTAGGCTGACAGGATGGAGGGGACCGTCGCGACCGTCCGATCCGCCTTCGAGCGGATCGCCGCCGAGCCCACGGCGGCGGACCTGTGGGAGCTCCACAAGGCGCTGCTCGCGACCGGCGGTGCTGCGGCCGAGCGGGCCCGGGCTGTGGCCCGCACCTTCCACGCCTGCCTCCGCACGCTCGAGAGCAAGTCGGCGTCACGAGCCGCCAGCCGCTGGGGCGCAGCGCTCGGAACCGCGGCCGTCGGGAGCGTCGGCCTGCGGGATCTCCTCGCCCAGCAGGACCTGGCCCTGGATCAGCTGCTGGAGAGCGCCGTCCCGGCGTTCCTCGAGGTGGGCAGCGCGGTCGAGGCCGCGCGCGCCTGGGAGCTCGAGGCGCAGCTCGTGTACGACGAGTTCGCCTGGTTCCTGTACGAGGAGCTGTGGGCGCTGTCGGTCGAGGAGCGGCCGGACCTCGCGGCTGCCGATCGGCGTGCGCGGATCGACGAGCTGCTGGACCCGCTGCTCGACCCGTCCGTCGCCGATGCGGACCGCGCCTGGCTGGTGATCGACGTGTTCCGGGCGGTGCTCGCGGCGCGGCTGGCGCCGCTGCTCGACGGCGGCTAACGGCGGCGCCGCCGTCCTAGCGCCTGCGCGCCAGCAGCCGGGTGCGGACGCCGCCGCGTCCGGGAGTCGCCAGGTCCTAGCGCCGTCGCGCCAGGAGACCCGACCCGTCCACGCGAGCCCAGATCAGGCCGTCCTGGCTCGGCATCGGCGTGCCCGGGTCGTGGAGCGCCTTGAGCCAGGCCGCGCTCGGAGCCGGAAAGCGAGCGTCGACCAGCGGCCCGAGCTCGGCGAGCAACGCCCGGTTCCGTTGTGTCGCCCGCACCGCGAGCATGCCAGCGACGCGGTGGCGCGGATGTGAGCGGCGGATCGCCGCAACCTTGTCGCTCAGGCCCCGGAGATCCGCGCCCGCGTCTGCGATCAGGTCGACGAGCTCGACGACCGCGATCTCCCCACGCGGCATGCGCTCCAATGCGACATCGATCGATCGCGACCGGTGGGAGTCCGGATCGATCGGCACCTCGATGCTGGCCCGCCAGCCGCCGGGCTCAGCCTCACGGACGATCGCCGCCTGGCCGCGAAGATGGACGATGTCGCGTGGGAGATCGGCCCCGGGACGTGCCTGGAGGAATGCCGCGAGCTCGGTATCGACGGCCGCCGCGCACGCGGCGATCGTCTCGAGCGATGCCGCCGAGCCGAGCCCGCGCTCGAGACAGCTCCAGTACTGCTGCGAGACCCCTGCGCGATGGCTGGCCTGAGATTGCGTCTGCCGAAGGGCGATCCGCGACTCCCTGAGGACGACCCCGAGCCGTTTCGCGAGGTACCGACTTCGCTCGCGAGCGGCAATTCGGGCCATTCCGGCGCGGCGGCGGCTTCGATCGGGCATGACCGACCATCGCACGTGGCGCTTCACTGGCACTCAATCGACGTCCCCGCGGCTACGTCAAGAAGGCGTAATCAGCTGCAGTCCGCGGGCCTTGGGCGAAGTCCACTACGTGGAGGCGTACCCGAAGCGCGAGCTGTTCAGCGCCAACCGCGCCGCGCGCGTCGTATGGCCCGCCGTGGCCTCTGCTACGCCTTCTTGGAGTGCGAAGCGAGGACCGGAGGCGCGGCCGCCGCACGATCAGCACTCCGGGCGTGGTAACGCAGCCCTCGCGCGAGGGCCCAGAACGCGCGTCGGAGCGCCGCGGGAGGCTCCAGCCGCGGACATTGCGGCCAGATCACGCTGCTGGCGTTACGGCGATCGGAGAGGGCGCCGAGCGCCCGGCGCGGACCCTCAGTACTGGAACAGCAGCTCGCGGTACTTCGGGAGCGGCCACAGGTCGTCCGACACCACGGTCTCCAGCTCGTCGGCGGCCACCCGGAGGGCGTCCTGGGCCGGGATCACGGACGACACG
>DASSHB010000105.1:0-7935 GCA_035693125.1 Candidatus Limnocylindrales bacterium | reverse complement strand
TCGACGACGCCAGGCTTGATCGAGCCGGGCGCGCCGTGGCGCCCCGGCTCCCTGGAACGTCGCCAAGCTCCGACTCGCGTGACGCCGCCGCGAGCGACCGTCGGGCCGCGCCGAACGCAGCCGGAGGCGCGCCGGCGCCGGCCCCTGGACCGCGGGACGCCGACAAGCGGAAGCGGACGGCGCGGGCGAAGAACGCGCGGCGCCACGGCCGTCCTAGGGGCTCGGGCGGGCGGTGATCCGGTGGACACTCACCTTATCGGAAGTCGCAAGAAGCCCCACGGGTGGGTCAGACCGGGAGCCTCTCGGCCTCGTATCGCTCGAAGATGGTGTCCCTGGTGACGACGATTGCGTCCAGGCGCCGAGCCTGGGTTACCAGCCATCGGTCGAATGGGTCGCGGTGATGTAGTGGCAGGCGCGCTGCGATCGTCGCATGGCCTGCCGTGATGGACAGGACGTCCATCCCGACGGCGACCAGCTCGGGCACCAGCTCCACCCGCTCGACGAGTCGCGACAGGTGCGTCTTGGCTTCGTGGATGTTGACGACGTCAGCCATGGCCCGACGCCACGGGCGTAGTCCAGGTTAGTCAACAACCGAACGCCCAGCCCGTCATCTGGCCTCATGCGGCGGCGGGGACCTCGCGCAGGGCCGGCGCGGCCGCGGAGTCCGCGTGGACGAGCGGCGGACGATCCAGGCGGAACGGGACGAACTCCACCTCGGGCACCGGACGCGCCGACGATCGTGCGGGCAGGAGCGGTGTGACCGAGGCCGCGAGGACCTGGTCGAGTGCCCCGTCAGACAGACGGGCGACGGACCGGATCGCGAGGGCGAGCGCCACCGGGACGGCGATGAACAGAGCGATGCCACCAAGGGCGCTGAGGGTTTCCATGGGATGAGCCTGGCGGCGCGAGCCGCTCGGGCGAATGGGCCGGAGACCACGACCGCCATGGACGATCGTCGCAAACCGCGTTGGACACCCGCACCGGCGAAACCAGCGGGTTCGGCGGCGTCGTACTGAGCCCTGTGAGTGGCCGAAGACCACCCACGATCCAAACAGTTCGAGGAGACCCATCAGACCATGGGACGACACCGACTTGTCGGCGCCGCGGCGCTGCCGTTGATCCTGATCCTGGCCGCCTGTTCGTCCGGCGCCACGCCGACCCCGTCCGCGGCGTCGGCGTCGACCCCGGCGGCCAGCCCCAGCAGTGCCGCCGCCAGCCCGGGCGGATCCGATTCCGCCTCGGAGGACTATCCGCTCAAGGCCTCCGCCGACGGCACGTACCTGACCGGCAAGGACGGTCTCGCGCTCTACGTGTTCGGCAAGGACACGAAGGACTCCGGGAAGAGCGCCTGCAGCGGCCAATGCGCCGCGAACTGGCCGCCCTACGCGGCCGACGACCCGAGCGAGGTCGAGGCCGAGGGAGCCAGCGGGGCGCTCTCGATCGTGACCCGCGACGACGGGACCAAGCAGCTCGCCTACAACGGCGCACCCGTCTACTACTTCGCCGGCGACAAGGCCGCGGGCGACACGAATGGCAAGACCATCGCCAACTGGTCCCTCGCCACGCCCTAGCCCTCGATCAGAACCTCTCCCGACGCGGCGGTCGAGCTTCGGCCGCCGCGTCGCCATGTCCGGCTCCGCCGGTCCGGCGCTGGGGATCAGGCCGCCGGTCGGCCCATCCCGTCCGGGCCGGCGGCCCGGATCCGCCGGATCGCCTCCGCGACGCCGCCCGTCCAGGGCTCGCCGTGGCCCGGCAGGACCCACCCGGCCTCCACCCCCTCGAGCCGATCCAGCGAGGCGACGGCCTGGGCCGGGTCCGCGCTGAACGGCGCGATCATCGGCCCGCGCGAGCCGTTCGTGACCGCGTACGTGGCCATCGCGTCGCCCACGAGCAGCGCGTCTCGTGCGGGCACGTGGAGGACGGCGCTGCCCGGCGTGTGACCCGGGGCGAGGATCACCCGCGGCGAGCCCGGGACGTCGAGCGTGGCCCCGTCGCCGAACGTGGAGACGGCACCGATCTTCACCGTGCGGAGCCCGCCCTCGCGCAGGCCGAGCCATAGGAAGCGGAGGAGGGGAAGCGGTCGGATCGGGCCGCCGCCCTTCGCGGGGTTCGGAACCTCGCCGCGGGCCAAGGCGGCATCGAGCTCGTGGACCGACACCGGCACTCCCCTGCCCCGGGCCCGCTCGGCGAAGCCGATGTGGTCCGAGTGGCCGTGGGTCAGGACGAGGGCGGCGATCCCCCGACGGATCGGCTAGGAGACGGCGACGGGCTCCTCGAGCGCGGCGACGCTCGGGAGCGGTCCGCCGGCCCGGCGATCCCCGGCGAGCGTCGGGATCACCGTCGACCACGAGTGGCCGGCGACGCGCAGCCGCACGCGCCATGCCCGCGAGATCGCCTCGCGCAGGATCTCCCGCTCACGGGCGCGGAGCTCGGGCTCGGTCCGACCGCCGATCCGGAAGAGCGGCGCGATCGAGGCGAACGGCGGGAACGTGTACGCGTCGTCGGTGTTCTCGAGGAGGCGATCGAGCGTCGCCTCCAGGTCGGGCTCGACGACGAGCGGCTCGCCGCGCTCCATCAGGACGATCCCGTCGATCGTCGAGACATCGGTCATGTCGCAATCGATCAGCGACTGGACGTGGTACTTGGGCGGCGGGATCAGGAGCTGGACCCAGGCATTGACCGTGACGATCGGGATCGGCAGGCGGCCCAGCGAATGGCCGATCGATCGGCCCTCCTTCGAGTGGACGCGGCTGCGGATGGCGAGCATCACCCGGTCGGCGAGCGGCAGGCGCGACTCGTTGACCGCCGACATCGTGTGCGACGACAGGGTCATGGGCTTGGGGAAGCTGAGGATCGCGCCGTCAGGGCCCACGATCGCCATGTCGTCGCTGATGAACCCCCAGCGATGGGACATCAGGAGGCGCAGGACCGTGCTCGTCTTGCCGGTGTCGGTCTGGGCCGACAGGACGATCGCACCGTCCTCGGCGTCGGTCGCGGCGCAATGCAGCAGGACCCGATCGCGACTGACGAACAGGAAGCGCAGGACCGGCTCGACCATGTTCGTGTACAGGACGTGGTGCGACCAGTTCAGGAGCCAGTTCGCCTCGATCCGGATCGGGCCGGCCAGGTCGATGTCGAACGCGGCCGACAGCGGCCCGAGCTGCTCGCGGTACTTGATCCGGTCCCCGTCCAGGACCGTCGAAGTCCGGAGGCGTGGCCGCCCGCCGAGGAACTTCCGATCGACGATCACGTCCGGCTGGACCGGGCTCGTGACGTTGAACGCGGCCAGCTCGGGCAGGTTGACCCGCGAGATCAGCTTGATCAGCCCGTGGACGTCGTAGTGGTACCAGCCGCCGATCGCGCGCTCCTCGCGCCGGTCGCGTCCGGCCCAGATCCAGTAGTCGCTCACGAGGTAGCGGATCCCGAACGTGAGCCCGATCGCGATGACGTTCGAGATCAGGTAGTGGATGCCGGCCGACTCGGTCAGGATGACGAGGACCGGGATCCGGATCGCGAGCGTCGCGACGTTCAAGAGGTTGAAGATCAGGTACCGGACGATCGTCGCGTGGCGCGACTCGTGGCCACGGAAGACGAAGAGCTCGGTCAGGACGAAGTTGTTGAGCGTCGAGACCTGCGACGCGAGAACCGCCGAGAGGGCGTAGTAGATCCCGGCCTTCTCGGTCAGCACATACAGCGCGACCTGGTTGACGACGATCCCGAGGATTCCGACGACCGCGAACTTCGAGGGCTTCGAGAGGGCCTGGAGGAGGCGCTGAACCCGCGGCTGGCGGTGCTCGTGAATGCTGGCGTTCGGCGTCGGCGACGCGTCCGTCTGGGTCAAGCGCTCCCCTTGGGACCGGGCTCGGGTGGGTCCGTCCGTCGGCGCGGCTCGGATCGATCGCCCGCGATGCTATCAAACCCGGCGGGCGCCCGCGGCGCACAACGAAACGCCCGAAGGAACCGCCGATCACTAGATGCCCCGGTCAATACAAGTACCAACCGGATCACTTAGATGTTCGTGGCCCCTTCGGGCAAGACCTACGATATTCGACGGATCCTCGCCGCGTCGAGAGACTTATCCACGAGTTTCGTGACAGGCGTCTCGCAACGGCGCTGGTTGTCCACAGCCTACCCACGAACGTCCCGGCGCGCGGGCCCGTGCACCCGCAGGTCGGCGCCCCCGGCCGGGCCCCGCCCGTTTGGCGCGCGTCGCCCGGCAGGGCACGCCGGTCGCGCCCTGCGCAAGCCCTCGCCGTCATGCCGCTTCGTGCATGACCTTCGTCGTGGCTCGATGCACGAAGCTGCATGGCCGGTAGGAGTGTGCCCTGCAAGGGCGGGCCATCGGCGTCCCCGGGGGCGCCGGTCGCCCGTCACGGTCAGCGGGCGGGATCGCGAGCTGTTGGCGCGGCGCGGCGGCGCGGCGGCGCGTGCCCACGACCGGGCGCCCGTCGCGCGGCACCTGGCCGCTCGCGCGCGGCCGCTGGCTGCCGCCTGTGCGCGACGGGCACAACGAAACGCCCGAAGGAACCTGACCTCCGTCGCGCTCATCGCTGATGCAAGCACCTGCGACGCCGCTTTCAGTGTCGTGGCCCCTTCGGGCAAGACGAACCATACGGTCCAGGTGCGCGACCGCACCAGAGGGTTGTCCACGACTTTCGCGGTTCGTGGCCCGTTCCCACGAGGGTTATCCACGGGGTTTCCACGATCGGTCCGGATGGTGGATCAGTCCGACGCCTCGAGCGGCCATGTGGTAGCGCCGTCGAGACGGGGCAGCCCGGCGGCGTCGACGGTCCCGGGCTCGAACGAGGCCGCGCCGTCCGCCAACGACAGGTCGAGCCCGATCCGCAGCGTCGTTCGCGCCGAAGGGCTCGCGGCGGCGCAGACGCTGGACCCGACGAGCGCGATCGCCCGATCCGGATCCCAACCCGGCCGGCGGATGTGCTCGACCCCCGCCGGGGTCACGGCGTTGCCGTGGAGCGTCCCGTCGCCCTCCGGGTGCAGCGTGAGCAGCCCGTGCGACGTCGAGAGCTCCAGATGGCTGAATCGCCCGTCCGGATCGAGCTCGAGCAGGAGCGAGCTCCGGATTCCCTCGCCCGACGCGATGACCTCGCGCCAGCGTCGACCGCGACGGCCCTCGGCCAGGGTCCAGGTGACCAGGTCGCCATCGGCGGACCGCCCGGAACCCGCGAGGCGCAGCCAGCCTGCCACCGATCAGACCTCGTGGCCCGTCCCGTTACCGTCCAGGGAATCGCGCCAGCGGTCGGCGACGGCCGTGAGCTCGCCTGCCAGCGCCGGGGCGGCCCGGCCGTGGACCCGCACGTCCCGCTCGCCGTAGTCGAGCTCAACGGTTCCACGCTCGCGGATCCGCGCGAGGAGCTCGCCGGCGGCGTACGGGACCTGGACGTCGACATCCACCCAGAGCGTCGCTAGGAGCGCGGCGATCTCCGTGCGAAGCGTGTCAAGACCGAACCCGGTCAGCGCGCTGACCAGGACGGAGCCCGCGACGACGGGCGCCACCCCTCCCCCGTTCCTCGCCGCGCTCTCGACCAGGTCCGCCTTGTTGAACGCGACGAGCCGCGGCTTGTCCCCGGCCCCCAGCTCGTCGAGGACGGTCTGGACGGTTGCGCGGTGCTCGTTGAGATGCGGGTCGGAGGCGTCGACGACCTCGATGAGGACGTCGGCTCGGTTGACCTCCTCGAGCGTCGCGCGGAACGCGTCGACCAGCTGATGGGGCAGCTTGTGGATGAAGCCGACCGTGTCGGTGATGATCGCCGTCTGGCCGTCGCCGAGCTTCACCTGGCGCGAGGTAGGATCGAGCGTGGCGAACAGCTTGTCCTCGGCCCGGGCGACCTCCGATCCCACGAGCGAGTTCAGCAGCGTCGATTTGCCCGCGTTCGTGTAGCCGACGATGCCGACCGTCGCCATCATCCGCCGGTCTCGGCCGCGGGCCGCCGTCTCGCGATGCTGGCGAACCTGCTCGACCCGTTCCTTCATCTTCGAGATCCGGGTCCGGATGAGCCGGCGGTCCGTCTCGAGCTGCGACTCGCCCGGACCCCGCGTCCCGATCCCGCCGCCGGTCCGCGACAGGTGGGTCCACAGGCGGGTCAGGCGCGGCAGCTGATACTCGAGCTGGGCGAGCTCGACCTGGAGCCGGCCCTCGTGGGTCTGGGCGTGCTGGGCGAAGATGTCGAGGATCAGCCGGCTCCGGTCGATCACCTTGACGTTGAGCAGGCCCTCGAGGGCCTTCTGCTGGCCGGGGCTCAGCTCGTCGTCGGCGACGAGGAGGTCGAACCCCGTCTCGCTCTTCGCCTGGGCCAGCTCCTCGGCCTTGCCCTTGCCCACGTACCAGTTGGGATCCACGTGGCGGCGGTTCTGCCACTCGGCACCCACGACGTCGGCGCCCGCGGTCGTCGCCAGGTTGGCGAGCTCGGTCAGGCTCTCCTCGGCCGTCCAGCCGGCGTCGTCGCCGGTGTCGACCGCGAGGAGGAACGCCCGCTCGACGGGCGGCGTGAGATCGATGGGCGCGGAACGGGCCATCGGCGAAGGATAGCCCGAGGTCTGGAGGGCCTCGTCCCTGACCCCCGTCGATCCGGCCACGTAGTCATGCAGGGATTGGCTGGCTGCGTCCCACGCGGGGCGGCGGCCGGCTCATGGCTTGGGTCACGCTCCGCAACGGGCCACCGAGTCCGAGGGTGACTCCTTGGCAGGATGCCGGCAGGCAGCCGGGCGTCGTCAGCGCTTCGCGAGCTTCGCCACCTGGGTCGCGAGGGCTTCGTTGGCCTTCCGCAGGCGGACGACCTCGTCGGCGAGGAGCTTGAGCGAGCGCTCGACATCGGCCAGCTCCACCCGGACCGCGCGGCGGAGGGCAGCGTCCATGTCGTTGCTCGAGCTCGACGTGGTCCGGCGTCGCGTCGTCCGGCGCTTCGTGCCGGAGACGTCCTTCAGGATCTCGCCGATGTCGATGCTGAAGCCGTGGGCCTGCTCATCGGGCATGGCCGGACGGTAGAGGTCCGCGACTCGATACGCAACTGCCACGCGCGCGACGGGCGCTCGTGGACGCCGCCGAGGGTCGCGCTGCCACGATCGGCCCATGACGGACCCACGCGCGCTCCCCGACGACCGACCCAACGTCGGCCACGACCCGCTCGAGGACGAGATCGCCGAGCTCCAGGGCGAGGCGCCGTTCGTCGACCAGGACGCCGTGGTCGATCCCGACGAGATCGAGGGCGACCGCGTCCCGACGCTCAGCGAGCAGGAGTGGGGCGTCGCCGCCAGCGCCGATCTTCGGTCGGGCGAGACCGACGACCCGATCATCGCGATCGAGGAGGGCCAGGCGTGGATCCCGCCGACGGACCCGCCGATCGTGCCGAGCGACGATCCGGAAGGGATCGAGACACCGGACGGTGACGCCGTCGAGGCCGAGGGCGACGTGAACGGCCGGATCCGCGCGGAGCTCCGCGCCGACGCGGCGACGACCGCACTGGCCGACCGGCTGGAGATCGCCGTCGTCGGTTCGACCGCGATCATCCGCGGCCAGGTCGACGGGATCGAGGACACCGACGCGATCATCGAGGTCGCCAGCCGTGTCGAGGGGATCAGCGAGGTCCGCGACGAGACCGAGGTGGTCGGGCTCTAGCGGCTGACCCGATCCCGGTCCCGCTCGAGCGTGCCCCGGCGACGCTAGCGGGTTCGCCGCCTCCCCGAGCGCACGCCGACGACGATCGCTTGTCCGAGCAGCGCGAGCGTCGACCCGAAGCCGACCACGGTCACGATCAAGCCGATCGTGAGCAGCGCGCCCGAGCCCGCGATCACGCCCGCGAACCACGCCACGAGCCCGAGATCGAGCGCGACGAGCCGGGCCGCGCCGCCCTGCCCCAGGACCATTCGCTGACGGGCGTGCTCTGCCTGGTCGCCCGGTCCGACCGACGGGAGCAG
>DASSHB010000104.1:0-2894 GCA_035693125.1 Candidatus Limnocylindrales bacterium | reverse complement strand
GGGTCGGAGGCGTAGCCGCGCCGCTACGGGCTGACGAAGATCCCCCAGAGGATGCCCAGGATCAGGAATGGGCCGTACGGAACGTAGGTCCGCCGCGTGATCCGGCCCAGCGCCATCAGCACGATCAGGACGATCCCGGCGGCCAGCAGCCCCGCCAGCAGCCCGGTGAGCGCTCGCGTCAGGCCGAGCATCAGGCCGGCGCCGGCGAGGAGCTTCACGTCACCCTCCCCGAAGGCGCCTGCCCCGAACGGCAGCGACAGCAGGAACATCACGCCGGGCACCACGATGGCGACCGCCAACGCGGGGAGGAGCTCGCCGCCGACGAGCGGGTTTCGGCCCGAGAGATCGAACAACAGCGCGACCGGGATGACGGGCAGGGTCGTCTCGTTCGGCAGGATCCGCTGGTCGAGGTCCGTGGCGAAGCCCACGACGAGGGCCACGAACCACAGCCCGAACAGGGCGAATGCGAGCGGATCGCTCGCCGGATCGAACCGCGTGGCCAGCAGCCAGCCCGCGAACGCGCCCATCGCCGCGACCGCGACGGCCCGCCAGCCGACGGCTCGGCCGGGCGGATTCTCCTCGTCGTGCTCGGGCCAGCGGACGGCCAGTCGATCGGAGGCGACGCCGAGCGCCGCCCCGCCGATCGCGAGGAGGACGGCGAGGAGGCTCAGCCCTTCGCCCCGGCCATCGCCAGCTCGACGAGCGTGCTGTGGGTCACGCCTGTCGCGCCGCGCGGCGCCCACGGCGTCGTCTTCCGGAAGTAGCCCGAGCCGCCGATGTCCAGGTGGACCCACGGCACGGTTCGGAACTCCTGGAGGAAGATCCCCGACTTCACGAGCGAGCCCTCGGCGCTGCCCGAGTTGATGATGTCGCCGTACCAGCTCTCCATGTCCGTCAGGTAGTCGTCCACGAGCGGGATCTGCCAGTAGCGCTCGGCGGCGGCATCGGCGGCCTGCATCACCTCGTCGTACCACGGCTGCGGCGTCCCGAACGCGCCGGTCACGAGGTGCCCGAAGGCCCGCGACACCGCGCCGGTCAGCGTCGCGACGTCGACGAGGTGGGTCGCCCCCAGCTTCTCGGCGTACGTCATCGCGTCGCCCAGGATCAGGCGGCCCTCGGCATCGGTGTTCGTGATGTCGACCCACTTGCCGTTCATCGCCTTGACGACGTCGCCGGGCCGGGTCGAATGGGAGCCGGGCATGTTCTCGACCGCGGGCGCGATCGCGAGGAGCGGGGTGCCCGGCGCGAGCCGGGCGACCGTGGCGATGGCCGTGATCACGGTGCAGGCACCGATCTTGTCCATCTTCATCTCTTCCATCCGGTCGGCCGGCTTGATCGAGATGCCGCCGGAGTCGAAGCAGACGCCCTTGCCGACGATCGCGAGGTGACGGCCCAGGGCGTCCTTCTCCCCTTCCCCACCCGAGCGCATGACGATCATCCGGGGCGGGTTGTCGCTGCCCTGGCCGACCGCCAGGAACATCCCCATCCCGAGCTCGCGGGCGCGATCGGGCTCGATCACGTCGATGAACAGGTCGTGCTGCTCGGCGAGGGCGCGCGCCTCCTGGGCGAGGACCTCGGGGGTGATGTCGTTGGCGGCCCGGTTCGAGAGTGCCTTCGCCTGGTTCGCGCCTTCACCGATGATCACGCCGCGCTCGGCGGCCTTCTGGACGGCAGCCGCATCCCCGCCGGGGGCGACGAGGACCAGCTCGTCGAGGAGCGGCGGCGCGGTCCGGACGTCGTCGTGGTCGCGGTAGAGGGTCCGCGGGTCGAAGGTGCCTTCGGTGACGCCGCGGGCGATCAGCTCCGCGACGGCCGCGACGCCCCCGCTCAGGACGTCGCCGAGGGGAGTCAGCCAGATCGCGAGGCGCTTCGCGTGACGGCCGCCCAGGCGGTGCTGGGCCGCGGCCCCGATGTGGAGAACCGTCTCGCGATCGAGGTCCGCGGCCACTCCCGCGCTGATCGTCAGGATCCGCGTCGCGCGCAGCTCGCCGGGCGCAGCGAGCGATGACGTGAATCGCCGCGCACGGATCTCGCCGAACGTGGCGAGCGACTTGAGCTCCCCGCCGGACCGCCGGTCGAGCTCGCCGAGCGGGCCGTCAAAGGCCGGTTCGCCGACGATCGGGATGACGAGGACGTCCGTGGCGACGTCCCAGGGCTGGTCGGTAACGACGCGCAGCTGCACGATCTGGGCTCTCCTTGTGAGACGGCACCCACGCGCGGGCGCGATGGGACAGTCGGGGCAGTGTACCTAGCCGCTCGATGGCTCGGGCTGGTCGCCGGGCTCGCCGCTGAGTGGCACGGCGGGACCCGTCAGGGCATCGGTCGCCGCCTGGAGCTTGGCGCGAGCCCCCTCGATCCCGATGACCGCCTCGTTCAGGCCGCCGCGCCCGATCTCGGCGAGGATGATCACGATCCCGCTCGTGTTCGACGGCAGCAGCTCGTGGGCCTTCTGTTCCGCGACGAAGGCGTCGCGCAGCTCCTTGGTGACCTTGCCGTTCGAATCGATCGTGGCCTGGATCAGGCGCTGGAGGGCCGTGTCGAACTCGGCGTTCCGGTCGATCCACTGGGTCAGCGTCGAGATGTCGACGGTGTTCGCCATCCGGTCACGGAGGCCCTTCGCCTCGTCGAGCATCGCGGTGGCCTCGGCGAGGGTCTTGAGCCCGTCCGCGTACTGTTTCTTCGACCACTGCCCGAGCGCTTTCGCGGACGTCAGGTCGTGGTTCGTGAGCAGGGTCGTCAGGCGGTTGGCCACGGTCGAGCCGGAGGCCAGCCTCGTCCAATCGATCTCGAGGTTGCCCGTCGCGGTCAACGCGGCGAGGGTCGCGTCGCGGCGCTGGATCGTGTCGGCCGACCAGATCAGCGTCTCGTTCCGGCCCGTGCCCGGGATCGTCTGG
>DASSHB010000103.1:0-3344 GCA_035693125.1 Candidatus Limnocylindrales bacterium | reverse complement strand
GCCGGATGCGACGTCGTCCCGCCGGTGTCCGTCACGAGCCCGGCGATCCTCGTGAAGAGCACGACCCAGGCCGGGTTCGTCATCTGGCAGACGAGGATGTCGCCCTCGGCCACGTCGTCGAACTCGTCGACGGTCATCACGACCCGCGCGATTCCTTCGACCTGACCGGGCGACGCGGCAATGCCGGTCACCGGGCCCTCGGCCGCGGGCCGGCCCTGGTGGAACCGCTCGGGGTAGCCCCAGTTCACGAGGTACGGGAAGTCGAGCTGGGTCTGGGTCGCGGTCCCGATCCAGTTCGGCGGGTGGAGCTGCTTGGACGCTTCCCGCGCAGCGCGCCGGTCCGCGACGAGCCGGCGCGCGTCGACCGCGGCCGCGTCCCCGATCAGCATCCGCAGCTCGTTGTAGCGGAGGAACATCACGTCGTCGGGCTCGTCGAGCCGGCCCGCCTCGACGAGCTTCCGTCCGATCGCCATCAGGACGAGCCGGACGTGGGCGTTCGCGCCCTGGTCGATGTAGAAGTGGTGGTCCGGCGTGAGCGGCGCCATCCGAAGATTCGTCTCGTTCGCGGCCCGCATCTCCTCGAGCGCATGACCGGTCAGCCCGTCGAGGATCTCGCGCGACGCCGCCTCGATGTCCATGCGCATCGTCTCGATTGCCGATTGGAAGTCGTAGTCGGTCTCGAGGTAGTTCCGGATCAGGTCGATGACGGGCTCGAGCTGCTCGCGGACCGTCGGGAAGATGAACTCGTGGCTCCAGACGGCGTGCCAGCCGAACTCGCGCTGGTAAGGGTCGATCCGCTCGGCGATGAAGCGGCCGCCGCGCTCGCTGGCTCGAAGCGCCTCGGCGATCGCCTCGGCGTCGCCGGCCTCGAACGCTGCGCGCAGCTCGGCGTCATCGCGGACCTCGTTCTTCATCCGCCAGAGCGCCTCGATCGAGTCCCAGTTGCGGTCCTTGGCGCTGTTCTGGAGGCGGCCCAGGAGCTCCTCGTCGACCGAGCCATGGACCTGCTCCATGACCGCCCGGAGCTTGAGCGTTGCCGACAGCTGGGCGAAGTTCAGCATCCAGTGGATCTTCCAGTGACGGTCGTGGATGTCGATCGCGTCCTCGAGGAGGGTCGCCGTCTCCGGCAGGGTCATCTGGCCGGCACGGTCGAGCTGCTCCTCGAGGTAGGCGAAGTTCCGCCGCATCTCGGGGACGAGCCGGTCGCGCCACCAATCGGCGAAGTGGGCCCCGTAGACGGGCAGGACCGCGTCGAGGTACTTGCCCATGTTCGCGGCGAAGGCGCCGTCACGCGGGACCCGAGCCGTGTAGGACGAGCTGTACTCCGTCCCCTCGATCCGGACGTCCGGATCGGCCGGGATCGCGGTCGTGTAGACGTAGCCGTTGACGTTCTTCGCGAGCCAGTCCACGGCGAACGGCGTCCCGAACCGGCGGAACATGTGATCGCAGCTGAGCCACCAGCCGCCGATGTCGAAGAACATCGGGCTGACCGGATGCGGGATGTGGAGGTCGTCGTAGACCCAGAAGAAGCCCTTCTCGGTCTCGGAGGTCCACTCGACCGGGAACGACGGGTCGCCCAGGAACTGGTCGAGGATCTCCTCGGTCGCGGCCACGGGCTGTCTCCTCGCGTCCGGGCGGGTCATCGATGATCGATGATCATGGTAGCAGCCAGCCTGGCGACACGGCCGAGACGCCGGCCGGCGGCGCGTCCGTCATCATCGCGCGGTGGCCCGCTCCTTGCTTGCCCTGGTCCTCGCCATCTCCGTTGGTGCCTGTCAGGCCTCGGGTCAGCCCATCCACGATCCGAGCGGGATCCTCGTCCAACCGTCGGGGGTCGTCGGCTGCACGGCCGAGGTCACCACGGGCCAACTCATCGCGGATGCCGACGCCGGCATCGCGATCGAGGACGGGCAGCACCTCCCGATCGTCTGGCCGGCGAGCTTCCGCGCCCGCACCGTGAACGGGACCGTCGAGGTGCTCGACACGGCGGGCACGGTCGTCGCCCAGACCGGCACGAACGTCCGGATCACTGGCGGCCAGATCGACGGTCGCTGGCTCGCGTGCGGCGACGGATCGCCGCGACCGTCTTGAGCCGCGTCTTCCTGGCCGGAGCGACCGGCGCGATCGGCCGCCAGCTGGTCCCGATGCTCGTGGCAGACGGGCATGACGTGCGCGGCACGACCCGCGCCGCCTCTCGGGCGCCGGCGCTGACTGCCGCCGGCGCGATCCCCGTCGTGCTCGATGCAACGGATCGCGCCGCGGTCACCGGGGCCCTCACCGAGGCTCGGCCGGACGTGGTGATCCACGAGCTGACCGACCTCGCGGGCGGGATCCGGCCCGAGGATGTCTCGGCCACGTCCCGGCTGCGCCAGGTCGCGACGGCGAACCTCGTTGACGCGATGCTCGCCGCCGGAGTCCGCCGGCTGATTGCCCAGTCCGGCGCGTGGCTCTATGCGCCGGGCCCAGTGCCTCACCTCGAGGACGACCCGCTGCTCGATCCGGCCACGAACCCGAACCACCGCGGCCTGCCGGGGATCCTGGCGGTCGAGGGGCTGACGCTCGGGACACCGGGGATCGACGGAACCGTGCTCCGCTACGGCCTGTTCTACGGCCCCGGGACGGTGAGCGCCGAGCGCGCCGATCGTCCGTCCGTCCACATCGTGGCCGCTGCCATGGCGACCGCCCTCGCCGTGGCGGCGGACGTGCGAGGCATCTTCAACATCGTCGATGACGGTGACGACGCCAGCAACGACCGCGCCCGCTCGATCCTCGGCTGGGACCCCGACGCGCGGTGAGGGTCCGGGCCGCCATGCTGGCCGTGATCCTGGCGTCCCTGGCCGTCGCCACCCTCCTCGTTCCGGAGGCACTCGGGCGAGCCTCCACGATCAGGACGTCGCCAGCGGCGGGCGAATCCGTCGGACGGCTCCTCCTCGTCAACGCGGCCTACTCGGAAGCGCTCGACCCCGAGCGCAGCCTGCTGGAGCTCGTCGACCCGACGGGAGCGCAGGTGCGAACCGGGGCCGCGAGCGATCCCGTCGCGAACCCGACCGAGATGTGGATCACGGACCTGCCGCCGGAGCTCACCCCGGGCGTCTACACCGTCAACTCCACGGCCGTCTCTCTGACCGACGGCACGGCGGAGCGGTCGAGCTGGCAGTTCACGATTCTTCCGCCGGCCCCCGCCACGCCCGAGCGGCCAGCCTTGTGCACCGACCTCTGCGGGACCAGCAGGCTCGATCAGGTCCCCGCGACCGACGACACGATGGTGGCGTCACCGACCGCCGCGCCAGGCGGAGCGGAGGGTGCCGCCCTGGCCGCCGGCCCGGTGCTCCTCGTCGCCCTGA
>DASSHB010000102.1:0-3397 GCA_035693125.1 Candidatus Limnocylindrales bacterium | reverse complement strand
GGAGAGCGGTCCCCGACCGCCGTCGAGGCGGAGTCGGAGGGTGGTCCGGGCGACCGTGCAGGCGGCCGCCCGGACCGCGGTGGGTTGGCGGGTGGTGATCTAGGCCGCGTGCGAGAGCGGGTCGCCCGGCTCGGTCGCGCACTCCTCGATCACGCGAGCGACCGGTTGCGCCGTCCCGGCGATCGCGGTCCCGACTCTCACGAGCCAGCGCCCGAGGCGGACGCGCGGACGGCCCGCGGTCACGACGGGGAGTCGCACCGGCTCGACGGCCGCGGGGGCGACCTGGGTCGAGGCCGCGGAGGTCCGCGCGCGCTCGGCGCGGAGGGCGGCACCTTCCCGCTCGAGCCCGGCGATGCGGTCGGCCACGAGGGCCGTCTGGAGGTCGATCATGTCACTCACTGTAGGGTCCTTCCGGCCCGTTCCCGTCATGTTTCGATCTGACTGATGTTCGATGACCATCTAACTCACTCCCCGAAAAACGGGGCCGCGGCGTGGACCGCGACCCGAGGGCTTCGCTGGATGCCCGGGTCAGCTCACGAGGAACCGCTTCAGCTCGGCCGACGCGTCGTCGAGACGGTTCCGGCGGAGGCTGTAGTACATGACCGTGCCTGACTCGGTGATCGTCACGAGACCGGCCGAGCGGAGCTGGGCGAGGTGGTGCTTGATCGTCGGCTTCGACAGGTCGAGGTGCTGGGCGATCTCGGTGAGGTACAGGTCGCGCGAGGCGAGGAGCTTCAAGATCCGGAGCCGCGTCTCGTCGCCCAACGCCCGATGCAGGCGGACCACCGACAGGGGCGGCGTCAGCGCGTCGGACGGACCGAGCGCCGAGTCCGCGACCGGGTAGGCGAAGAGCCGCCAGTCGCGGGCCGACATCAGGAAGTTGAAGGGCCGCGAGAAGAACGACGGGGCGAGGATCACCCGCGAGATCCCGGGCTCGGGCAGGTAGCGGACGCCGCCCGTCGTCGTCTCGATCAGGTCGGCCGCGATCAGCCGCTCGCGATCGCCGGCGCGGTCGTCGTAGTCGCGCTCCAGGATCGCGAGGATCCGGCCCTCGATCCCCGAGAAGGGGACCTGCCAGGCGCGCAGGACCGCGACGATCCGATCCTTGGCCGCGGCCGGGTCGCGGAGGAGCTCCAGGCGGCCCTTCTTGTGGTAGTCGGGCAGGCGGACGGTCAGCGTCTCGATCGCGCCGGCGTCGCCGCCGATCGCCTGGTCGAGGAGCTCGTCGATCTCGGCGTCGCGGTGCTCGTCGGCGAAGAGTGGGCCCAGGATCTCGCGCGGGCTCAGCCCCGCGATCAGGTCCACGACGTCGGCCGACGTCCGGACGTCCGGCTCGTCGACGAGGAGGACGCCGGCATGGATCGCGAGCTCGCTCTCGAACAGCGCCTTGACCTCGGCCTGGATGTGCTCGGGCAGGGCCTGGCGGCTGTCGCTCAGCCAGGTCCGATCGGCCGCCGGCAGGTCGTCGGTCGAGCCGGCGTCACCGGACAGGGAGAAGATGAAGTCGAACGCAGTCCGGACATCCCAGTCGATCCGGTACGAGGCGGCGCCGCGGGTCAGGTCGCGGACGATCGCACGCGGCACGGCGTCCATCGGTCGTCCGATTGGTCGCCGGGTCGCCGGTCGTGCTGCCATCGTGCGCTGTGTCTCCTAACTCGTGTTAGATAGATATCTAACTCATGCGACCCGCCGCTGTCAAGCGCCGGGGCGCCTCGCGGCGATGACCGCCAGCGGCCTCCCTCCGGGGCCTGCGCCTACAATCCGTGAGCCCGACCTTCGCTCGACCCGCCCTGGAGCCCACCCGCCCATGCCCACCGTTCCCAGCGTCACGTTCACCGACGAACGCCTCGCCAACGGCCTCCGCCTGATCATCTCCGTCGATCGCCTGGCGCCGGTCGTGGCGGTCAACCTTTGGTACGACGTGGGCTCGAAGCACGAAGTCGAGGGCAAGACCGGGTTCGCCCACCTGTTCGAGCACGTGATGTTCCAGGGCTCGCGGAACGTTGCCAAGGCGGAGCACATGGCCCTGGTCCAGGCGGCCGGTGGAACGATGAACGGCAGCACCTGGCTCGACCGGACGAACTACTACGAGACGCTCCCGTCGCACCAGGCCGAGCTGGCGTTGTGGCTCGAGGCCGACCGGATGGGCACGCTCCTGGACGCCCTGAACCAGGAAAATCTCGACAACCAGCGCGAGGTCGTGAAGAACGAGAAGCGCTGGTCGTACGACAACCGCCCGTACGGCTCGTGGTACGAGAAGATCCAGGGCCACCTCTATCCGCCCGAGCACCCGTACCACCACACGACGATCGGCTCGATGGCCGATCTGGACGCCGCCTCGATCGAGGACGTCAGCACCTTCTTCCGGACGTACTACGCGCCGAACAACGCCGTCCTGACGGTGGTCGGCGACGTGGATCCCGGCGATATCCGGCGCTGGGCCGAGCGGTACTTCGGCGGGATCCCGGCCAACCCGTCGATCCCGCCCCTCGGCGACATGTCGCTGCCGGCCCGGATCGGCCGCGAGATCCGGGAGACGGTCCACGACAACGTGCCGCTGCCCCGCGTCTACGTGGGCTTCCGAGCGCCGGTCTTCGGGGATCCACGCCTCGACGCGCTCGACATCGCCGCGCAGGTCCTCGCCGGCGGCAAGGGCTCGCGCCTCCACCGCCGGCTCGTCCGCGACGAGCGGACCGCCCAGGACGTCGCCCTCGTCGCCCTGGGCTTCGTCGGCGGGGCCTCGATCTGCGTCGGCTGGGCGACGGTCCGTCCCGGCGTCCCGGTCGAACGCGTCGAGTCAGCCCTTCTCGAGGAGCTCGACCGGCTCGGCCGTGAGCCGATCAGCGACGACGAGCTGGCCCGCGCCCGGGCCCTGATCGAGACCGAGGAGCTCGGCGGCCTGTCGCGGGTCGAGGAACGAGCCGACCGGCTGTCGATGTACGCGACGCTGTTCGACGATCCCGACCTGATCAACCAGATGCTGCCGCGCTACCTCGCCGTGTCCGCCGAGGACATCCGGGCGGTCTCGGCCGAGGTGTTCCGCGAGGACAACCGGGTGATCCTCACCTACCTCCCCGAGCTGCCACCCGCGGACAGCGCGAGCGAGGACGATACGGGGGACGCCGCCGAGGATGAGGAGGTCGCGGCATGAGCGCTGCCGAGCTCCGGATCGTCGAGGAACGGCCGACCCCGGGCACGCCACGGCCCTATGAGTTCCCGGCCGTCGCCCGGACGCGGCTCCCGAACGGGCTGACGGTTGCCGCGATCGACCTCCCCGGCCGGCCGCTCGTGTCGGCGACCCTGATCCTGGCCAACGGTGCGGTCGACGAGCCCGACGACGATGCCGGCGCGACCGTCCTCGCCGCCCGGGCGATCACGGAAGGCACGCAGCGCTACG
>DASSHB010000101.1:0-2409 GCA_035693125.1 Candidatus Limnocylindrales bacterium | reverse complement strand
GCCCGCGTCAGCGCCGCCGCGACGCTCGAGGATCGGCTGGCCGCGAGCCTGCCGGCGCTCGCGACGCGGACCGTGGCCCAGCGTCGCGCCGCCGTCGGCGTCGCCGGCGCGGCCCTGACCGTCCTGGGGCCGGGCGCGACGCTGGAACGCGGCTACGCGATCGTGCGCCGGACGGCGGACGACGCGATCGTGCGCGACCCCGCCGAAGCCGCCCCGGGCACGAGCCTGCGGATCCGCGTCGCGAAGGGCGAGCTGGCGGCGACGGCCGACGTGGACCCCACGCCGTGAGCCAGCTCGGCGACCTTGGGATCCTCATCGCCATCGCGGTCGTGGCCGCGGTGGTCGGCGTCGGGTTCGGTATCGTCGTGCTCGCACCGCGCATCTCGCGGCTGGCCGACCGGATGGAGCGCGACGAGGAGCAGCGTGACGGACACGACTGAGGCACCGATCGAGTCGCTGGCGTTCGACGACGCCCTCGCCGCACTCCAGCGGACCGTCGCCGAGCTTGAGACGGGCGGGCTCCCGCTGGAGCGATCGATCGCCCTCTACGAGCGCGGCGTGGCCCTCCACGAGCGCTGCGCGAAGCTGCTGGCCGAGGCGGAGCTGAAGGTCCAGCAGCTCGTGTCCCGGGCCGGCGGTGCCTTGGCGACGATCGAGGTGGCCCCGGACGACGCCACGGACCTGCAGTAGGGTCGAGGCATGGACGAGCGCCGGTGCCGGTGCCACCGCGGATCGTGGTGAGCCTCCGATCCGAGGAGCCGCAGGACAGCGCTTGGGGCGTCATCGCGGTCCGGGGCGCGCGGGAGCACAACCTGCGCGACATCAGCCTCGACATCCCGAAGCGCCGCCTGACGGTCTTCACCGGTGTGTCCGGGTCGGGCAAGAGCTCACTGGCCTTCGAGACGATCGCCGCGGAGTCGCAACGGCTCATCAACGAGACCTACAGCGCCTTCGTCCAGGGGTTCATGCCCCGGCTCGCCCGGCCCGACGTCGACTCGCTCGAGGGGCTCACGACGGTCATCGCGCTCGACCAGGAGCGGATGGGCGGGAACCCTCGTTCGACGGTTGGCACGGTGACCGACGCGAATGCCTTCCTGCGGGTGGTCTTCAGCCGGATCGGCGAGCCGCACGTCGGCGGCCCGCAGGCGTTTGCGTTCAACGTCCCGTCGGTCAGCGGCGCGGGTGCGATCGAGATCGAGCGCGGCGAAGGCCGCACGGAGCGCCGGAGCTTCAGCGTCGCCGGCGGGATGTGCCCCCGGTGCGAGGGCCTGGGCACGATCTCCGACATCGACCTCGAGGCGCTCTACGACGAATCCAGGTCGCTCCTCCAGGGCGCCATCCTCGTCCCGGGCTACACCGCCGACGGCTGGGCGACGCGGCTCTTCAGCGACTCCGGCTTCCTGGATCCGAACAAGCCGATCCGGGCGTACTCCGAGGCCGAGCTCCGGGACTTCCTGTACCGGGAGCCGACCAAGGTCCGGATCAACGGGATCAACCTGACCTATGAGGGCCTCGTCCTCCGGGTCCAGCGGTCGATGCTGTCCAAGGACGTGGACTCGCTCCAGCCGCACCTCCGGGCATTCGTCGAACGCCTGGCCACGTTCCGGCCGTGCCCGGACTGCGGCGGCACCCGCCTGAACGCGGCGGCTCGCTCGTCGAAGGTCGGCGGGCTGAGCATCGCCGATGCGTGCGCGATGCAGATCAGCGACCTGGCCGCCTGGGTCCGTGGCCTCGACGCGC
Organism: Candidatus Limnocylindrales bacterium; assembly: GCA_035693125.1. Taxonomy (GTDB): domain Bacteria; phylum Chloroflexota; class Limnocylindria; order Limnocylindrales; family CSP1-4; genus CF-46. Next base: position 669 of record DASSHB010000101.1, on the reverse strand, counting down.
CGCCCGTTGCGCCGCTCCTTGCCGCGCTCGGCGCGACCCTCGACGCCTTCGTCGAGATGGGCCTCGGCTACCTGAGCCTGGATCGTGCGTCCGGGACGCTGTCGGGCGGCGAGGCCCAGCGGACCCGGATGATCCGCCACCTGGGCTCGTCCCTGACGGACGTGACCTACATCTTCGACGAGCCGACGATCGGGCTCCACGCCCACGACGTCCAGCGCATGAACGGCCTCGTCGGGCGGCTCCGGGACAAGGGCAACACGGTCCTCGTGGTCGAGCACGATCCCGAGGTCATCCGGACCGCCGACCACGTGGTGGACATGGGACCCGGCGCCGGGCCCCACGGCGGCACGGTCGTCTACGAGGGCAGCGTCGCGGGCCTGGTGGCATCGGGCACCGCGACCGGCCGTCACCTCGACGTCCGTCCGGCCCTGAAGGCGGCGCCCCGGACCCCGACTGGCAGCATCCCTATCCGCGGCGCCCGGCTCCACAACCTGAAGGACGTGTCCGTCGACGTGCCGCTCGGCGTGCTCGTCGCCGTGACCGGCGTCGCCGGCTCCGGCAAGAGCTCCCTCATCCATGGCTGCCTGCCGCGGACCGACCCGTCGGTCACGGTCATCGACCAGGCTGCCATCCGCGGCTCCCGACGCTCGAACCCGGCCACCTATACCG
>DASSHB010000100.1:0-7863 GCA_035693125.1 Candidatus Limnocylindrales bacterium | reverse complement strand
GCCGCGATCGCCGAGTGGTACGCAGCCCTGCGAGTCGGGATCACGGGCGGTGTCCTCCACGAGATCGTCGCCCGCCGCCTCGGTGATCCGTTCTTCGGGATCTTCCTGAACGCCGGCCATCAGATCCATCTCGACGAGTGGGTGAACTCGCCGATCTGGGCGGGCTCGCCGGTCGTCCTCCGCTCGGGGATGGCCTTCCAGGTCGACGTGATCCCGGCGACCGGCGGGCCGTACTTCACGACGAACATCGAGGACGGGATCGCGCTGGCGGACCCGGCCCTCCGCGAGGAGCTGGCGGCGCGCCACCCGGCGATGTGGGCGCGGATCGAGGCTCGCCGCGCGTTCATGGCCGAGGCGCTGGGGATCGAGCTCCACCCCGACGTCCTCCCGTTCTCGAACCTCCCGGCCTACCTGCCGCCGTTCCTCCTCGCGCCGGACCGGGCGATGACGTTGCGCCCGTCGTGAGGCGGGCCCTCGAGGTCGTCCGGGTCGGCGACGACGACGTGTCCGTCGAGGTCCTGCCGGGCCTCGGCGCGCGGCTCCACCGGATCCGCGTCCGTGGCATCGACATCCTCCGCACGCCCACCGATCCGGCCGTCCATCGCACGGACGGCTGGTTCTGGGGCAGCTACCCGATGGCGCCGTGGTGCAACCGGCTGCCACCGGGGCCGGCGACGGCCGCCGGGCGTCAGATCGATCTCCCGTCCAACTTCTTCGATGGAACCGCCATCCACGGTCAGGTCGCGGAGGCGGCCTGGGAGCATCGCGGCGACGGCACGTTCGTGATCCTCGCGGGCGGCGATGGCTGGCCGTGGCCGTACGAGGTCCGTCAGTCGATCGAGGCGGGCGCCGACCGATTCGAGCTGACCCTCGGGGTGACGAACCTCGCCGACGGCCCGATGCCGGCCGGCCTGGGGATCCACCCGTGGTTCCGCGCCCCGGTCGAGGTCGCGATCCGCGCCGCCTCGGTTCATCGGTCCAATCTCGACCCGAGCCCGCTGCCGGAGCCCGTGTCCGGCCCGTACGACCGGCGCCGCTCGGGGCCGCTCGACGAGGGTGTGGATGCGGCCTGGACCGACCTGGACGATCCGCCGGTCATCCTCAGCTGGCTGGGCGACGGCCTGCGGGCGACGATGACCGTGTCGCCGACGGTCCGCTACATCGTCGCCGCGAAGCTGGCCAACGCCGATGCGACGGCGGTCGAACCGGAGACGCACGCGCCGGCCGGGCTCCGCCGTCTGGAGCGGGGCGAGCCGGGCGGGCTGGCCCTCATCGAGCCGGGCGAGACCCTGACGATGACCGCGGCGCTCCGATTCGAACGGCACGATCCATGACAGTTCCTGTCCCGTGGCCGGGGCACGATGGCGCCATGAACCGCACCGAGCTGCTCGACGCGATCCGGACCGGCCGCCGGACGCTCGACGAGACCCTGGCCGGCTACCCCGACGATCGGATGGCCGATCGGATCGACGAGACGTGGACCCGCAAGGACGTCATCGCCCATTTCGACGCCTGGGAGCGCCGCGTCGTCCGGCTCCTGGACCGGCTGCGCCGCGGCGATCCCACCGAGCCCGAGGTCGAGACGGACGAGCTGAACGAGCGCTACTGGCGCGAGAGCCGCGACCGGCCGCTGCGTGACGTCCGGGCCGCGGAGCACGAAGCCTACGAGGCGCTGCTCGCGGCGATCGACGGTGCGACGGACGAGGAGCTGTTCGACGGGAGCCACTTCGACTGGACCGAGGGTGATCCGCTCGCCGAGTGGTTCCGGGGAAACAGCGACGAGCACTACGCCGAGCACCTCGAGCAGCTGACGCGACCGGCCCGCTGAGCCGGGGCGCCGGCCGTCAGTCGGCGATGTGCGCGGGGGTCAGATCGGCCGGATTCGCCGCTCCCAGGAGGGTCATCGCCAGGACGGTCTCGGTGCGGAGGATGTCGAGCGCCCGGGCCACGCCGGCCTCCCCGGCCGCGGCGAGGGCCCAGAAGATCGGCCGCCCGACGAGCACGCCCCGAGCGCCGAGGGCCAGCGCCGTGACGACGTCCAGGCCGCGCCGGATCCCGCCGTCGACCCAGACCTCCGTTCGGCCGGCGACGGCGTCGACGATCGGCTCGAGCGCGTCGGCGGTCGCGACGGTCCGATCGAGCTGTCGTGCGCCATGGCTCGAGACGACGATCGCGGCGGCGCCGTGATCGACCGCGAGCTTGGCGTCCTCGGCCGCGAGGATCCCCTTCAGCACGATCGGCAGCCGGGTCCAGGAGCGGATCGCGTCGATTCCGGCCCAGGTCAACCCGCGGTCGAGGTCGGCCGTGAGGATGTCGTAGCCGCTGCCCGTCGAGCCGTGCGAGGCGTGGGTCGGCGGCTCGTCGACGAAGTTGCCGAGCGTGACCGACAGGTTGAACCCCGAGCGGAGGTCGCGTTCGCGGTAGCCCAGGACCGGCAGGTCGACGGTGACGACGATCGCGCCGTAGCCCGCCGCCTCGGCGCGTTCGACGAGCCAGCGGGTCCGGTGCGGGTCGGCCTGGGTGTAGAGCTGGAACCAGCGAGTGGCTCCGGGCGCGGCCGATGCGACCTCCTCCAGCGAGCACGTCGACATCGTCGAGACGATCATCGGGAGGCCGGCGCCGGCCGCCGCCGCGATGACGGCCCGCTCCGCATCGGGATGCGCAAGGCCCTGGGCGGCCATCGGCGCGATCGCGACGGGCATGGCGACCGCGGACCCCAGCAGGGTCGAAGCCGGGTCGACGTCGGCGACGTCGACGAGCACCCGAGGTCGGAGCCGGCGCCGCGCCCAGGCCCCGGGCGCCTCGCGCAGCGATCGCTCATCCCAGGCACCGCCCGCGACGTAGTCGAAGGCAGCCGGGTCCATCCGCTCGGCCGCGATCGGCTCGAAGTCGTCCAGCCGGACGATCCGCGACAGGTCGAGCGCGCGGTCGTCCACGGTCACCCGCAGCGCTCCGCGGCGAGGAGCGAGCCGAGGCGGGACGCGCCGTCCAGGACGAGGATCGCGCTCATCGCCGGCGAGCCTAGCCGACGAGATCGAGGTTCGCGAGGCTCGCCAGCATCGTCTTGCGGCCGACCGACGGGTCCTTGAACGCGACGGTGATCTCCTCGTCGCTCCGGGTCAGCTTCGAGGTCACGACGATCCCATCGCCCCAGCGGCCGTGGCGGACGCGATCGCCGTCACGGTACTGGCGCTCGCCGGGGATCACCGGGCGGGCCGGCCGGACCCCGGACGAGGCACCAGCCGCAGCGCCACCGGGCGGCGGCGTGAGGAGCCCGGGCCGGCCGAGCGAGCCGGACGGAGCCCCGTCGGCGTAGGCGCCGCGCTTCGCCGCGAGGTCGCGGCTGGGGCGGAACGTCTCGCCCGGCTGCGGCGCACCCGGCACGCCGCTCCCCTGGCGATAGGCGGGCTGGGCCGGCGGTCGCGCGCCGCCGAGCGGCCGTCCGAAGCGCGTCGTCCCGCGCGCCCCGAACGCGAGGTCGAGGTCGACGTCGAGGCCCGCCGCGCCCGTCGACAGGTCCGGCCCGATCATCAGCTCAGCCGGGACCTCCAGAAGGAACCGCGACGGGATCGACGGCTGGCCCATCCCCCAGGTCGCCCGCCGCCAGGCGTGCGACAGGTACAGGCGGCGCATCGCCCGGGTCATCCCCACGTAGGCGAGCCGGCGCTCCTCCTCGAGCTCCTTCTCGTCGTCCAACGCGCGGCTGTGCGGGAAGACGCCCTCCTCGAGCCCGCCGATGAACACGACCGGGAACTCGAGGCCCTTTGCGGCGTGGAGCGTGATCAGGGTGACCGCGTCCGAATCCCCCGCGTACGAGTCCTGGTCGGCGACGAGGGCGGTCTCCTCGAGGAGACGATCGAGGGCGTCCTCCGGCTCGAGATCGTCGTAGCGGGTCGTCACCGAGCGCAGCTCGAGGAGGTTCGCCCAGCGATCCTCGCCGTCCTCGGAGCCGTCGGCGAGCATCGCCCGGTAGCCCGACGCCTCCAGGGTCTCGTCGAGCAGCTCGGGCAGGTTCAGCACGCCGACGCGCGATCGGAGCCGGCGGATCAGGGCGGCGAAGTCCGCGAGGGACGTCCGAGCCCGCGGCACGAGGCCCTCGAGCTCGCCCCGGCCGGCTCGCTCGATCGCCTCCCACGTCGTGATCTCCTCGCGCAGCGATGCCGCCCGGATCACCTCGATCGTCTTGTCCCCGATCGAGCGGGCCGGGATGTTGATGATCCGCTCGAAGCTGACGCTGTCGGAGTCGCTGCGGAGGACGCGCAGGTAGGCCAGCGCATCCTTGACCTCGCGCCGGCTGTAGAACCGCGTCCCGCCCACGAGCTGGTAGCGGATGCCATAGCGCAGGAACGATTCCTCGATCGCGCGGGACTGGGCGTTCATCCGGTACATCACCGCGATGTCGCGGGCCCGGAGCTGACCGGCGTCCTCGTCGTCCGCGCGCCGGGTGAGGATCGAGCCGCGACCGCCGACCAGGCCCTCGACCTGGCGGGCGATCCACTCGGCCTCCTCTTCCTCGTTGTACGCCTCGAAGCGCTGGATCTTCGCCCCGCCCGCCTTCTCGGTCCAGAGCTTCTTGTCGGTCCGCTCGGTGTTGCGGCTCACGACCGCGTGGGCCGCGTCGAGGATCAGCTGGGTCGAGCGGTAGTTCCGCTCGAGCTTCACGACGGTCGCGTCGGGGTAGTCGCGCTCGAAGTCGAGGATGTTCCGGATGTCGGCACCGCGCCAGCGGTAGATCGACTGGTCGTCGTCGCCCACGACGGCGAGGTTGCGATGCTTGGCGGCCAGCGCCCGGATCCAGAGATACTGCGGCCGGTTCGTGTCCTGGTACTCGTCGACGTGGAGGTAGCGCCAGCGATCCTGGTAGCGGGCGAGGACCGCTGGCGCGTTCTCGAACAGCTCGACCGCCTTGAGGAGGAGATCGTCGAAGTCGAGCGCGCCGACCTTGCGCAGCCGCCCTTCGTAGCGGACGGCGAGCTTCGCGATCGTCCGCTCGCGATGGTTGACCGCGTTCTCGGCGAGGAACGTCGCGTCGAGCATCTCGTTCTTCGCCCGGCTGATCGCGCCGAGGACCGCGCTGGGTCGGAACTCGCCGGTCAGCGGCAGGTCCTCCTCGCGGAGGAGCTGCTTCATCAGGCTCGTCTGGTCCTCGGTGTCGTACACGACGAACCGCCGGTCGATCCCGATCGCCTCCCCGTCGCGCCGGAGGACGCGGGCGCAGAGCGAGTGGAAGGTCCCCGCCTGGACGTCGCGCCCGGGCTCGCCGACAAGGCTGATGATCCGTTCCCGCAGCTCGCCGGCCGCGCGGTTCGTGAACGTGACCGCGAGGATCGACCAGGGCCGAACGCCCTTCACGCCCACCAGGTAGGCGATCCGATGCGCGAGGACGCGGGTCTTGCCCGAGCCGGCGCCGGCCAGGATCAGGAGCGGGCCCTCGGTCGTCGTGACCGCGCGAGCCTGTTCGGGGTTCAGGCGCGAGACGATCTCGCGCTCGCGGGCGCGGGCCTTGGCCGTGCGCTCGGCGCCCTGCGCGTCTTCGAGGGCGCGGCGCTCGTCGGCGGTCAGCTCGGCCGGCTGGTCTCCGGGGAGCGGCGCCTCGCGAAGCCAGTCCGGCTCGGCCGGGGCGTCGTCCGAGGCGCTGTCCGGTCCGCTCGCGAAGCGGGTCCCGACGCCGTCCGGCGTGTCGACGTCGATGCGTGCCGGGCGGGTCCGGCGGGTCGGGGAAGCCACCCGGTCATTGTAGTCGGCGGCCCCTCACCGGCCGGTTCTCCGACGTCCTGTCGAGCCCGGAATCGGACGGCCCGGGCGGGTGGCCCGGGCCGTCCTGTTCGTGCCACTCGAGGCTGCGGCTAGGGGGCGGTGACGACCTGGTCGGCCGGCGGCGCGGCCACGGAGACGGCGACGTCGTAGCGGATCTCGATGACGATCCCGACCGTGCCCAGCTCGGGCGAGGTGCCGCTGATCGAGATCTTCGCGGGTCGGTAGTCCTGCTTGCGGGTGAAGAGATCGAACGTGACGTCGCCCGTCGCTGCCGCACTCGGATCGAGCGCCTTGAGCTGGTCCTTCGTCATCGCGAGGGTGACGTGATAGCAGTCCGCGTCGCCACACTTCTCGTCCGGGGCCTTCGTCGGCTGGACCGGCAGCTTCGCCAGCGCCTCGCTCAGCTTCGCGACGAGCTGGGTGGGGTCCTGGAGGGCGGCCGCGTCCGGATTTGTCGAAGGGTCCGGAACGTCGACCTTCGTGTACTTGTCGGCCGAGCCGCTCGTCAGCATCGCGAGCGCGCCGGCCACCTTGTAGTAGGCGGCGTTGCCGACGACGAGGACGTCGGCCTTCGTGCCAAGCACGGACGGCGCGTCGAAGCTGAGCTTGGCGGTCTTGTTCGCGATGTCGACGGCGCCGGTCAGCTTGACGCTCGACAGGTCGAAGGTGCCGAGCTGCGCGGCCTTGACGGTGCCGCTGAAGGTCGTCGTGAACTCGAACGTCTTGACGTCGGCGAGCGACGTGACGCCCTTCGTGACGATCTCCTTCGGATCGGTCAGGGCCGGGGCGGCCGGCGGGCTGGCACAGGCGGCGAGGACGAGCGAGAGGGTCGCGACGAGCGCGAGCGGCAGGAACGAGAGGCGACGGATCACGAGGAACCCCCGAACAGGTGCGAGATTCGAACGGCCGAAATGTGCCCCGCACGCCCGGACGCGTCAAACGGCCAAAGGTCCCGTTCGGATCGACCGGGCGACGCTTCCGATGAGCTCGATGGCTGCGGCCTTCGTCCCCGGTTCGTCGAAGCCTGTGGCGCCGCCTGCGCGACGACAGGCGAGGGCGGCATCGATCACGCTTGCCCAATCCGGTCGTTGTCGCGCGAGCCACTCCGCACCCTCGGCCTTGGAGGGGGGACGCCCCGTCTGCAAGGTGCACAGCGCGCGGCATTCCGACAGGACGGCATACGCGAGGGCGCCGGGCGAGTGCGCCTCCAGATCCTGGCTCGCCAGCCAGCCCGCGTACGTGGCGACCGCCGAGCGGAACTCCGCCGCGCTGACCTCCGGGAGGACCTCGCGGGCCGCCCGGCCACGGAGCGTCAGCGCGGTCTGACGGAGCAGGAACCAGTTCTGCGTCCAGTCGCGGACCGGCCCGCTGAGATGGAGCGGTTCGCCGGGGCTCACGACCGCCAGGTCCGCAGCGGTCGTTCGGAACGCGCGCAGGGTCTCCGCTCCGATCACCACGAGCTCGAGTCGGTTGTCCCACTCGGGATGGTCGGCAACGAACTTGCGTCGGGCGCCCTCTAGGCGTGCCAGGTCGAGAACGGCGGCGTCGCGGCGGGTCACCGCGACCAGGTCGAGATCGCTCACATCCGGCTCATAGCTGCCCGAGACCGCGGACCCGTACAGGTAGAGCCCGACCAGGTCGGCCCCCAGGGCGGCTGCGATCCACGTGGCGATCGGCTCGACCGGGGCGTCGACGACGATTCGGTCCATGGGCGGAGGGTGCGGCCCGGGGCGCGCGCGGTCAACGACGCGCCGAGCCGAGCGCGATCCTTCTGCCCCGGCTCCCGAATTGCCAGTTGCTCGCAGGCTGAGCAACCGGCGGCCAATAAGCGCCGGTTGCGCGCTCGGTGCATCTGGGGCCGTTTGAGGCCGAACGGGACTCGGCTCGTGCGTGGGTGGCGGCGCGGTTCGACCCATGGCCCGCAACGTGCTCACCCAGCGCACGTCTGGGAATCACACGCTAGCCGGAATCGAAAACCCCTCCCGGTTGCCCGGGAGGGGTCGTCGCGTGTGCGGTGCGGTTGGACTAGAAGTCCATGTCCCCGCCACCGTGGCCGTGGCCACCGGCGGCCGCAGCCGGCTGCTTCTCCGGGATGTCCGTGACGAG
>DASSHB010000099.1:0-5234 GCA_035693125.1 Candidatus Limnocylindrales bacterium | reverse complement strand
GACGTCGCCGAGCCAATGGAACAGGTACGACGCGACGATCACGAACAGGCTCGTCGCGTCGTGGGTCCCGTAGTACGGCTGGAACGGCAGGATCCCGAGCTTGGCCAGCTCGCCGTGCCGGATCTCGTGCGGGATCTTGCCCGGCTCCATGTCCCGCTCCGGATCGTCCTCCGTGGCCTGCAGGACGGACAGCCGGCGGAGCGCGCCGGAGGCCAGCTCGGGGAAGCCCGAGATGCCGTGCATCGACACGATCAGCGAGTCGCGGCCGAAGAGCGTCAGGAACCACGGCACCCCGGCCGCGGCGATGAACACCCCGCGCTCGAAGGCCGGGTCCTCGAGGCGCAGGGCCTCGGTGTCGAGGATGGCCCGCTCCCAGGCCCGCCGGACGGTGACGTTCGGCGTCTCGAGGCGGACCCGCGGCAGGCGCGGCGCGGCCGTGTCGCGGCCGTCGATGATGGCGTTGCAGCCGAGGACGCTCGGGCGGCGCCGCGACTCCGTGACCGGCAGCCAGTGGAGGCAGGTGTGCCAGGTGGCCTTGGGCTGGATCGTCGCCACGAACACCAGCCGGCCGTTCGCGAACTGGGGCGGCGAATCGGCCCGATCGACGTGGACGATCAGCTCGCGCCGGAAGCTCTGGTTGAGGTACACGGTCCGCAGCTCGCCGTCGTACCGCAGCCAGCGGGTCTGGATCGTGCCGCGTCGCACCAGCCGCCGGTCCTTGACGTCGAAGATGTCCGCGAAGTCGCTGTGGACCTCGACCTCGATCGTCAGGCGGACCGCCCGCCGGCCGTAGTTCACGACGTCGTAGTCCTCGTGGACGCCACCGTCGATCGTCCGGTCGAGACGGATCGAGAGGCTGTGCGGCAGGACCGCGCCGAACGCGTCCAGCAGCTCGCCATTGGTGAACTCGAAGCGCGCCGAATGGGACTGGACCGGTGACGAGTTCAGGAGGACCGGTGGCCGGCCGTTGAGGAGCAGCTCGTAGCCCGACACGAAGCGGGTGTCGCGGGCGAAGAAGCCGCCGACGTCCATGTCGTCGACGATGCGCCCGTCGGGCTGGCAGACCAGCACCCGGTCATCGCGGTTGATCATGATCTGGCTGGGTCCGACCGGAACCTGGAGCGTCATCGACGCACCCGATCCTGCGCCGTCGGAACCGCGACCACGGGCCCGAGGATCGAGGCTTGGGCCGCGGCCGTCAATCCGCGGATCGGGTCACGGCCTCAGTGCCATGCCCCGCTGCCACGACCCGATCCGGCTGGGCTACGCTCCGGGACATGCCGGACCTGAGCCGGGCGCCGTGGGCCACGATCCTGCCCTACCTCGCGAATCCGGTCCTGCCGATCCTCGTCATCGTCGTCGCCGGCGTCCTCGCGCTGCGCGCGTCGCGGCTGTTCGTGCACGGCATCGTCAAGGCACTGCTCGACCGCGAGGCGACCGAGGGCACCGCCCAGGAGCTCTCGGCGGTCGAGATCAAGAAGCGGATGGACACGCTCGACCAGCTCGGCGGCCACGTCCTTCGGTTCTTCGTCGTGGTCATCGCCGGGCTGATGGTCCTGCGCTCGATCGGCCTCGACGTCGGGCCCGCGATCGCCGGCCTCGGGATCGTCGGGATCGCGGTCGGGTTCGGGGCGCAGTCGCTCGTCAAGGATTACCTGAACGGGGCGCTGATCCTGATCGAGAACCAGTTCAGCCGCGGGGACGTCATCCGGATCGCCGGCGTCTCCGGGTCGGTCGAGGACTTCAGCCTCCGGCGAACGACGCTCCGGGACCTCGATGGCGTCGTCCACACGGTGCCCAACGGCGCGATCGCCGTCGCGAGCAACCTCACCCGCGTCTGGGCCCGGATCAACCAGGACGTGACCGTCGCGTACGGCACGAACATCGACGACGCGATCAAGGTCGTCGACGACGTCGGCCGCGCGATGGCCGCCGAGGCGGCCTGGAAGCGCCGGATCCTGGAGGTCCCCCGCGTGGATCGCGTCGCCGCGCTCGGCGAGTACGGCGTGACCCTGAAGATCCTTGGCACGGTCCGCGCGCCGGACCAGTGGGCCGCCGCGGGCGAGCTTCGGAAGCGGCTCCTCGCCGCGTTCCACGAGCACGGCATCGAGATCCCGCGCCCGCAGCGCGTCGTCCTCGCCCACGGCCAGCCCGGGTCCCCGGGAGCGACCGCAGACGTCCCGACCGCAGACCTCGCCACCTCGGACACCGACCTCACCGGAGGCTGACCGCCGAACCCGAACGCCGCGGAGCCCGGACCCCGCCGCCCATCGCTCGAAGGAGTGCACGATGACCGACCAGCTGCTCCCGCCGCCCGAGATCGAGAACCTCCTCGCGGAGAAGCGAACGTTCCCGCCGGACCCGGCCTTCACGGCGCAGGCCAACGCCCGGCCCGGGATCTACGAGGAGGCCGAGCGCGATCCGGTGGCCTTCTGGGAGCGATTGGCCCGTGAGCGGATCGCCTGGCACGAGCCGTTCAGCCAGACGCTCGAGTGGGACCCGCCGTTCGCGAAATGGTTCGTCGGCGGGACCCTCAACGTGGCCTACGAGTGCGTCGACCGGAACGTCGAGCGGGGTCTCGGGGACAAGGTCGCGTACCACTGGATCGGGGAGCCCGGGGACACCCGGACCCTGACGTATCGCGACCTCCAGCGGGAGGTGGCCAAGGCCGCGAACGCGCTCCTGGAGCTCGGCGTCAGGACCGGCGATCGGGTGGCGATCTACATGCCGATGATCCCAGAGCTCCCGATCGCGATGCTGGCATGCGCGCGGATCGGGGCACCCCACACCGTGGTCTTCGGGGGCTTCTCGGCCGAGGCCCTGTCAGGTCGGATCGAGGACTGCGGGGCGAAGCTCCTCATCACCGCCGACGGCGGCTGGCGGCGCGGCAAGAAGATCGGCCTCAAGCATCACGCCGACGAGGCCGTGACCCGGACGACGACGATCGAGAAGGTCCTGGTCATCAACCGGATCGCCGACGACTGCCCGATGGTCGAGGGTCGCGACGTGTGGTGGCACGACGTCGTCGACCGCCAGTCCGAGGACTGCCCGCCGGTGTGGGTCGATTCGGAGCACATGCTGTACCTGCTCTACACGTCGGGCACGACTGCCAGGCCCAAGGGCATCGTCCACACCAGCGCCGGCTACCTCCTCGGGACCAGCGTCACCCACGAGCTGATCTTCGATCTCAAGCCCGACGACGTGTACTGGTGCGCGGCCGACATCGGCTGGGTCACCGGCCACAGCTACATCGTCTACGGCCCGCTCAAGAACGGCGCGACGGGCGTGATGTACGAGGGCTCGCCGGACACGCCGGCCTGGGATCGCTGGTGGCAGATCGTCGAGGACTACAAGGTCTCGATCCTGTACTGCGCGCCGACCGCGATCCGGGCGTTCATGAAGCAGGGCGAGGCCTTCCTCGAGTCCCACGACCTGTCGTCGCTGCGCGTCCTCGGCTCGGTCGGCGAGCCGATCAATCCCGAGGCCTGGCTCTGGTACCACGACCACGTCGGCCGCGGGAAGGCCCCGATCGTCGATACGTGGTGGCAGACCGAGACGGGCCAGATCATGATCACGCCGCTGCCCGGGGTGACGACCACGAAGCCCGGCTCGGCGACGTTCCCGTTCCCAGGCGTCGGGGCCGACGTCGTGGATGCCGCGGGAAAGTCGGTGCCCCTCGGCGGGGGCGGCTACCTCGTCCTCACGCGGCCGTGGCCGGCGATGCTGCGCGGCATCTACGGCGACCCGGAGCGGTTCAAGGAGACGTACTGGCGGCGCTTCCCCGGGAGGTACTTCGCGGGCGACGGGGCGAAGCGCGACGACGACGGCTACTTCTGGCTCCTCGGCCGGATCGACGACGTGATGAACGTGTCCGGCCACCGGATCAGCACGACCGAGGTCGAGTCGGCGCTCGTCGACCATCACTCGGTGGCGGAGGCCGCGGTCGTCGGCGTGAAGGACGAGCTGACGGGCCAGGCGATCTACGGCTTCGTGATCCTCAGGTCGGGCATCGAACCGGCCGACGAGCTGGCCGTCCGCCTGCGGGCCCACGTCGCCTCGGTCATCGGGCCGATCGCCAAGCCGAAGTACCTGATGTTCGTGCCCGACCTGCCGAAGACCCGCTCCGGGAAGATCATGCGGCGGTTGCTCCGCGACATCGCGGAGGGTCGAACGCTCGGCGACACGACGACCCTCGCCGACTCCACGGTGGTCGACACGATCCGGGAGAACTCGGGCAAGGCCGAGGAGTAGCGCAGGGCTCAAGGGCTGGGACGCGCGGCCAGGATCCGACCGAAGAGGAGGGCCGGCCTCAGACCGAGGTCGCGACCTTCGCGCCGAGGAGCGCGGCCACGCCTCGCGGCCGCTCGGGTGCGCGTGCCGGCGCTGCCGCGGCGACGCCGACGAGGGCCAGGACCTTGTCCGCCAAGCGATCGAAGTCGGCGGTGACCTTCTCCCGCGGGAACTGCTCGGCGAGGGTCTTGCCGAGGTTGCCGGCCCTGACGAGCAGCATCCCGGCGGACCGGATCTCCGCGATCGACTTCAGGCCCGTCGCCGACTCGATGTCGCCGACGGACACGCCGCTGTTCGCGCGATTCACGACCAGCGACAGGCGATCGCGAAGGCCCAGCTCCTGGGCCACGCGCCCGAGCTGGACGGCCGCCCGCATCGCGGGCAGGTCGGGCGTCACCGGAACGAGGATCCGGGTCGCCGCGGCGAAGATGGCAAGGTTCAGGTCGCTGTACGACGGATGGAGGTCGACGATCACGAGGTCGGTGCCGGTGCGGGCCTCGACGAGCAGATCGCTCACCCGATCTGGATCGAGATGCGTGAGCGCCAGCGGGTCGACGGTCAGCGAGGCGACCATGACCCCTGAGCCGTGCTCGGTCGCGAGGCTGAGGAGCGGCTCCCGCGGCTCGTCCGGGTCCTCGCTCCAGCCGTCCGTGACGCCGTGCTGGCTCCGGATCCCGAGCGACAGGGCCACGTGGCCGGTGACGGTATCGGCATCGACGAGCAGGACGCGTGCCCCGCGCCGGACCTGGATGGCCGCCGCGAGGTTCGTTGCGATCGTCGTCTTGCCGACCCCGCCCTTGGGATTGAAGACCGCGAGGATGGGGCAGCCGACGTTGAGCTGGTGGAGCGCCTGTCCCGCGACGCCCGAGTCGACCTCGCCGCTCTCCTCGTCGGCCGTCGACCGAACGACCATCGCCTCGACGCGCCAGCGCATCGATTCGGCT
>DASSHB010000098.1:0-40790 GCA_035693125.1 Candidatus Limnocylindrales bacterium | reverse complement strand
CTGGTTATGACGGTTGCGGCCCTGCTTCGCCGAGCCGCCTGCGCTGTCGCCCTCGACCAGGAACAATTCGCTGAGCGCCGGATCGCGCTCCTGGCAATCCGCGAGCTTGCCGGGCAGGGACAGGCCGTCGAGCGCCCCCTTGCGCAGAACGAGGTCACGAGCCTTGCGTGCCGCGTCTCGGGCACGAGCGGCGGTCAGGCACTTCTCGATGATCCGCCGTCCGTCGCCCGGGTTCTCGTCGAGGTACTGGCCCAAGGCCTCGGCAAGTGCGGTCTGAACCTGCCCCTTGACCTCGGCGTTGCCCAGCTTGGCCTTCGTCTGGCCCTCGAACTGGGGCTTCGTCAGCTTCACGCTGATCACGGCCGTCAGGCCTTCGCGGACGTCATCTCCGGTGAGATTGGTGTCCGCGTCCTTCAGGATGCCGGCTCGTCGGGCCCAGTCGTTCAACGAGCTCGTCAGGGCGGCGCGGAACCCCGTGACGTGCGTCCCGCCATCGACCGTGTTGATGTTGTTGGCGAAGGCTAGGACGTTCTCGGTGTACGTGTCGTTGTACTGGAGCGCGACCTCGACGGTCGTCGATCCCTCGCGCTTCTCGCAGTAGATCGGCCGGACGTGGAGCGTCTCCTTGTTCCGATTGAGCTGACGAACGAACGATTGCAGGCCGCCCTCGAAGTAGAAGGATCGCTCGCGATCGGTTCGATCGTCGATCAGCGTGATCCACACGCCTTTGGTCAGGTACGCGGACTCGCGAACGCGTTGGGCAATCGTCTCGAACGAGAACTCCGTCGTCTCGAAGATCGTGGGATCCGGCCGGAACTGGGTGCGCGTCCCGTGGCGGCCGCCCGAGGGACCGATCTTCTTGACCGGCGTCGTCGCTCGACCGCGGGAGTACTCCTGTCCCCACACGAACCCTTCGCGCGACGACTCCACGCGCATCCAATCAGACAACGCGTTGACGACGCTCACGCCGACGCCGTGAAGACCGCCCGAGACCTTGTACCCGCCGCCCCCGAACTTGCCGCCGGCGTGGAGGACGGTGTGGACGACCTCGAGCGCGTCCCGGCCCGTCTCGTGGCGGCCCACCGGGACGCCTCGACCGTCGTCGGTGACGGTCACGGTTCCCTCGAGGCTGATGTGGACCGTGATCGTCGTGGCGTGGCCCGCCATCGCCTCGTCGATCGAGTTGTCGACCACCTCCCAGATCAGGTGATGAAGGCCTCGTTCATCGGTCGAACCGATGAACATGCCGGGCGTCTGACGGACCGGATCCGTGCCCTCGAGAACCTTGATGCTCGAGGCGTCATAGTCCGAGCCACCGGCAGCCTTGGGACGCCGCGGAGCCTTGCCCTTGGCGTCAGCTGGCAGCTGGGTGGCTTCTTCGGTCACGCAGGTCCTCCGATCAGGCGGTCATAGAGCTGTCCCAGCTCCTCGTCGCTGTAGAACTCGATGATGATCCGGCCGCCCTTGCGCGACCGGGCGAGGGTCACCTTCGTGCCGAGCCTTCGGCGGAGATCCTCTTCGACCCGTTCCATGTCGGGGTCCGGAAGGCGCTTCACGGCGGTCGCGGCGGCCTTCGGCTCCCGGAGCCGGCGGACGAGCTCCTCGGTCTGGCGGACATTGAAGCCCTGGTCCACGACCGTCCGGGCGACGTGGGCCTGCTGGCTCGGCGACAGCCCACCGATCGCGCGGGCATGCCCCTCGGTCAAGTGGCCGTCTGCGATTGCCGCCTGGACCTCGGGATCGAGGTCGAGGAGGCGCAGGGTGTTCGTGATCGTCGATTTCGCGCGCCCCACGCGCTGCGCGATCGTGTCGTGGGTCAGCCCGAACTCGTCGACCAGCGCGTGGAACGCGTGCGCCTCCTCCATCGCTCCCAGGTCCGCTCGCTGGAGGTTCTCGACGAGCGCCAGCTCCAGCTGGTCCCGATCGGCGAGCTGGCGGATCACTGCGGGGATGCGCTCGAGGCCAGCCTGCTGGCTGGCCCGGAAGCGGCGCTCGCCGGCGACCAGCTGGTAGCCGTCGAGGGTCTCCGTGACGAGGATCGGCTGGAGCACGCCGTGCTCGCGGATGCTCGCAGCGAGCTCGTCCAGCTGGCCGGGATCCATCCGCTGGCGCGGTTGGCGGGGGTTCGGCCGGATCCGGTCGATCGGGATCTCGGTCGTGGCCGCGTGCTGGGCGCGTTGCGGGATCAGCGCCGTGAGGCCGCGGCCGAGGGCTGAATGACGCTCCGACCGGACGGTCATCGGCCCGCGCCCGACGTGGCGAGCATCTCCGGGGAACGATAGGAAACGGGCGTGGCGTCCGTGGGCCGAGGCGCGCCGGCGAGCGGGGCCGCGCGACCGTCCCGGCGCCGAAGCTCCCGGGTGAGCTCGAGGTAGGCGATCGCTCCGCGCGAGTCCTTGCTGTAGAGCGCGATCGGCTGGCCGAAGCTCGGCGCCTCGGACAGTCGCACGCTGCGCGGGATCACGGTTTCGAAGACCGCGTCGCCAAGGTGGCGTCGCACCTCCGACGCGACGTCGGCCGAGAGGTTGGTTCGTCCGTCGAACATCGTGAGCACGACGCCTTTGATCCCGAGGCTCGGATTCAGATTGTCGCGGACGAGGTTCAACGTCGCGATCAACTGGGACAGCCCCTCGAGGGCGTAGTACTCGCACTGGGTGGGGATGAGGACCGAGCCGGCCGCCGTCAAGGCATTCACGGTCAGGAGGCCCAGCGACGGCGGACAGTCGAGGAGGACGTAGTCGTAGCGATCGGCGATCGGTTGGAGCAGGCGCGCGAGACGTCGCTCGCGCTGGTCGGCGTTGGCGAGCTCGATCTCAGCGCCCGCGAGCGCCACGGACGCAGGAGCCAGGCTGCATCCCGGGACGGCCGTAGCAACGATCGTGGAATCGAGCGTGGCGTCGCCGAGGAGGACGTCGTAAAGGGTGCGCGGAAGGCTCCCGCGGTCGATCCCGAAGCCGCTCGTTGCGTTGCCCTGGGGGTCGAGATCGATGACGAGGACACGCTCGCCGTCGAGTGCGAGATCGGCGGCCACATTGACCACGGTGGTGGTCTTTCCGACGCCGCCCTTCTGATTGGCGCAGGCGATCGTCTGAGTCACTCAGGACCGCCCGAACATCGCGCTCACGAAACCGAATTCTATCATCCGAGCCCCTCCAACCGGCCTCGCAGCCGCTTCGACGTCCGCGTCCCAGAGTGTCGCTCGGCGCCCTCACCAGCCACTCACTCGCGGCTCACCTCCGGATCGATCGTGAGCCGCTCGGAGGTTTCACGTGAAACCATCGCCCGCCCCTTCCAGCTCGATGGCGGTTTCACGTGAAACCATGGCTTGGCATCCAAGAAGGCCCCGGAACGTGGACGAACGGCGGGCCTCAGCCCCGCACGGCCCGTCCGGACGAGCCTTGCCCACGCTCGGGAAGGCGTGGGATACTGGCTCGGAACGTCACCGCCACCGCACCTCGTGGGACTAACGCACGACGTCGGGCGTGCGACCCTCTCGCCAGGATCGACTTCATGACCTTGCTCGTCGCCGCGATCGCTGCGACGGTGGCCGCGCTCCTCGAAACCACCATCACGCAATACCTCCGGGTGGGCGATGCCCAGCCGCATCTCGTCTTCGTCCTTGCCGTGGTCAGCACGGTCGCCGCGGGCCTCGACACGGGGCTCGTCTGGGCGTTCGTCGGCGGAATCGCCCTCGACACGCTCGGGCCTCGTCCGCTCGGGACGACGGCATTCGCGCTGCTCCTCGCCGTGGGCGCCACGAGTGTTCTGGCTCGGTCGCTCAGCCGGATCCGCCCGATCGTTGCCATCATCGCCACCGCCCTGCTCAGCTTGGTCTACTCGATGACGCTCGTCTTCCTCTTCGCGGTCCTCCGGCCGCCCGCCGCACTCACGGATCCCCTTCGGTTGCTCGTGCCACGGCTCCTCTACGACGTGGTGCTGGCCGTGATCGTCGGGCCGCTCGTCGTGTCGATCCATGACCGCATGGCGGACGAGGAGCGGGCGCCGCGATGACGTCGTATCTCGAGGGGCGCCCGACGCCGACCCGTCCGGGGTCGCGCTTCCTCGTGTTCGGGATCGCCGCCATCCTTGCCATCGGCGGTCTCACGACCCGTCTGTTCTACCTCCAGGTGGTCCAGGGCGGCACATTCGCGGCACTGAGCCAGGGCAACAGGGAGGTGGCACAGGCGATCCCGGCCACGCGCGGCCTGATCTACGACCGGTCCGGCCGCGAGCTCGTCACGAACGTCAAGACGTTCGCGGTGAAGATCCGCCCCGTCGACCTCCCCGAGGAACGGCGCGACGACGTCGTCGCCCGGCTCGCGGCCCTGCTGAGCATCAAGGTGGCCGATATCAACGGTGCGATCGATGGCAACCCCGGAAGCCGGTTCGATCTCGTCCGGATCGCATCGGACGTCCCGGACGCGACCGCTCATCTGATCGCGGAGAACTCGACCGACCTGCCCGGCGTCGAGGTCGTCGTCGAGACGCGCCGGCAGTATCCCGAAGGCCCGCTGTTCGCCCAGATCCTCGGCTACACCGGGCCCGTCTCACCCGAGCAGCTCGCCGACCTGAGGAAGCAGGGCTACCTCCCCGACGACCTGATCGGGAAGACCGGTTTGGAGGCCTACTACGAGACCCAGCTCCGCGGGACCTACGGGACCGAGATGGTGGAGCGCGACGCCACCGGCCGGAAGCTCGATGTGCTCGAGACGACCGCCGACGCCCAGGCTGGCGACTCGCTCCGCCTGACGATCGACGTGAAGGAGCAGCAGAACGCCCAGAAGGCGCTGCAGTGGGGGATGAAGGCGGCCGGGCTGAAGCGTGGCGCGGTCATCGTGATGAACCCCCAGACGGGCGAGATCCTCGCGATGGTCAGCCTGCCCACCTACGACGACAACCTCTTCTCCGGCGGAATCAGCGCGAAGGACTACGCGAAGCTTCTCAACGACAAGAACAAGCCGCTCCTGAATCACGCGATCCAGGCCCACTACCCGCCCGGGTCCACGTACAAGCTCGTCACCGGCAGCGGCGCTCTCGCCGACCGCAAGATCACGCCCACGACCCGTGTTCCGACGAAGCCCTACCTGCTTCTCGGCCGGACGAAATTCTGGGAGTGGAACCACCGGGGTTGGGGACCGATCAACATCCATCTGGGGTTCGCTCACTCGAGCGACACGTTCTTCTTCCAGCTCGCCGGCATGCTCGGGATCGACCGCCTGGCCCACTGGGCGCACGAGTACGGCTTCGGTCAGCGGACCGGGATCGACCTGCCGGGCGAAGTCAGCGGGATCGTGCCGAGCAACGCCTGGAAGCAGAACGCGTTCGGCGAGCCGATCTATCCGGGCGAGACCTACCAGGCCGGCATCGGCCAGGGCTACGACGTCGTGACGCCGATCCAGCTGATCAACGCCTATGCGGCGCTCGCGAACGGCGGGAAGCTGTACCAGCCGCAGATCGTGCGCGAGGTCGTCGGGCCGGATGGCACCGTGGTCCGTGGGTTCAAGCCCAAGCTGATCCGACGGATCGACGTTCCGCGGTCGGATCTCCAGACGATGCGCGAGGCCGCTCGGAACGTCGAGCTCGTCCGCCACACCTACAACCTGGTCGACCTGCCGATCATCTCGGCCGGCAAGTCCGGCACCGCCGAGTTCGGCGTGCGCGACAGCAAGGGCCGCCTGCCGTTCCACAGCTGGTTCGTGGCGTTCGTTCCGAAGAACCCGCACAAGACCGCCGCCGACCCGGATGGGCTGAAGGCCGTCGCCCGCGAGGACGCCCAGCTCGTCGTGCTCGCATTCGCCTACGACTCCCGGACGAAGGGCAACGCGGCGACCGAGATCGTGAAGTACTACCTCCAGCTGCACTTCCACATCGCCCACGATTACCGCAACTTCTCGCTCCTCGAGCGAGGCAACTTCTACCAGTCGAACTGATGGAGGCGACCACGAGCCAGGCTTGCCAGGGGACGCCGCGATGGGTGTGATCCGCGCCGAGCCCGCCCGGATGACCGATTGGGCGTCGCGCTCGATCGGCGCCGCGTGGCGCGCCTTCGACCTCCAGCTCGTTGCCTACGCCGGGCTGCTCGCGACGCTCGGCCTCGTGATGGCCTACACGAACAGCGTCGAGCGGGGCCAGCCGGTCCTCAGCGCCGGGACGACGTTCGTCCGCGGGCTGATGTGGACCGGGATCGCGCTGATCGCCTTCGTCGTCACGACCGCCTTCGACTACAAGTGGCTCAAGACGTTCGCCTGGCCGATCTACCTGGTCCAGATCGGGCTCTTGATCCTGACCCTCGGGATCGGGCACGGCGTGGGCGGCTCGTCGCGCTGGATCTCCTTCGGCCCGTTCGATTTCCAGTTCAGCGAGCTCGCGAAGATCCTGATGATCGTCGTGCTGGCGAACTATCTCGGCGCCCGCCAGGGCCGGCTCCGCTCGATCTCCTCGATCCTGGGTGCGTGCGTCCTCGTGGGCCCGCCGTGGCTGCTGGTCATGCTCCAGCCGGACCTCGGGACGTCGCTCGTGCTCCTGGCGATCCTGGCCGGGATGCTGTTCCTGTCGGGCGCCCGGCTCCTCTGGCTCGGGTCGATGGCGGCCGCCGTTCTGGGCGCGCTCCCGCTCATCTGGACGTACGTCCTGCGCGACTACCAGAAGCTGCGGATCACGTCCTTCCTGAACCCCGCCGGCGATACCCAGGGTGCCGGCTACCAGCTCTACCAGGCCCAGATCGCGGTGGGGTCCGGCGGCCTGACGGGGACCGGGCTCACGAACGGCACCCAGAACCAGCTGAACTTCCTGCCGGTCCAGGAGAGCGACTTCGTCGCGGCCATCTACCTGGAGGAGCTCGGGTTCATCGGGGCGCTCGTCCTGCTGGTCCTCTTCGCCGCCCTGCTGTGGCGGGTGATGGCGGCCGGATGGCGGTCCAAGGATCCGTTCGGGATGATGTTCACGAGCGGCCTGGCGACGATGATCCTGTTCCAGCTGGTCGTGAACCTGGGGATGGTCATCGGGATCATGCCGATCACCGGGATCCCGCTGCCGTTCATCTCCCATGGTGGTGCGTCGCTGATCAGCCTCGCCGTCGGACTGGGGATCGTCCAGAGCATCAACATCCGGCAGACGCGCGCCGAGTGGTGATCGCGCTCGCGCGACCCGTGACTGGCTGAGGCGCGTCCGTGGCCGAGCTCGGGCCTGTCTGGCTCGCCGTCGCGGTGCTCGCGGCGACCGTCGCCATCGCCGTCGTCGCCGGCCGGACGACGATCCCGGCCTCCGTCGGGCTCGTCCTCCTCGGGCTGGCGGTCGCCGTCCTCGGGCCGGGTGTCGTCCCGGCCATCCCGCCCGAGCTCCTCCTCGCGATCGTCCTGCCGGGCCTGGTCTTCGAGGCGGCCTTCCGGACGGACCTCGAGCTGCTGCGGCCGACGGCGCTCCCGATCCTGGTCCTCGCCGTGCCCGGGGTCGTGGTCGTGGCCGGCATCGTCGCGGCGATCCTCAGCGCGACGACCGGGCTGAGCCTGGCCGAAGGCTTCCTAGTCGGGGCGATGGTCGCGGCGACCGATCCGGCCGCCGTCCTCTCGACCTTCCGTCACGTCCACGTGCCCGCGCGGCTCGCCACGATGGTGGAGATGGAGAGCCTGGTCAACGACGGCACCGGGATCGTCCTGTTCGCCCTCGCGATCGAGATCCTGGGCGGCGGCGGGTCCCTGGGCGGGTCGCTCCTCGCGTTCGTCGTGCGTGTCGCCGGAGGCGGTCTGCTCGGGGCCGCGGCCGGCTGGCTCGGCGCGACGCTCGTCCGGCGGGTCGACGATCACCTCGCCGAGCTGACCCTGACCGTCGTGCTCGCCTACGGGGCCTATCTCGTCGCCGAGTCGGCGGGCCTGTCCGGGGTCATCGCGACGCTGTTCGCCGCGGGCGTGTTCGGGGCATCGGCCCGCGGCGCGCTCACTGAGCGGGCGGTCGACGCGATCGATGTCGTGTGGGAGTTCGTCGCCTTCCTCCTGACGGCCGGCGTGTTCCTGCTCGTCGGGCTGTCGATCGCCCCGAGCGCGCTCGGCCAGGCCGCCGGCTCGATCGCCTGGGGGATCGTGGCGATCCTGTTGGCCCGGGCCATCGTCGTCTTCGGGCTGCTCGGCGGCGGCTCGAGCCTGCTCGCCCGGATCCGGCCCGCACCGCCGGCGAACCCATCTGACGAGGAGGCCCCCGCCGCTGGGTGGCTCGGCCGCCCCTGGCTCGTCGTCCTGTTCTGGGCCGGGCTGCGCGGCGCGGTGTCGGTCGCGCTCGCCCTGTCCGTGCCCGCGTCCCTTCCGAACCGCGAGCTGATCCAGGGGCTGACCTACGGCATCGTCCTGTTCACGCTGCTCGTGCAGGGCACCACGACCGCCTGGGTCGTGCGCCGCTCCGGGGCCGCGACTCCGGCGGAGAGCGTCCCCGCGACCTGAGCTAGCGCCGGCGGAAGAGGCCGCGCCGCTCGGGTTCGCTCGCCGTCGTCGAGCGGCGCCGGCCGGCCCGCCGGAGGATGCCGTCGATCTCGTCGCGGTAGGGTCGGCCGATCGGCATGCGGTCGAGCCATTCGACGTACTCCAGGTCCCGTCGAGCGATCTCACCGAGCGACCAGCCGGCATAGCGCCCGAACCTGAGCACCGTGCCGGACGGATCGCCAGGCGCCGGACCGGCGGCGGCGAACGTGTCTGCCGTGCGCATCTGGGCCGGGTCGTAGCCGCTGCCTTGGCTCGAGCGGCCGCTCGACCAGTCGCCCGATATGCGTTCGGGCCCGTGGGGCGACGCCGATCCCGACGTCCCGGACGCCCACCCGGCGCCCGCTGCCGGCGGGGAGTTGGTGGCCGGCCTCGCGCTCGAGGCACCCGATCGCTCGGCCGCGTGGCGCTGGAGCCGTCGGGCCAGATCGAATGCCGCGCGGCGGGCCGGATCCCGCAGGAGCTCCCAGGCGACGTTGATCGCCGCCATCCGGGCGGCGGCTTCGGGTCCGGTTGCGACGTCGGGGTGGTATTTCTGGGCGAGCCGGCGATATGCCGCCTGGATCACCTCATCCTCGGCCTCGGAATCGACCTGGAGGACCTTGTAGGGATCGGGTCCGTCGGTCATGTCGCCGGGTCGTCCCCTACCACCATCGCTCCGGCAGACTAGCAGACGTGGAACGGCCGACCGAGCCCGGGACCAGCGGTGTGGAAGGGCGCCCCGCCGCTCCGGCGCCGCCCGCGGCCGAGCCGGTCCAGCGCTGGCGCCTTCGGTTCGCGCGGCAGTCCGTTCCGGCCGAGCTCGTGGGTCGCACCGCCATGGACGCCTGGCAGGAGACGTTGGCGGCGAGCGCGCTGCCAGTGGCCGGCCTCGAGCCGGGTGGACCGGGGCGAGCCCGCTTCGCGCTTGGCGCCCCGCTGCCGGCCGTCGCCGCGGGACGAGCCGAGCTGGCCGACATCTGGCTGTTGGAGCGGCGCCCGGCGTGGGCCATTCGCGAGGCACTCGCGCCGCGGATGCCGCCGGGCCACGAGTACGTCGCCGCCGAGAATGTCTGGCTCGGTTCGCCACCCTTGCCCGGGCAGATCGTCGCGGCGACGTGGTCGGTGACGGTCGACCTTCCGGCATCGGAGTCCGAGCGACTGGAGGCAGCCGCGCGGTCGCTCGTGGCGGCTCGCACGCTCCCGCGAGTGCGCGCGCGAACCGGCGGGGACCGCGCCTACGACCTCCGACCGCTCCTTGGCGCCTTGGGCGTGGAGCCCGCGCCGTCAGCTCCCGGGGCCGTTCTCCGGCTCGGCCTGACCACGCGGATCGACCCCGCCCTGGGCGCGGGCCGGCCCGAGGAGGTGGTCGCCGCGCTCTCGGACCAGCTCGGCCGGCCGCTCGACATCCTGGCGATCGTTCGAACCGAGCTCGTCCTCGCCGAACCGCGCCGGGCCGCCCCGTCAGGAACCAGACCGACCGGACGCCCGGTCAGCCCGCGCCGCCGGGCGCGACGCTGACGAGCTGCGTCACGAAGGGTGTCCCGCCCCCGCTCGGTTGACGCTCGGACGGGCTCCGCCATACACTCCGCGTTCCGCGCCCGGGCCTGCCCGGCGCCATTCCCTGTCCGTTGTTGCGGTCGGACCACGACCGCCACGCCAGCACGTCGAAGGGTTCCATGTACGCAGTCATCGAGACCGGCGGGAAGCAGTACCGCGTCGAGGTCGGGACCGAGCTCGAGGTCGAACTGCTCGAGGCCGCGCCCGGCGACAGCATCACGATCGACCGGGTCCTGCTCGTCGCCGACGGCGATGAATCCGCGATCGGCCGCCCGGTCGTGGCCGAGGCCGCCGTCGAGGCCGAGGTCGTCCGGCGCGATCGCGGCGACAAGGTCATCTCGTTCAAGTACCGCCCGAAGGCGCGGCGCCGCGTGAAGCACGGCCATCGCCAGGAGCTGACGATCCTCCGGATCACCGACGTGAAGCTCGGCTCGAAGAGCGCGGCCGCGGATCGGAAGAAGGCCGAGGCGGCCGCGAAGAGCGAGCGCCAGCGTCTCGAGGAGGCCGCCGCCAAGCAGGCCGCCGAGGATGCCGCGCTCGCGGACAAGCTGGCCAAGGCCTCGGCGGCGAAGGCCCCGGCGAAAAAGCCCGAGGCAAAGGCCGCGGCGAAGCCCGCGACCAAGCCCGCCACCAAGGCCACGACCACGAAGGCGCCGGCGGCCAAGGCATCGGCCGCGAAGGCGGCGCCGAAGACGCCGCGCGCCAAGACCCAGAGCGGCGCCGCGGACGCCAAGCCGGCCGCGCCGAAGAAGCGCGCCACGAAGAAGGACGAGTAGACCCGATGGCCCATAAGAAGGCTGGTTCCAGCTCGAAGAACGGCCGCGACTCCGTCGGCCAGCGCCTGGGCGTGAAGGTCGGCGACGGCCAGCTCGTCCCCGCCGGCTCGATCATCGTCCGGCAGCGGGGCATGACGTTCCTTGCGGGCACGGGCACCGGGCTCGGCAGGGACTACACCGTGTTCGCGACGACGACCGGCAAGGTCAAGTTCGAGCACGCGACGAAGAGCAAGAAGCGGATCCGGGTCGTGGCCGAGGAGGCCGCGCCCGAGACCGCCGCTGCCAAGGCGTAGAGCCCGCAGCGATTGCCGGCGATCACCGGCTGGGCGATGGCCCGGCACGGACGGCGTCGGAGGAGAGATTTCACGTGAAACCCGACATCCATCCCAATTACTTCGAGGCCAAGGTCCACTGCGGATCCTGTGGCACGGAGTGGACCGTGGGATCCACCCGCCCCGAGCTCCGCGTCGACGTCTGCGCGAACTGCCATCCGTTCTTCACGGGCAAGCAGACGATCATCGACACGGCCGGCCAGGTCGAGCGGTTCCAGAAGCGCCTGGAGCGCCAGGCCCGCGCCTGATCGCTCGCTCATGTCAGACACGACGGCGGGTCTCCGGACCCGCCGTTCTTGATTCTTGGCCGGTCCACCTGAACCAAGCCGCGCCCTTCGTACTCTCATCGGGTGTACGGCGATCGGCGACTGGGAGGCGTGGTGTCGGAGCGGCTCATCGAGCGGGCTCGGCACGGCGACCCTGACGCGTTCGTGGCCCTGATCGAGGAGCGACAGGCAGCGATGTCACGTGTGGCGACGGCGATCCTGGGAAGTGGCGCGGATGCCGCCGATGCGATCCAGGACGCGCTGGTCGCCGCGTGGCGAGGCCTGCCCCGCCTGCGGGACGACGGGGCCTTCGATCCATGGCTGGAGCGGATTCTCGTCAACAGCTGCCGTCTGGCGATCCGCCGGCGGAACCACCGGCGGGTCCGGGAGATGTCGCTGCCGCCCGTCAGCGGCGACGATGGGACGGACCTCCCGCACCCTCGCGCCGGCGACGATCTCGAAGGCATCGCCGAGCGTGAGGCCTTCGATCGGGCCTTCGACGGGCTCGCGATCGACGACCGCGCGATCGTCGTCCTCCACCACCTCGAAGGCCGCTCGCTGGCCGACGTCGGACGGGTCCTGGGAATCCCGGTCGGCACGGCGAAGTCGCGGCTCTTCCACGCGCGTCGCCGGCTCGACCTGGCGTTGCGGGCCGAGTCCGACGGATGACCGGCAACGACGACGAGCTCGTCCGTCACCTCGAGCGGCGGTCGGCGAACCGCCCGTCGGGGGACCAGATCCGGTCGATCGCGTGGTCCGTGGCCGGCACCGAGGCTCGCCGTCAGCCGCTCCGCTGGCGAGGAGCCGTTGGCGCCGCCGCCGTCGTCGTCGCCATCGCCACGATCGGCGCGGCGACGCTGATCCTGGGATCGCCCAGCTCCCCGCCGGCCAGCTCGATCCCGTCGCAGACGGCGCGCTCGACGCCCGCCACGTCGGCCACGCCGGCCACCTCCGCGAGCCCGGTCGAGCCATCCGTCACGCCGCCCCAGATCGGGACCGCGGACTGGGCATCGATCGCCTGGGTCCGCGGCGACGCTTCGCTGTTCGCCTACGACCACCACACGTACCTGATGGACGCGGTCGCGTGGGGATCTGGGTTCGTCGCGGTCGGCTACACGATCGACGAGGGCGGAAACATCCTCCGGGTCTGGCAGTCGGCGGACGGACGAGCCTGGTCCGTCCTCGCCCCGGACGTGCTCCACGGTCTCGTCCCCGTGCGAATCGGGGTCGTGGGCGGTCGGCTCGTCCTGCTCGCGGACCGGCCGATCCAGGAAGGCGCCTCGGCCTCGCAGATGGAGACCTGGGTCTCGGACGACGGCGCGGCCTGGCGGCCCGGCCCGAGCGCCCCACGCGGCATCGACGCCGACTCGCAGACCCCGGTCGGCCCGCTCGGCGTCCTCGCCCGCGGCGGCGGCCTGACGGCCTGGCTCGACCCCGATGTGACGGCCTGGTCGCGGGTCTCGCGAACAGGATCCTCACCCGCGCTCCGCGGCGGCGTCCTGAGTGCCGGACGCGATGGCTGGTTCCTGTCGGGTGCAAGCGGCAGCACGAAGTCCGTGTACCTGGCTACCGTCGGCGGCATCTGGACGTCCGCGGACGCGGATCAGTGGCAGGCCGCGGACGTTGCCGACCCGGGCGGGGCGATCGGCCCGATCCACATCGTCGACGGCGGATACGTCGCGATCGGCACGGAGCGCGGGCTCGCGTGCGATGGCTGCCTGGGCGCGATCGACCTGACGCAGGTCGCGTGGTGGTCCGCGGACGGCGGGACGTGGCGGCGCGTGGATGTGGCCGGCGAGCACGACGGCGACCCGCTCTGGGGTTCGCGCTCGGTGGGAGACGGGCATCGCCTCATCACGATCTCCGGCGCGAGGGTCGTCGCGGCCGGGGACGCAGCGCACCCGCCCAAGCTCCTGCTCGAGACGATCGACGGGCGGACCTGGACGGGGATCGCCGTGGCGAAGGATCGGCCGAGCCCGGCGTTCCAGGGCCCCGTCGCCGTCGGGCCGTCCGGGATCGTCGCCTTCGACGCCATCCAGGCGGTCCGGAACGACCCGACGGCCTTCGTCCCCTGGTTCGGTGCCGCCACGGAGGCGCCCTGACCCCGGCGGCCGGCGGGTACGATTCGGGCCGTGGTCGAGCTGCAGACGGCGGGCGTGACGGAATCGGTCGAGCCGCCGACCCTGTGGCAGGGCGACAGCCGGGAGCTCCTGGCGCGCATCCCGGACGCGAGCGTCGACCTGATCTGCACCGACCCGCCGTACAACCTGGGGACCTACTCGACGGGGAACATCGCGCCGTCCTGGCGGAAGGCGTTCAACAACGACGTCGCGGCCTGGGACCAGCTCCCCTTCGACCCGGCTGCCTGGCTGGCCGAGCTGCGCCGGGTCCTGAAGCCGACGGGCACGCTCTTCGCCTTCACCAGCTACAACCTGCTGGGCCGCTGGCACGAGGCGTTCGATCCCGCGTTCGACACGTTCCAGTTCGTCGTCTGGCACAAGACGAATCCGCCGCCCAAGCTCCGCCGGGCTGGCTTCCTGAACTCGTGCGAGCTGATCGTGGCCTGCTGGGACAAGGGTCACACCTGGAACTTCGGGCGGCAGCGCGACATGCACAACTTCATCGAGGCGCCGATCTGTGCGGGCAACGAGCGGGTCAAGGACCCCGTCCACCCGACCCAGAAGCCGCTCCGGGTCCTGCGCCAGCTCGTGGCGTGGGGCTCGAACCCGGGTGACCTCGTCCTCGATCCGTTCATGGGCGTCGGCTCGACGGGCGTGGCGGCGCTGGAGCTCGGCCGGCGGTTCGTCGGGATCGAGCTCGAACCCGCCTATGTCGAAGCGGCGCGGCGTCGGATCGAGCCGCTCGTGCCGGGTGGGATCGCCGCCAGCGGCTAGACTTCCCGGGTCATGCCACGCTACTCGTACGGCGGCCAGGCCCTGATCGAGGGCGTCCTGATGCGCGGTCGCGACGCGATCGCCGTCGCCCTCCGCCACCCGGACGGCCGGATCGTGTACGCGACCGAGCGCCTCGATTCCGGGTTCCACGGCTCGCCGTGGGCGAAGGTCCCGCTGATCCGCGGGCTCGTCGTGCTCTACGAGACGCTCTTCGTGGGGACGCGCTGGCTCGTCCGGAGCGCCACGCTCCAGGCCGCCGGCACGGGCGAAGAGGGCGACGAGGGCGTCGAGCTCGGCAAGGGCTCGATCGCGCTGATGCTCGGCCTGACGCTCCTGTTCGGCGTCGGGATCTTCTTCCTCCTGCCACTCCTGATCGCCAGCGCCACGACCTCGAACATCCAGAACGGGCTCGTCCAGCACCTCGTCGAGGGCCTGATCCGGGTCGCGATCTTCCTGGGCTACCTGCTCCTGATCGGGCGGGCGCCGGACGTCCGTCGCGTCTTCCAGTACCACGGCGCCGAGCACATGACGATCCACGCCCTCGAGGCCGGCGATCCGCTCGTCGTCGGGGAGATCCGCAAGTACCCGACGGCCCATCCGCGCTGTGGAACGGAGTTCCTGGTCGTGGTCATCGCCCTGTCGATCGTCGCGTTCAGCCTCGTGGGGCGCCAGGAGCCACTCGTGATGGTCGGCAGCCGGGTCCTCCTGATCCCGGTGATCGCCGCGGTGGGCTACGAGATCCTGAAGTGGGGCGCGAAGCATCGCGGCAACCCGATCGTCCGCGCGATCATGTATCCCGGGATCCTCGTCCAGATGATCACGACGAAGCAGCCCAGCGACGACATGATCGAGGTCGCGATCGTCTCGATGGAGCAAGCGCTCGAGGCGGACGGCGAGCCGCTGCCGCTCGGCTCGGGAACGCTGCCGCGCGAGCTCCTCGACCTGTCGGGCGGCGCGACCTCCGGCGCCGGGGCAGCCGACGGCTCGCGACCAACCGAGGCGGCGACCGTTCCGGCGACGATCGATCCGCCCGTCCCGGGGGCATGAGCGGCGACGGCGACCGAACCGGCCTCGACGCGCGCCTCCGCGACGTCGCCGCGCAGTACGAGGACGTCCAGGCCCAGCTGGCGACCCCGGAGGTCACCTCGGACCCCGATCGGATCCGGACGCTGGGCCGCGAGATGGCCCGGCTCGAGCCCGTCGTGGAGGCCTTCCGCGCGCTCGAGTCGACCCGGACCGAGCTGGCCGGCGCCCGCGAGCTCCGCGACGGCGCCGGCGACGACCCGGAGATGAAGGCGATGGCGACCGACGAGATGGATCGCCTCACCGCCGACGAGGAGCGTCAGCTCGAGGACCTCCGCGTTCTCCTCCTGCCGCGCGACCCGAACGACGACCGCGACGTGATCCTCGAGGTCCGGGCCGGGGCCGGCGGCGAGGAGGCGGCGCTCTTCGCGGCCGAGCTCTACCGGATGTACGTCCGCTACGCCGAGCGCCACCGCTTCACCCCGGAGCTCCTCAGCCTGAACGAGACGGGGATCGGCGGGATCAAGGAGGCGATCGTCCAGGTCCACGGCGACGGCGCCTACAGCCGGCTCAAGTTCGAGAGCGGCGTCCACCGCGTCCAGCGGATCCCGGCGACCGAGTCGTCCGGCCGAATTCACACCTCGACCGCGACGGTGGTCGTGATGCCGGAGGCCGATGACGTCGAGGTCCAGATCGACGAGGACAGGGACCTCCGGATCGAGGTCAAGCGCTCGTCGGGACCGGGCGGTCAGTCGGTGAACACGACCGACTCGGCCGTCCGCATCACCCACCTCCCGACCGGTCTCGTCGTGGAGATCCAGGACGAGAAGAGCCAGCACAAGAACAAGGCGAAGGCGATGTCCGTGCTTCGCTCCCGGCTGCTCGAGGCGAAGCTCGCCGAGCAGCGTGAGGCCGACTCCGCGACCCGCCGCTCGATGGTCGGCGCGGGTGACCGCTCGGACAAGATCCGGACCTACAACTTCCCCCAGGACCGCGTGACCGACCATCGGATCGGTCTGGACCTGTCCGCCCTGCCCCGGGTCATGGACGGCGAGATCGATCGGCTGATCGACGCCCTCGTCATGGCCGACCAGGCGGAGCGGCTCGCTTCGATCACCGGAGGAGACGATGCCCCAGCGTCGTGACGCGCCCCGCTCCCGCGCCGCCACCCGCCCGTCCGCGAGCCGCGCCGGCGACGCACGGAGCGCCAGCCCGAGCCGAGACCGATCCCGCTCCGGCGCCAGCCCGGTCATGCCACCCGAGGCGAGCCCCGCGCCGGGCGGCGGCGTCGCGTTCGTCGAGCCCCGCGTGGTGCCGATCCAGCAGGCGACGGACCTCGGCAGCGTCCAGGTCCTGAAGCACGGCAACCTGTTCCTGCTGACCGATCCGTTCGGCGACATCCACCCGGACTCGCGCGGGCTCGGCCTCTACCACCTCGACACGCGCCTGATCTCGTGCTGCGCCCTGCACGTCGGAGGCGTCCGTCCGGTCCTGCTCCAGGGCTCGATGGGCGCGAACTATCGCGGCTCGATCCAGCTGACGAACCCGAGCGCCGATCGGAACCCCGACGCGAAGGTCCATCCCGGTCCCGATGTCGCCGGCCGGACCGTCGGGATCTCGCGCGATCGCCTGATCGGCGCCGACGGGATGTCGGAGCGGGTCCGGATCGTCAACCATGCGGAACGGCCGCTGGCCTTCCCGGTCGAGCTCGAGCTCGGCGTCGACTGCGCCGACATCTTCGAGGTCCGCGGCTACCCGCGGAAGGGTCGCGGCACCCTCCTGCCGATCGCGCTCACCCCCAGCCGCGCCACGTTCCGCTACGACGGGCTCGACGGCGTCCGTCGCTCGGTCCACGTCGCCTTCTCCGACCCCGCCCAGGCCTTCGGTCCGATCGACGTCCGGTCCGACGACGAGGGCAGCCAGGGCGGCTCCGTCCGGTTCCGCTGGGACGTCCAGCTCACGCCGGGCGAGCGGCGCGACGTCCGCTGGACGATCTGGTCGACGGTGTCGGGCAGCCAGGAAGAGGTGGCGCCGGGCGCGACGGCCTCCGCCGGCGCGCCGGCGAGCACCGGCCTGTTCCCCGAGCCGCCGCGGATCAACCCCGACGATGGCGCCACGGCCTACCACGCGTGGAGTCGCGGCACGGCCTCGATCCAGACCGACCACGAGCTGTTCAACCTGACCCTGTCACGGTCGCTCGCCGACCTTCGCCTGCTGCTCAACGACGGGCCGGGTCCGGACCAGCGCTACGTGGCAGCCGGCGTCCCGTGGTTCACGACGCTGTTCGGCCGGGATGCGCTGATCGCCTCGTTCCAGGCCCTGGCATTCCGGCCGCAGATCGCGCTCGAGACGCTGGCCGTCCTGGCGACCTACCAGGCGACCGAGATCGACGACTGGCGCGACGCGGAGCCGGGCAAGATCCTGCACGAGCTGCGGACCGGCGAGATGGCGGGCGCCGGCGAGCTGCCCCACACGCCCTACTACGGCTCGGTCGACTCGACGCCGCTTTGGCTGATCGTGTTCGGCGCGGCGTTCGATTGGACGGGCGATCGCGCCTTCCTCGATCGGCTCTGGCCGACCGCCCTGCGCTGCCTGGACTGGATCGACCGCTACGGCGACCGGGATGGCGACGGGTTCGTCGAGTACGAGCGACGGTCTGCGAAGGGTCTCCTGAACCAGGGCTGGAAGGACTCGGGCGACGCGATCCGCGACCGGCACGGGAACGGGCCGACGATGCCCGTCGCACTGGCCGAGGTCCAGGGCTACGTCTACGACGCGAAGCGGCGGATGGCCGGTCTCGCTCGCTTCCGCGGCGAGTCGGACCTCGCGGAGCGGCTCGATTCGGAGGCGGAGACGCTCCGGCGCCGGTTCGAAGACGCCTTCTGGGTCGAGGACCAGCAGTACTACGCGATGGCCCTCGACGGCAACAAGCGGCCGCTCGACGCGATCGGCTCGAACGCCGGCCACTGTCTCTGGTCCGGGATCGCGAGCCAGGCTCGGGCCCGGGACGTCTGCGACCGGCTGCTCGGCGCATCGATGTTCTCGGGCTGGGGCATCCGGACGTACGCCGAAGGGCAGCCCGGCTACAACCCGATCGGCTACCACACCGGCTCCGTGTGGCCGCACGACACCTCGATCGTGGCCGCCGGCCTGAAGCGCTATGGCTTCGAGACCGAGTCGAACCGGCTCGTGGGCCACGTCTTCCAGGCCGCCCAGCAGTTCGACGAGTACCGGCTGCCGGAGCTGTTCTGCGGATTCGACCGCGAGGACGCGACCCATCCGGTTCCGTACCCTGTGGCCTGCTCGCCGCAGGCGTGGGCCGCGGGCGCCTCGTTCCTGTTCGTCGAGACGATGCTCGGGCTGCGCGCGAACGCCGGCGCGAACGAGCTCGAGCTCCTCCACCCGAACCTGCCCGAGTGGATCGGCAAGGTCACCCTCTCGAACCTGCGCGTGGGCGATGCCTCGGTCGACCTGCTCTTCCACCGCTGGCGGGGCACGACGAGCGCCGAGGTTCTGCGCAAGGTCGGCGACCTGTCCGTGACGATCCGGCTCTGACCCCGCCTCGCGCCATCCGATGACGACCACCGCGGAGGCCCTGGCGGGCGCGACCGAGCGGCTGCGGACCTCGGGCTCCGAGACGGCCCGCCTCGACGCGGAGGTCCTCCTGGGCTGGGCGATCGGCGTGGACCGGACCGCGATCGTGGCCCATCCCGAGGCGCCGGTCGGCGTCGATGCGCTGGCCCGCTTCGACGCGGCGGTCGTTCGCCGCGCCGCGGGCGAGCCGGTCGCCTACATCCGCGAGCTCAAGGAGTTCTATGGGCTCGCCTTCTCGGTCGATCGCCGGGCGCTCATTCCGCGTCCGGAGACGGAGGCGCTCGTCGACGCCGGGATCGAGGAGGTCATGCGCCGGCTCGCGGCCCGCATCGGCGAGGCCGGCGGTGGCGGTGATGGCGGCGACCCGATCCGTGTCGCCGACGTGGGCACGGGCAGCGGCGCGGTCGCCGTGGCGCTCGCGGTCGCGCTCCGCAAGCGGGCGGTCGTCATGGGCCGCAACGTCCGGATCGCGGCGATCGACGTCT
Source organism: Candidatus Limnocylindrales bacterium (assembly GCA_035693125.1). Lineage (GTDB taxonomy): Bacteria > Chloroflexota > Limnocylindria > Limnocylindrales > CSP1-4 > CF-46. The sequence goes on along the minus strand of DASSHB010000098.1, from coordinate 21,416 downwards.
CACCCGATGCCCTGGACCTGGCCCGGGAGAACGCCGTGGGTCACGCAGCCGCGGACGGGCTGCGGTTCATCGAGGCGGACATCCTGCCGCCCGTCCTGCCGGACGAGGGATCGCCGTTCGACGTGCTGCTGGCGAACCTGCCGTACGTCCGCTCCGATGCGATCGCCGGGCTGCCCGTGGCGGCGTCGTTCGAGCCGCGCCTGGCGCTCGACGGTGGGGCGGACGGGCTGGACGTCATCCGGGCGCTCCTCGAGCGGTTGCCGGACGCGCTGACATCGGACGGCATCGCCCTCCTCGAGATCGGGGCGGACCAGGGTGAGAGCGCGCCGGCGGCGGTGGCAGCGGTCCTCCCGGGATGGCGGGCGTCCGTGGCACCGGACCTCGCCGGGCTGCCGCGGATCCTGCGCGTCGAGCGCCGCGCGGCGTGACCGAGACCCGGCGGCCGGTCGCGGGCTTCCCGATCGGGCTGATCGCACTCGATCTGGACGGGACGCTGATCAACGACGACCTGGTCCTGGGCGAGCGGACGATCGCCGCGATCGCGGCGGCGCGTGAGCGTGGCGTCGCCGTCTCGATCGTGACCGGGCGGATGACGACGAGCGCCCTGCCCTATGCCCGGACGCTCGGGCTGACGGATCCGCTCGTGGCGTTCCAGGGGGCCCTCGTTCGGGCGTTGCCGCCGCCGGAGCGCGATCCGCGCCTGGGCCGGATCCTCGCCCACCATCCGCTGTCCGCGGATGCGGCCCGCGATGCCATCCGCTGGGCGAGGTCCGTGGGCATCGAGCCGCACGTCAACCATCTCGAGCGCTTCATCATCGGCGCCGACGACCCGCGGGCCGAGGACTACTCGACGTTCCTGGGCGCCCGAGCGGAGGTGGTCCCGGACCTGGCGGCCTGGCTGAGGCGTCCCGTCTCGAAGGTCATCGCGGTCGCCGCGGCGGATCAGCCGATCCCGGAATCGATCCTCGCCGACGGCCGGCGCCGGTTCGCGGGACGAGCCGCAGTGACGATCAGCCATCCGCGGTTCCTCGAGTTCCTGGCGCCCGGCGTCTCCAAGCTCGTCGGGGTCCGCCACCTGGCCCGCCGGGCTCGCGTTCCGCTCGGTCGCGTGCTCGCGATCGGCGACCAGTTCAACGACCTCGAGATGATCGCGGGGGTCGGCCACGGCGCGGCGATGCCGACGGCGCCCGATGCGGTCCGAGCCGCAGGACGCTACGTGGCGCCGCTCCTCGAGGATCAGGGCGCCGCGCAGCTGATCGAGCAGCTCGTGCTCGCCTCCCCGGAGATGGCGGCACGGAACGCCGAGCGGCTCGCGGCCGAACAAGCGGATCGGTTGTCGGCCGTGGGTTCCGCAACGTGACGGCGCGGATCGTCCCCGACGACGAGGCTGGCCGAGCGGAAGCGGCGGCCGTCCTGCGGCGCGGCGGGATCGTGGCACTTCCGACGGACACGGTCTACGGGATCGCGGTCGCGCTCGACACGCCCGGCGGCGTCGAGGCGCTCTTCGCGGCCAAACGACGGCCGCCCGAGAAGGGCGTGATGCTCCTCCTCGCCGACGCGGCCCAGGGACCGACGATCGGGGAGTGGCCGCCGGTCGCAGCGGCCCTCGCCGCGGCTTTCTGGCCCGGCGGGCTGACGGTCATCGTTCCGCAGCGCCCCGACGTCCCACTGCCCGCGGTCCTCACCGGCGGCGCCCCGACGATCGGGCTGCGCACGCCGGACCACCCGGCCCCGCGAGCCCTGGCCGGGGCGGTCGGCCCGCTGCCCACGACCTCGGCCAACGTCTCCGGCCTGCCGGAGGCCCGCACCGCCCAGGAGATCGTCGAGCAGCTCGGCGACGCGATCGAGCTCGTCCTCGACGGCGGGATCGCGCATGGGGGCCCGGCCTCCACGATCGTCGACTGCACGGTCGATCCGCCACGGATCCTCCGCCAGGGCGCGGTGGCGCGCGAGGCGGTCGAGCGGGCGATCAGACGGGCGGTGGACGCGCCGGGGTGACCGGAGCGCTCGGCGACGAGCGGAACCTGCTCGCTTCGTCACGCGAGCTCGCGAATCCCCCCACCCGGCGACGCAGGGTTCGGCCGAGTTAGCCGTCGAGCGCTAACTCTGGTCTTTGGAGCGTGGTCCTGCGGCGTTCGGGCTCCGGAATGAGCAGATCTTGCTCGTCCGCCCGGCCGGCGGGCCGCCGCGGGCTCCGGACCCGTGGCACGATACGCGGGTCACCCCGCGCGCGGCCTCGATCGGGCCCGCCTCGCTGCGGGTGCGCGGCGAGGAGGCTCGAGATGGGGATCAGCCAGCGGGTCGACGCCGACGTCACGATCGCCGAGCTGGATCCCGAGCTGTGGGCGGCCATGGAGGGCGAGCGCCGCCGGCAGCACGACAAGATCGAGCTGATCGCCTCGGAGAACTACACGGCGGCTGCGGTCATGGAGGCGCAGGGCAGCTGGCTCACCAACAAGTACGCCGAGGGGCTGCCCGGCAAGCGCTACTACGGCGGCTGCGAGTTCGTCGACGTCGCCGAGGAGCTCGCGCGCGAGCGGGCGCTCCGCCTGTTCCCCGGCGCCGAGCACGTCAACGTCCAGCCCCACTCGGGCGCCCAGGCGAACATGGCCGCCTATTTCAGCGTGATCGACCCGGGCGACCGGATCCTCGGGATGAAGCTCGACCAGGGCGGCCATCTCACGCACGGCATGAAGCTGAACTTCAGCGGCCGCTTCTTCGAGGTCCACGCCTACGGCGTTCGCGAGGACACCGAGCGGATCGACTATGACGCGCTGGAGGCCCAGGCGAACGAGGTCCGCCCGAAGGTGATCGTGGCCGGCGCCTCGGCCTATCCGCGGGTCTGGGACTTCGAGCGGATGGCCCGGATCGCCCACTCGGTGGGCGCGCTCCTGTTCGTCGACATGGCCCACGTCGCGGGCCTCGTGGCCGCGGGCCTCCACCCGAGCCCGTTCCCCCACGCCGACATCGTCACGACGACGACCCACAAGACCCTCCGCGGACCGCGTGGTGGGATGATCTTCTCGCGCTTCGAGCTGCCGGCCGAGGTCGATGCCTCCGCGTTCCCGAACGTGAAGGCCGGCCCGTCGGGTGAGCACGCGCTCGCCGCCACGATCGATCGGACCGTGTTCCCGGGCGTCCAGGGCGGGCCGCTGATGCACGTGATCGCCGCCAAGGCGGTGGCCTTCCAGCTGGCCCTCGGTGACGAGTTCCGGCGCGACCAGCAGCGCACGATCGACAACGCCGCCACGATCGCCGGCGTCCTCGCCGAGCGCGGCCTGCGGGTGGTCAGCGGCGGCACGGACAACCACCTGATGCTCGTCGACGTCATGTCGCGCGGGGTGACCGGCAAGGACGCCGAGCACTTCCTCGACGAGATCGGGATCACCGTCAACAAGAACCAGATCCCGTTCGACCGCCAGCCGCCGAACACGTCGTCGGGGATCCGGGTCGGCACGCCCGCGGTCACGTCTCGCGGGATGGGCGAGCCGGAGATGCGCGAGATCGGGGCGTTGATCGCCGACGCGATCGACCAGCGCGAGGACGCCTCGGCCCATGCCGCCCTCGCGGCTCGGGTGGCCGCGATCGCGGGCCGCTTCCCGGTGCCGGGGCTCGACCGCCCGGCGTGATCTTCCTCACCAACGCCGGCGACACGGTCCCGTTCCTGGTCGCGGCCCTCGTCGCCGGCGCCGCGCTCAGCTTCGTCCTGACCCCGCTCGTCCGGCGAATCGCGATCCACTACGGCGCGATCGACCAGCCCGACGCGCGCCGGGTCAACGTGCGGCCCGTTCCGCGCGGTGGCGGCGTGGCCGTCGCCACGTCGTTCATCGTCGTGACGCTAGGGCTCCTCGCGCTGAACAGCGCGATCCATTTCGTGACGGTCCCCGCGTCGGTCCAGCTGATCGACCTCGCGGGCCTGCTCCTCGGCGGCGCGCTCGCCACGGCGTTCGGCGTGATCGACGACGCCCTCGACCTGCGCGCGCGCTGGCAGCTCGGTGGTCAACTCGGGCTGGCGGTCTTCGCGATCGCCTGCGGCTTCACGGTCGACTTCATCGCCAACCCGTTCTCGAGCGGCACGATCCCGCTCGTCGGCGCGATCGGCTTCGCGTTCACGGTCCTGTGGATCGCGGGGATGATCAACAGCATCAACTTCATCGACGGGCTGGACGGCCTGTCGTCCGGCATCGGGCTGATCGCCGCGCTGACCCTCGGGCTGATCAGCATGACCCCCGCGATCGCCGGCGGTCAGCCGTTCATCGCCGTGCTGTGCTTTGCGCTCGCGGGCTCGCTCCTGGGGTTCCTGCGCTGGAACTTCCACCCGGCCACGATCTTCGCGGGGACGAGCGGCGTGATGTTCCTGGGCTACACGCTCGCGCTGCTGTCGATCCTCGGGACGGCGAAGGTCGCGATCGCCCTGCTCGTCCTGGGCGTCCCGATCATCGACGCGTTCTGGAACATCGTCCGGCGGGTCGCCCAGCGCCGGTCACCGTTCTCGCCCGACCGCGGCCACCTCCACCACCGCCTCCTCGACGTAGGCCTCTCCCATCGCCAGACGGTCGTCCTGATCTACGGGATCTGCCTGGCCCTCGCGCTCCTCGCGCTCCTCCTGTCCGGGGCGAACCAGCTCTACGCCTTCCTCGGCGTGTTCGTGGCGATCGGCTTCGTCCTGTTCATCCTGGCCCGGGGCGGCTTCCAGCCAGACGAGCCGGACGCGGCCGAATAGGCTCCGCGACTCGCCGGCGGGCGGCGACGAGCGGCCATGGTCCATTTGGGGGAGTCGGAACCCGCGGAGTCGGCTGCTAGGATGCCGCCGCCGGCCGCGTGCGACGGCCGCAGCAGGGATCAGCTACCGCCCGTGGAATGGCTCGTCGGCGTGCTCGTCGTGCTCGGGTTCCTCGCGGTCGTGACGCGGTTCATGGCTCAGGGTCCGTCGGGCGAGCTCAACCTGCCCCGGATCGTCGACGACTCGATCGGGATGTGGGTCCTCCGCCGCGTGACCGGCCGTCCGCTGGGACGGCGTGCGCTCGGCGACCGGCTCGATGACGGGGACGACGGGCACGCCGATGTCGATGCCCTGACCGGGATCGACCTGGCCCGCCGGCTCCAGGGCCACGACGCCGAGCTGACGCCAGTTCCGACGAGCGTCAGTCGCTACGTCGCGCTGCGCAACGACGCACAAGCTCATGCCGCGAGCCCCCCGCGGGTCCCGGCGCCCGCCTCGCGGACCCGAACGCGCCCCGCTCGCCGCGCCGGTCTCCTCGCGTTCGCCCCGGTGGTCGCCCTGGCGGCCCTCGTCCTGCTGTTCGCGGTGGCGCTCGCCGGCGGAGGGCTGCTCCGTCCATCGAACGGGATTGATGCGCCGACGAGTCACGAGGTCGCCCTGGTCGCGCCCCCGGAGTCACCGCTCGGGTCCCCGGCGGCGGTCGCGCCCAGCCAGGCACCGGCCACGTCGCCCGAGCCGACCGACTCCTTGGTCCCGGCCCCGACTCCCGAGCCGTCGGTCGCGTTCAGCCCGGCCCCGACGCCCACCGTCGCAGCGACGGCCGAGCCGACGCCAAGGCCGACCGCGCGCCCGACGCCGACGCCGACACCGACGCCGACATCAAAGCCCACGCCGAAGCCAACTCCCAAGCCCACGCCGAGCGCGACGCCGGCCCCCACGATCGCCACGATCAGCTGTGCGCCGTCCGGACTCCTGACCGTCGACTGCGACGCCTCCGGCTCGAACCGCGCCGTCAGCTACGCGTTCGACTTCGGGGATGGCACGGAGCCGGCCGACGGGGCCAGTCCGACGCGCTCCCACGTCTATCTCCAGCCGGGCGACTACTCGGTCACCGTGACGGTGACGGACGTGCTCGGCCGGACCGACTCCGACTCCACGGTGGTAGCAATCCGATGAACCGTTTCCGAATTTGCGCCCTGCTCGCCGGCGCGGTCCTGCTGATCAACTCACTCGTGTGGGTGCCGGCGGTCGCGGCAGCGGCCCCGGTCGCGGTGGACGACAGCTTCGTCGTCCAGAAGTCCTCGGTCGGCAACAACCTCCTCGTCCTCGCCAACGACACGGTCGCGACCGCCGCCGAGATCACCGCGATCACTACGCCGGACCACGGCGGCTTCGTGCAGATCGTGGGCTCGGGCCGCCGGATCGGATACTCGCCGTTGGACGGAGTCACGGGCACCGAGACGTTCCAGTACACGGTCACCGACCCGGTCGACGGCGACGCGACCGCGACGGTGACGATCAAGATCAACGCGCCCCCGGTGGCCCTCGACGATCCCACGAGCCCGCCCTGCAGCGTGGACCCCGTCTTCTATGGCGGCTCGTTCCCGATCGTCGAGGATTACGGTCAGTTCGTGCTCGGCGCCGGCTGCGGACCGTCCGCGAACGACACCGACACAGACGGCTCGATCTCGACCTGGGCCATCGACACGTTCCCGACGCACGGGACGCTCGAGTGGCTGCCGAGCGCCCCGGGGTTCGTCGGCTACACGCCCGACGCCGATTACTCCACGGCCGAGGGCGACTGGGCCTCGGACTCGTTCAGCTACCACGTCATCGACAATGACGGCGCGAGCTCGAACATCGCCACGTACCGGATCTGGCTCGCCGCGATCAACGACTCGCCGACATTCAGCGCCGGCCCGCTCGTCGTCTCGAGCCCCGAGAACACGGCCTACGCCGCGGCCTGGGCGACAGATCCTTCCCCAGGACCGGCGAACGAGTCCGATCAGGCGGTTCACTACGTGATCACGGACAACCCCGGCAACGACCGCTCGATCTTCAGCAGCTGGCCCGCGATCGACGACGACGGCGTCCTCTCCTTCGTTCCCGCAGCCGGTCGGACCGGCACCGTCCACCTCACGGTCAGCGCCCAGGACGACGGCGGCCTCGTCGACTATGGCGGGAACGTCGGCGGCGATCCGCCCGACGATACGAGCGATTCCGTGTCGCTCACGATCACGATCACGCACGTCAACTCGGCGCCCGTGGCGATCGACGACAGCGACACGACCAACGAAGGCTCGGCCGGCGTCCTGACCGAGGTCACCGCGAACGACACGGACGCGGACGGCGACTCGTTGACCGTGACCGGCGCGACGGACGGCACGAAAGGCACGACGACCATCGGGCTCGAAGGGACGAGCGTTCTCTATCGCCCGACGGCCGGCCAGACCGGCATCGACACCTACGACTACACGGTCAGTGACGGCCACGGCGGGACGGACGTCGGGACCGTGACGATCACGATCGTCCCGGTCGAGGTCGCGCCGGTCGCATCCGACGACGTCGCCACGCTCGCGGAAGACGATGGGGCGACCAGCATTGACGTGCTCGCCAACGACACCGACGCGGATGGCGACCAGCTCCACGTCACGGCGGTCAGCCAAGGGACGAAGGGCGGCGTCGCGATCACGGGCCTGGGGACCGGTGTTGCGTATACCCCGGATCCGAACGCCAACGGCTCGGACTCGTTCACCTACACGATCAGCGACGGCCACGGCGGCACGGACAGCGCCACCGTCAACGTCACGATCAGCGCGGTCAACGACGCGCCGGTCGCCACGGACGACAGCCTGGCCGTCCTTGAAGACGCCGCGGCGACGGCGCTCGACGTCCGTGCCAACGACTCGGATCCTGACGGGGACGCGCTCACGATCACCGGCACGACGAACGGCGCGAAGGGCAGCGTCGTCGTCACTGGTGCAGGGACCGGCCTCACCTACCGCCCCAACGCCAATGCCAACGGCTCGGACGCCTTCACCTACACGATCAGCGACGGCCACGGTGGCACGGACAGCGCCACCGTCAACGTCACGATCAGCGCGGTCAACGACGGGCCGGTCGCGACCGACGACAGCCTGACGGTCCTCGAGGACGCGGCCGCAACGGCCGTCGCCGTCGTTCAGAACGACACAGACGTCGAGGGCGACGCGCTCACGATCACCGGCGCGACGAACGGGGCGAAAGGCAGCGTCGTCGTCACCGGTAGCGGGACCGGCCTGACGTATCGACCCAACGCCAATGCCAACGGCTCGGACTCCTTCACCTACACGATCAGTGACGGCCACGGCGGGACCGACAACGCCACCGTCCACGTCACGATCAGCGCGGTCAACGACAACCCGAACGCCGTCAACGACCCGGGACCGGCCACGATCTACCTGCGTGCCCTGCCGAAGGCGATCCCGGTCCTCGCCAACGACACCTCGCTGCCCGACGCGCCCGAGACCCTCCGGATCATCGCGGTGACGCAGGGCAGCCATGGCAAGGTCGCGATCACCGGCGGCGGGACTGGTCTGACCTACGCCTCGACCGGCACGACGCTGGGGCTCGACGTCTTCACGTACACGATCGGCGACGGCCACGGCGGAACGGACAGGGCGTCGGTCCAGGTCAAGGTCGTCGCCGACACCACGAAGCCCCGGGCGTCGATCACGTCGATCGCGAAGAGCTCCGTGACGGGCAAGCCGTCGAGCATCCGGCTGACGGTGAAATGGACGCTGACCGACACCGGATCGGGGTTGAAGAGCCAGCTGCTCCAGCGCCGGACCGACAGCGGCTCGTGGGTGACGGTCACCCTGACCTCGGTCTCCACGCGCCAGCGGTCGATGGTCCTCGCCCGCCATCACACGTACGCGTTCCGCCTGCGCGGAACCGACCGCTACGGCAACGTCGGCCTCTTCGCCACGCGCTCCGTCGCCACCTGATCTGGCGCCGCCCGGGCGCGCGGCGATGCCGTCCGCGGCGGCGTCCGCCTTCGTTGGCGGGCCGGACACCCTCTGCTATACTCCGCCGGCCTTGACAGGACGCCCATGAACGAGCCCGGGAAGACCGGGGCCTATGTCGCGGTGTTCTCGCAAGTCGGTTTGACCTTGGCCATCCCGATGCTGATCGGTGCGTTCGGGGGAAGCGAGCTCGACAAGATGCTCGGCACCCGTCCGCTGCTGGTCATCGGTGGGCTGTTCGGGGGAATGGTGATCGGCGGCATCGGCTGCTACCGGCTCGTGACAAGGTTTCTGGAACGAACGAACGACGACTGAGCCACCAAACGGCCAGTTGACCGGGACCCGGCGCGACACGCGCCGCCCCCCGCAGTGTGGGAGCAGAGGAGAAGCGTGACGACGGCCGACGGCGCCACCGCGCCCGAGACGACGCCGGCCCAGGCGACCCGACCCGGCCGACCCGGATGGCTGATCTGGGTCGTGCTCGTCGGCCTCGTCATCGTCTTCGACGTGGTCGCCGCATTCCTCGTCCCGCCCGTGGCCAAGGATCCCGGCGGCGCGTGCGAGTTCCCGCGCTGCGGCGTGGAGGCACTCCTCGAGCCGATCGCTCCGCACACCGTCGCCACCCTCGTGCCTGGCAGCACGACCTTCACGATCTCGGCCACGATCCTGACGACCTGGATCGTCATGGCGATCGTGCTCGTGGGCCTGCTCCTGGCCACGCGCGGCCTGACGATGCAGCCGAACCGGGTCCAGAACTTCGTCGAGTGGGTCACCGAATCGATGGGCGGCTTCGCGGCGTCCTTCGGCGGCCCCGAAGCGCGCCGCTACGTGCCGCTGTTCCTCGGCCTGTTCGCCTTCATCATCGTCTCGAACTGGGTCGGCCTGATCCCGCTTGCCGGCCGTCTCGAGTTCCTGCGGGCGCCCACGAGCGACGTGAACGTGACCTTCGGGTTGGCGCTGGTGTCCTTCGTGACGTTCCACTACGAGGGCATCCGGGCGCTGGGCCTGCGGACCTATCTCGGCAAGTTCTTCAACGTCTCCGGGTTCAAGCGGGGCGCGTTCGACGGCTTCGTCGACCTGTTCGTGGGCCTGCTCGAGTTCTTCCTCGAGTTCTTCAAGCCGCTGACCCTGGCGCTCCGACTCTTCGCGAACGTCTACGGCGGCGAGCTCGTGCTCGGAGTGATGACCGCCCTGTTCATCGCCCTTGCCCCGATTGCGTTCCTCGGCCTGGAGCTGTTCGTCGGCTTCATGCAGGCGCTCGTCTTCGCGACGCTCACCGTAGTCTTCACCCTGATCGCCATCGAGGCGCCTCACGGTGCCGAGTCCCACGCCGAGGGGGCCCATCCCTCGTCCGCCAGCCACTGATCGAGCAAACGGGACCCGGCCCGCCACCCGGGACCACGGAGGAAGGTCGAACATGGAATTGATCGGAGCCGGACTGGCCGCCTTCGGGATCATCGGGCCGGGCATCGGCATCGGGATCCTGACCGGTCTGACGACGACCGCCATCGGACGCAACCCGGACGCCGCGGACGTCATCCGCCAGAACTTCATCCTCGGCGCGGTTCTTGCCGAGGGACTCGGGATCTTCGCGTTCGTCTTGGGCGTGCTGATCGTCTTCCTGAAGTAGACGGGTCGCGGACATCCCCGGCATGGACCTCCTGTCGATTGCCGCCGGCGTCGCCGGCGGCGGCGTGGCCTTGGCCGCCGAAGAGCCGACCGGCCTCGTCATCAACTGGTTCTGGATCCTGGTCTCCACGGCCAACTTCCTGTTCTTCCTGTTCATCCTGTATCGCTTCGCGTTCGGGCCGCTGAACCGGATCCTGGACGCACGCCGGACGCGGATCGAGGAAGGGCTCAAGGACGCCGAGCAGGCGCGCAAGGATCGCGAATCGGCCGAGGCCGACCGGCTCGCCGCGCTCCAGGAGGCGCGCCGCGAGGCGAACGACATCCTGGCCCGGGCGCAGCGCCTCGCGGACGAGTCACGCGAGCGCGACCTTGCCGCCGCGCGCGAGGAGGTCGAGCGCGTCCGTTCCCGGGCGACGGCCGACCTGGAAGCCGAGAAGCAGCGGGCGATCGCCGAGATCCGGGCCGAGGTCGCCGACCTGGCGCTTCGGGCGGCCGGCCGGGTCGTCGGCGAGACGATGACCGACGACCGCCAGCGGCGGCTCGTGCAGGAGTTCCTGCAGGAGACGACGGCCGGCGGCAACGGGAGCGCGAAGGGCTGATGGCCAAGCGCGACAGCGCCCCGCGGCGGTACGCCGAGGCGGCCTTCCAGATCGCCGGCCGCGACGACACGATCGAGACGTGGCGGCGCGAGCTGGAGCTGGCCGGCGCCACGGTCAACGACGAGCTGATGAGCGTCCTCGCCAACCCGGCGTTGCCGCTCGAGCAGCGGATCGCGACCGCCCAGGGCGTGTTCGCCACGCTCAGCCAGCCCGTCCGGAACACGATCTTCCTCCTGATCCGGCGCGGCCGGATCGAGCAGCTGCCCCGGGTCGTCTCGGAGTTCGTCCGCCTCGACGACCGTCGCCAGGGGATCACCCACGCCACCGCGACGAGCGCGTCGCCGCTGACCGATCTGGAGGTCAAGGCCCTCACGGCCCGCCTCGAGCAGATGACCGGCGGCCGGATCGCGCTCGCCACCGACGTCGACGAGCGCCTGCTCGGCGGGCTGATCGTCCGCGTCGGCGACCGATTGATCGACGGGAGCGTCCGAGGCCGCCTCGAGCGGCTCCGGAACCAGCTCGCATCGGGCGCGATCTAGCGCGCCGACCAGGAGACCGCATGGCAATCCGCTCCGACGAGATCACCAGCATCATCAAGTCGTCGATCGACTCGTTCGACGCGGCGACCGAGACGCGCAGCGTCGGAACGGTCGTCGAGGTCGGCGACGGGATCGCCCAGATCTACGGGCTGGACGGCGCCCTGGCGTCCGAGATGCTCGAGTTCCCCGGCGGGGTGATGGGCATGGCCCTGAACCTCGAGGAGGAGACGGTCGGCGCGGTGATCCTCGGCGACAGCCGGGCGATCAAGGAAGGCGACACCGTCAAGACCACCGGCCGCGTCGTCGAGGTCCCCGTGGGCCAGGCGCTCCTGGGCCGCGTCGTGGACCCGCTCGGCCGTCCGCTCGACGACAAGGGCCCGATCAACGCGACGGCCACCCGCCCGGTCGAACGGATCGCCCCGGGCGTCATCGTCCGCCAGTCGGTCGACACCCCGGTCCAGACGGGCATCAAGGCGATCGACGCCCTGATCCCGATCGGCCGCGGCCAGCGCGAGCTGATCATCGGCGACCGCCAGACCGGAAAGACCGCGATCGCGATCGACACAATCATCAACCAGACCGGCAAGGGCCTCGTCTGCATCTACGTCGCGATCGGCCAGAAGCTGTCGACGGTCGCCCAGACCGTGGCCGTCCTCGAGCAGCACGGCGCGATGAAGCACACGATCGTCGTCGTCGCCGGTGCCGAGGACCCGGCCCCGCTCCAGTACCTCGCTCCGTACTCCGGCGTCACGTTCGGCGAGGAGATCATGGAGAACGGTGTCGAGGTCGAGGGCCAGGGCCTCGTCAAGGACGCGCTGTGCGTCTACGACGACCTGAGCAAGCACGCCTGGGCCTATCGCGAGATGGCCCTCCTCCTCCGTCGCCCGCCGGGCCGCGAGGCGTATCCCGGCGACGTGTTCTACCTCCACTCCCGGCTCCTGGAGCGCGCGGCCCGGATGAGCGAGGAGAACGGCGGCGGCTCGCTGACCGCCCTGCCGATCATCGAGACCCAGGCCGGCGACGTCTCGGCGTACATCCCGACGAACGTAATCTCGATCACCGACGGCCAGATCTTCCTCGAGACCGACCTGTTCAACGCCGGCCAGCGGCCCGCCCTGAACATCGGCATCTCCGTCTCGCGCGTGGGGTCGGCGGCTCAGACGAAGGCGATGAAGTCGGTCGCTGCCCCGCTCAAGCTCGATCTCGCCCAGTACCGCAGCCTCGCCGCGTTCGCCCAGTTCGCGTCCGATCTGGACAAGGCCACGCGCGACCAGCTGACCCGCGGCGAGAAGCTCTCGGAGATCGTCAAGCAGCCGCAGTACCAGCCGCTCCCGGTCGAGAACCAGGTCGCGATCCTGTACGCGGCCACGAAGGGCAAGCTCGACGACGTGCCCACGCCCCAGGTGAAGGCCTGGGAGGCCGGCTTCTACCGGTTCCTCGACACCGAGCACCCGAACATCCTCAAGACGCTGGGCGAGACGAAGGCGCTCAGCGACGAGCTCCGGGCCGACCTCGACAAGGCGATCGACGCCTTCCGCGAGACGTTCGGCGCCTGATGAGCCGCAGCGGGTCGCCGAGCGCGAGGGCACATGGCTAGCCAGCGAGATATTCGGCGGAGGATCCAGTCCTCCCGGAATATCAAGCAGATCACCCGGGCGATGCAGTTCGTGGCCGCGTCGAAGCTGAAGCGCGCCCAGGAGTCGACGCTCGCCTCGCGCCCGTACGCCGAGAAGCTCGACGAGGTCCTGGCCGACCTCGCCGTCGTCCTGACCGGCGAGGATCATCCGCTCCTCGTCCGGCGCGAGGACGGCAAGCGCCTGATCGTCCTGATCACGACCGATCGCGGCCTGGCCGGCGCGCTGAACACGAACGTCATCCGCTTCGCCGCCCAGCAGATCACCGAGGGGACCGGCGAGCTGTCGGTCGCGACGGTCGGCCGCAAGGGCCGCGACGCGATGCGCCGGGCGCGCGTCCCGCTCGAAGCCCACTTCGAGGGCTTCGGCGACCGGCCCACGTTCGCCGACGTCCTGCCCCTCGCCCGGCTGATCAGCGAGGACTTCCTGGCCGGCAAGGTCAACCGGGTGGACATCGTCTACAGCCACTTCGTGTCCACGCTCAGCCAGAAGCCGTCGCTCGACGCGCTCCTGCCGATCCAGCCCAGCAGCGACACCGAAGGCATCCCCGGCAACCAGTTCATCTTCGAGCCGAGCCCGGCGGCCGTCCTGCAGCAGCTCCTGCCACGCTACGTCGCGACCCGGCTGTACCAGGCCGTGCTCGAGGGCAAGGCGAGCGAGGAGTCGAGCCGGATGGTCGCGATGAAGAACGCGACCGAGAACGCCGAAGAGCTGATCGAGGACCTGACCCTCGCCTACAACAAGGTCCGCCAGTCCAACATCACCCGCGAGATGATCGAGATCGCGTCCGGCGCGCAGGCCGGGTAGCGCGCACAGGAGGCCCCAACCCCATGGCGACAGCCGCGCCGTCCACGACCGGCCAGGTCATCCAGATCACCGGTCCCGTCGTCGACATCGAGTTCCCGTCCGGCCACCTGCCGGCGATCTACAACGCGGTCGAGATCCAGCGCGACGGTCAGGAGCCGCTGGTCTGCGAGGTCCAGCAGCACCTCGGCAACAACTGGGTCCGGACCGTGGCGATGACCACGACCGACGGCCTCGCCCGTGGCGCCGACGTCGTCGACAGCGGCGGGCCGATCTCCGTCCCGGTCGGCGACGCGACCCTCGGCCGCGTCTTCGACGTTCTCGGCCACCCGATCGACAACAAGGGCCCGGTGAAGGCCGAGCACACCCTGCCGATCCACCGCCAGGCGCCGGCCTTCGACCAGCAGACGACCGAGGTCGAGGTCTTCGAGACCGGCCTGAAGGTCATCGACCTGATCTGCCCCTTCAAGAAGGGCGGCAAGATCGGGATCTTCGGCGGTGCCGGCGTCGGCAAGACGGTCATCATCCAGGAGCTGATCCGGAACGTCGCCCAGGAGCACTCGGGCGTGTCCGTGTTCGCCGGGGTGGGGGAGCGCAGCCGCGAAGGCAACGACCTGATCCACGAGATGACCGAGTCGGGCGTCATCGCCAAGACGGCCTTCGTCTTCGGCCAGATGAACGAGCCGCCCGGCGCTCGCCAGCGGGTGGGCCTGACCGGGCTGACGATGGCCGAGTACTTCCGCGACGAGGAGGGCCGCGACGTCCTCCTGTTCATCGACAACATCTTCCGGTTCACCCAGGCGGGCGCCGAGGTCTCGGCGCTGCTCGGGCGGATGCCGTCCGCGGTCGGCTACCAGCCGAACCTCGCGACCGAGATGGCCGCCCTCCAGGAGCGGATCACCTCGACGAAGAAGGGCTCGATCACCTCGCTCCAGGCGGTGTTCGTCCCGGCCGACGACTACACCGACCCGGCCCCGGCCACGACGTTCGCCCACCTCGACTCGACGATCCGCCTCGAGCGCTCGATCGCCGAGCTGGGCATCTATCCGGCGGTCGATCCCCTGACCTCGACCTCGCGCGTCCTCGATCCGAACGTCGTCGGCGCCGAGCACTACGACGTGGCCCAGGAGACCAAGCGCGTCCTGCAGCGCTACCGCGACCTCCAGGACATCATCGCGATCCTCGGCATCGACGAGCTGTCCGAGGAGGACAAGGCGACGGTTGCCCGGGCGCGCCGCCTCCAGCGGTTCATGAGCCAGCCGTTCTTCGTCGCCGAGGTCTTCACCGGCCGGCCCGGCGCCTATGTCTCGATCAAGGACACGGTCGCCAGCTTCAAGGAGATCCTCGAGGGCAAGGTCGACGACCTGCCCGAGCAGGCGTTCTTCCTCGCCGGCACGATCGAGGACGTCAAGGCCAACGCCGAGAAGCTGGCCGGGTAGCGCCATGCCCCTCCAGCTCGAGATCGTCACGCCCGAGAAGCTCGCCTTCCAGGACGAGGTCGACTCGGTCGTCCTCCCCGGCAGCGAGGGCGAGCTCGGCGTGCTGCCGCACCACGCGCCGCTGATCTCGACGCTCGGCGCGGGTGAGCTCCGGCTCCGGAAGGGCGGCCAGGAGGAATCGTTCGCGATCATGGGCGGCTTCCTCCAGGTCCTGCCCGACAAGGTCGTCGTGATGGCCGAGATGGCCGACATGGCGTCCGACATCGACCTGGAGCGGGCCCAGGAGGCACGCCGCCAGGCCGAGCAGGCGCTCGAATCGGGCTACGTGGAAGGTGCCGATCTGGCCGCCGCGCGCGCCTCCCTGCAAGCGGCTCTCATCCGGATTCGCGTCGCGGAGCGACGACACCGCGAGGGGCCGCGGCGCCGCGTCTAGCCGCGGCGGGACGCACGCGAAGAGCAGATGGCTGACGCGAGACCTCGGACCAATGGCCTCCCGGAACGCGGCCTTGGACCTCGGTGGGCTCACCGGCGGCTCCTCGGTCGCTGGAGTGGAATAGACACGAATGGCTGACGCGAGACCATTCCATTGGGAGTTCGTCCCCGAGCCGGTGACCCGCCAGGTCTTCCGGATCGAGGGCGGCGTGCCGCTCAACGGCGAGGTGCCGATCAGCGGGTCGAAGAACGCCGCCCTGAAGATGTTCGCGGCCGCCACCCTGACCGGCGAGCGCTGCCGCTTCACGAACGTCCCCGAGATCGAGGACGTGCGGGTCATGGCCGATACGCTCCGCGACCTGGGCGTCGTCGTCGACCACCCCGCGCCGAACACCTACGAGGTGGCTTCGGGCGACGTCGAGTGGCTGTTCGTCCCGCTCGAGGCCGCGGCCAAGATGCGGGCCAGCTTCATCCTCCTGGGCCCGCTCCTGAGCCGCTTCGGCCGGGTGATCATCAGCAACCCGGGTGGTGACCGGATCGGGCGTCGGCCGGTCAACTTCCACGTGGAGGCGATGCAGGCCCTCGGGGCGACGATCGAGTACCGCAACGGCTACTACTTCGCGACCGCTCCCGGCCGGCTGCGCGGGACGGAGATCCGCTTCCCGATCATCACCGTCATGGGCACCGAGAACGCGATGCTCGCGGCCACCCTCGCTGATGGCCACACGGTCATCCGGCCGGCGGCGCAGGAGCCCGAGGTGGACGACCTCATGGCGTTCCTCCGGAAGATGGGCGCCGACGTCGAGCGGACCTACCCGGACACGATCGAGGTCGTCGGCCGGCGCCGCCTCCGCGGAGCCGAGCACCACGTGATCCCCGACCGGATCGAAGCGGGCACGTTCGCCGTCGCCGGGGCCGTGACGGGCGGCCAGGTGACCCTGACCGGCGCGCCATGCGACCACATGACCGCGTTCCTCGAGATCCTCGAGCGGGCCGGCGTCCGCGCGGTCTGCGACGGCGACCGGATCGCGGTGGACGGCCGCGCGATCAGCGACGGCGGCTACCGCGCCGTGGACATCGAATCCGCGCCCTATCCGGGGCTGGCGACGGACCTCCAACCGCCGACGTGCGTCCTCCTGACCCAGGCCCAGGGCACCTCCACCATCCACGAGGCGATCTTCGAGGACCGCCTGGAGTGGCTCACGGAGCTGAACCGGATGGGAGCCGAGATCCGGATCCCCGATCCGCACCATGCCCGGATCAAGGGGCGGACGCCGCTCCACGGCGCTGACGCCGAGATCGGCGACCTGCGCGCCGGCGCCTCACTGATCCTGGCGGCGCTCGCCGCCGACGGCGTCTCCGCGATCCACGGCGCGCACCACGTTCACCGGGGGTATGAGAACATCGAACGCAAGTTCGCAGATCTGGGCGCCAGGATCGCGCGCCTCGAGGAAGGGACTCTCTCCACCAACCCATGAAGATCGGGATCGACCTCGGCACGGCCAACGTGCTCGTTTACGTCAAGGGCAAGGGGGTCGTGATCACGGAACCGTCCGTGGTCGCGGTGTCCGACGACAACCGGATCGTGGCCGTCGGCGAGGAAGCGCGCGAGATGATCGGGCGGACGCCGGGCAACATCCAGGCGATCCGGCCGATGAAGGACGGCGTGATCGCCGACTACGTGATCACCGAGGCGATGCTCCGCTTCTTCATCGCGAAGGCGACGAAGGGCCGGATCGGCTTCTCGCGGCCCGAGGTGATGATCTCCGTCCCGGCCGGCGTGACCTCGGTCGAGAAGCGGGCCGTCCGCGACGCGGCCCTCAAGGCCGGCGCGAAGGAGGCGTACCTGATCGAGGAGCCGCTGGCGGCGGCGATCGGCGCGAACGTCCCGATCTCGGGGCCGTCCGGGAACATGGTCATCGATATCGGCGGCGGCACGTCCGAGATCGCGGTCATCGCGCTCGGTGGGATCGTCGTGTCGACCTCGCTGCGCGTCGGCGGGAACAAGTTCGACGAGCACATCGCGACGTACATCCGCAAGAAGTACAACCTGATGATCGGCGAGCGGACGGCGGAGGAGGTCAAGATCCAGATCGGGACCGCCCTGCCACTGGAGCGCGAGCTCCAGATGGAGGTCCGCGGGCGCGATCTCATCGCCGGGCTGCCGCGGACGATCCCCATCACGTCGTCCGAGGTGATGGAGGCGATCGAGGCACCGCTCCAGCAGCTGGTCGCGGCGGTCCGGACCGTCCTCGAGCAGACGCCGCCCGAGCTCAGCTCGGACATCATCGACAAGGGGATGGTGATGTCGGGCGGGGGCTCGCTCCTGCGGAACATCGACAAGCTCCTCACCCAGGTGACCGGCGTCCCGTGCCACGTGGCCGAGAACTCGCTGAACTGCGTCGCGCTCGGGACCGGCCTGGCGCTCGAGCACTTCGACTTCTTCAAGAAGTCCCTGGTCTCGCAGGTCTGACCCCTCCGTGACGCTGCCCGGGGGCGCCGCGCGGTTCTTCGCGGACCTCCACACGCACTCGAGCGCGTCGTTCGATTCGCTCGCCTCGCCGGCCTCCCTGATCCGGACGGCCGCGGCCCGCGGCCTGACCCATCTCGCGATCACCGACCACGACCGGATCGACGCGGCCCTCGCCGCGCGGGCCCTGGCGCCATCGCTTGCACCCGGCCTCACGGTGATCGTGGGCGAGGAGGTCAAGACGGCCGATGGCGACCTGGTCTGCCTGTTCCTGGAGCGGGCGATCGAGCCGGGCCTCTCGGCCGAGGAGACGATCGCGGCGGCTCGTGACCAGGGCGGCCTCGTGGGGATCCCGCATCCATTCGACCGGTTCCGCGGCTCGCTCCTGCGCGAGGCCGCGATGGAGCGGCTGGCCGCCGAGGTCGACTGGATCGAGACGCACAACGCCCGGATCGCGGTCGGGAACGGGAACCAGCGCGCGGCCGAGCTTGCCGTCGCGATCGGCGTGCCCGGGATCGCCGTCTCCGACGCCCACAGCGCGTTCGAGGTCGGCGTCGCCTACACCGTCCTGGAGCGCGATCCGTCCACCGCCGCCGGCTTCCTCGCGGCCCTGCCGGCCGCGGAGCTGGTCCTGGGCCGGGCCTCGATCTATGTCCGGCTCGTCACCCCGGTCGCGAAGCTCGTCCAGCGGATGCGCGGCAACGGCCGGATCCGTCCGAGCGGGCGGTCCGGCCCCGGCGACGGCGAAGCGGCCGCGGCCGTTCGGTGAAGGACTTCGAGCCGACGCGCGAGCGGCGCTCCGGTCGTGAGCGGCGGCTCCTGAGCCTCCGCCGCCGGACCCCCGCCCCGGACGCGGTCCATGAGCCGGATCGGCGCATCGTCGCGGATCGGCGCTCCGGCGACGAACGCCGGGCGCTGGCCGAGGACCGCGAGCAGCTCTCGCTCGGCCGGCGGCTCCGCCAGCCGCGGACGATCCTGTCGCTGGCGATCCCGCTCGTCCTCCTCTACCTGATCTTCCGGGTCTTCCTGAACATCGACGTGAACGAGCTGATCGACGGCGTCGGCCGCTCGAACAAGCTCGTGATCCTCGCCGCGTTCGTCATCTTCTATGCCGGCTTCCCGCTCCGTGGCCTGCGCTGGGCGCTCCTCCTGCGCGGGACGGGGATCCGCCTCCGGACCCGCGACGCGACCGAGATCGTGTTCCTGTCGTGGCTCGTGAACTGCCTCGTGCCGGCCAAGCTCGGTGACATCTACCGGGCCTACCTGCTGAAGATCAACAGCACGGTCTCCCTGAGCCGCACGGTCGGGACCGTGTTCATCGAGCGGATCCTGGATCTCTTCGCAATCGCGGCCCTGGGGCTGGCGGCGGGGTTCTGGAGCTTCCGCAACGGCCTGCCGACCGAGATCCAGTGGGTCGCCGCGATCGGCGTCGCGGTCATGCTCCTCCTGGCGCTCGGGCTGCTGACCCTGCGCAACTTCGGCCGCCGGATCATCGTCCGGCTGCCGCTGCCGCACCGCGCGCTGGAGCTCTACGACCGCTTCGAGGAAGGCGTCTTCGGGGCGATCGGATTGCGCGCCCTGCCCCGCCTGATCGTGATCACCGGCCTGATCTGGGCGACGGAGTCGCTGCGCCTCTACCTCGTCGTGCAGGCGCTCGCGTTCCCGGGCGTATCGCTCGGCCTGTCCGGGGCGGTGTTCGTCGCCCTGATCGGCTCGCTCCTGACGGCGGTGCCGCTGGCGCCCGCGGGCCTCGGCGTCGTGGAGCTCGGGGTCGTGGGCGTCCTCGTGGCGGCTTACCACGTCAGCCTCGCCCAGGCGACCACGATCGCCCTCGTCGATCGGGTGATCAGCGTCCTGTCGATCATCGTCCTCGGCTCGATTGCCTACTGGATCTCGCCGAAACGGCGCGGCGCCGGGTTGTCGAGCGACCCGGGAGAAGCGGCCGCGGGAGCTGCGGACCCGGCCTGACGACCGAACGGGGCGGGGCGATCGGCAACGGATTCGCAACGCAAACGCGGTGCTCCGCCGCGCCACGCGTCAGGTGAATGGGGTTTGGTGGACCGATGCCCCCCGATCGCACGCCGCATCCGGCTCGCCGAGTCGGGCCGGTCCGGCGTCCAGGACCGAAGTCCCCTGCCCGCTCCGGGGCGCACTGCCTCGAACCGCACCGGACCGGCAGCCGGTCGACCCACCCTGAGTGGACCGATACGGTACGAACGGGTGATACAGGAGCCCCCTCCCCGTTCGTGATCATGCGGGCATCGCATCACTCGGTTGTGCGAGTCACGGAGCGCCCAACGACGTCATGACCACCCAGAACGGTCGCGCGTTCAACGAATGGCTTCGAGCCCAGCTCAAGGCCAAGAAGATGTCGCAGCGCCAGCTCGCCCAGCAGTCGGGCGTCGATCACTCGACGATCTCCCGGCTGATCCGCGGAGACCGGATGCCGTCGCTCGGCACCGCCACGAAGCTCGCTCGCGGTCTGCGCGAGCTGCGCGACGACGCGGACACGCCGCAGTACCTCGGCCTGGTCGCCAGCGGGGCCACGAACCCCACGGCGCGCGTCGAGTACGCCCTCCGCGCCGACGATCTTCTGAGCGAGCCGCAGGTTCGCCAGATCATGGAGTACTACCTCGCGGTCCGGATGCGCCGCTTCGGGCGGACATTCCAGCCCGGGGAGTCCAGCGCGAGCCGGCCGCCCGAGCGCCCGATCTCCCGCTCCGTCCCCGTCGGACAGGGGCCCGTGGTCGCCGGCGTCGGTCCCGCCTCGTCGCACATGACCTCGGTCCGCTCGATGGGCCGGCCGCTCGGCCGGTCCGGGCGCCCCTAGCCGGGACCGCCTCGCCCGAGCGGATCGGGCCCACCACACACTTTCCAGGGCACGACCCGGATGCCCTCCACGTCCGGGTCTCGGGGACAGCGAATGCTCGGCGTCTGGGGCGCCGAGCATTCGCATTTCCGGCCCCGCTCGGCCCCGCTCGGTCGGCCCCCTCGGCGGTCCACCTCGCCAAGCCCGCCCCGCTCGCCTCCCGCCCCCGTTCCGCCCGCCTCGCCGGGCCCGTTCGGCGCAGCCCAGCTCGGGAAGCCTCGCCCGATTCCGGCCGGCCCGCGCCGTTTCTCCCCGTCTCGGCCCCTCGGCCCCG
>DASSHB010000097.1:0-16413 GCA_035693125.1 Candidatus Limnocylindrales bacterium | reverse complement strand
GTCACCACGCGGATCGAGGAAGTTCGGCTGCGATTTGTCGAGGATGATGTGCGGCCGCATCCGGGCCTGGACGAGCGTCCCGCCGCGGAAGGTGAGCTCGAGCGTGATCCCTTCCATCGTCGGCTCCGACCAGGTCTGATCGAACACGAAGTTGCCGAGCGCGTACCAGATCGGCTTGCCGTCCCAGACCTCCATCGCGCCCGCCCAGTGGGCGTGGTTGCCGATGACCATGTCCGCGCCCGCGTCGATCGCGTAGCGCGCCAGCTCCTGCTGGCGCGGGAACGGCGTGGACCGGTACTCGATGCCCCAGTGGGGCATGACGACGACGAGGTCGGCGCCCGCCTTGCGCGCGGTTTTGACGTCCGTCCGCACTGCGGCCGCGCTCATCTGGGCGCTCCCGGCGCGCTCGCTCGTGGCCCCGTACGACTTGGCGATCGTGTCGTAGGCGAGGAACGCGACCTTCACCCCGCGGACGTCGAGGATCGCCGGCGTCCGCGCCGCCTTGAGGTTCTTCCCGGCGCCGCTCGACCGGATTCCGTACCGCTTGAGGTTGGCGATCGTCTCGAGGATCCCCTCGCCCCCGGCATCGCGGATGTGGTTGTTCGCGATGCCGACCCAGTCGATCCCGGCGTCGGCCAGGCCGGCGATCAGCTTCGGGTTCGCCGAGAACACCGTCCCGGTCGTGTGGTAGCGGTAGCTGTCCGGGGCCGGGTTCTCGAAGTTCGCGATCGCGAGGTCCGCGGACTCGAGGAGATGGCGCAGGGCCCCGCCGTTCCCGGTCCGCTTCGTGTACGGCGTGTCCCAGCCGAGCGGAGAGCAGTCCTTGCAGGTGCCCGTGACCTCAGCGGTGCCGCCGTCGAACGCGAAGTCGGCGCCCTTGCCCTTGACCGTGAGGGTCTGGGCGACGCCGCGGTCGAGCATGATGTCCCCGCCCGCGACCAGCGTCCACGAACCGGCCGGATCGAACGGCGGCGTGTCGACCGGCTGCGGGAGCCGCGCGGTCAGCCCCCACGCCTCGACGCTCTTCACCGCGTCGACGCCGAAGAGCTGACGGCCGGCCCAGGCGAGGGCCCGGACGCCCGGCCCCACCGCGTCCGCCCGGAGCACGCCGAGATGCTTGCGGTGGGCAGCGAGATCCTTCGAGAGGGTCGTGGCGTCCGGGGCGAGGACGAGGTGGGCGTCGCCGGCCGGGCGGTCCACGCCGAGGCCGGCGAGGATCGCGTCCGCCTCGCTCGCGACCAACTCGAGCGCGTCGAACCGAGTGCTGGACCCCGCGAGCGCGGCTTGGACGTCGGCCCGGGCGATCGACACGACCGTCGTCCGGAACTGTGTGACCGGCACGATCGCGATGTCCGCGAGGGGGGCGTCGACCGGCGGGACGCTGGCCGAGGCGGCGGGTCCGGACGGTGCGGGGCCGCCGGCGGAAGGGCTGGCCGACGAGCCGCCGACAGCGACCGAGGATCCGCCCGGCCGAGACCCCGTTGGAGCCGCCGACGGGCCGGGGCGTCCGCCGCTGCCCAACACGCTGATCGCGACCGCGGCGAGCACCGCGACGACGACGACGATCAGGGGAAGGCGTCTCACCGGCTCGATGATGCCACGGGCAAAGGAACGCCCCGTCCGGGCGGGCGGACGGGGCGTTGGGAAGATGCATCGATGGCGGACCCGACCGGATTCGAACCGGCGATCTCCAGCGTGACAGGCTGGCATGTTGGGCCGCTACACCACGGGTCCAGTTGCGGCGAGTGCGGAGGATAGCAGAGGCCGTCCGCCTTGTCGTCAAGCGTGCTGAGGGTTCCGTGCTCGGCCGTTACGGCCCCACCAGCATCGGTGGCATGTCCGTCCCGAGCTGGCCGAAGCGGACGAGGACGCGGCCGTCGGTCGGATCGCGGATCGTCAGCGACGCCTGCCAGGGGACCTGGTCGCCCTCGGCGTTCATCGTGGGCTGGGCCCCGACGACGACCCGACCGTCGGTCATCGTCGTGACCGCGACATCGCTGGACACGGGTGCCCAATGCTGGACGAGGGCCAGCGTCGCCGGGTCGACGACGAAGACCCCGAAGCTCTTCTGACGGAAGACGTCGGACGAGACGTCCGGCCGGAAGCCGACGGCATACAGGCGCGCCCCGTCCGGCGATCCGGCGATCGATTCGAACACAAGCTGCTGGACGGACGAATCGGCATCGCGCCAGGTCGTCGAGCGGGCGGCGCCTCCGGTCGTGACCCCGTCCGCGGCGCTCGCGGCCGGGTCGAACACGGCCGACGCGACCGCGCCCGCCTCGAGGTCGACCCGGACGACCCGTAGCTCGACCGGGTCCCACAGGTAGAGCCGCCCGTTCGTCGTGTCGACGAGCGGCTCGCCATAGCCGTACCCGCCCGGGTCGGGCAGCTCGATCGCCCCGCCCACCGACCGACCATCCGCATCGAACGTGTGGATCGTCCAGCGCGGCGGCGCCGACGGATCGCCGAAGCCGCTGCCGGGGCAGACGGCCGCGAATCGGTCGTCCGCAACGAACGCGGTCCCGGCGCAGGAGAACGTCAAGGCGCCGAGATCCACGGCGGGCGCCGCTCCCTCGACCGTCCCGTCGGCCGCGACGTGGAGCGCCCAGGCGCCCCGGCTCGCGGCCTGGGCACCTTCGTCCGTGAATCGCTGGGCCGTGGCCCAGACGATCGCGGATCGGCCGTCGGGGGAGAGGCGGACGTGCGGTCCGTCCAGCCAGATGGAGTCCGGCGGGACCCCGCCCTCGATCGGCTCCGACGGCGACGGTCCGGGCGATCCGGCGGGCAGCGCCGGCAGCGCGATCGTGCCAACGGGAACGTCCGGCCCGCTCGTGCCCGTCCGGGCATCGAACGCGCGTGCCACCACCCGCCAGCCGGTCCGGACCCGGGACGCAACGCTGAGGATCCCGAACCGGTGCCCGGCATCGATCACGATGTCGATCGCGGGATCGATCGTGTCCGGCGCGGCGTCCGCGGACGACCGGTACGCCCCGATGTCCGACGAGACGGTCGCCCCACCCGCCGTGCGCACGAGACGCACGGTTCGGACGCCACCGCGGTCGTCGAACCCGTTCTCGATGCAGACGCAGACGACCCCGTCCCTCGTCGCGTAGACGGCGTCCTGCCACGGCGTCGATGCCTGGACGTCGGTCAGCCGGCCCGTCGCCAGATCCAGGCGCTGGATGGATCCGTTGAGGACGAGCAGCTCGCCCGTCAGCGGCGGCGCATCGTCGGGTCGCGTGACCGGCGGCAGCGGCGTGATCTCCGGCGTCGCCGTTGGGCCGAGCCGCGTGGGCGTCGGGCTGGGGCTGGGACTGTCGCGCGGCGTCGGCGTGGCGAAGTAGGCGACATCGAAGTTCGGGCGCTCGGTCAGGCGGGGGCCGAGCAACCCGATCCCGATCAGCGCCAGCGAGAGCCCGACGACGAGGAGCACCGCGAGCCGGCGCGACCGGTTGCGACGCGCTCCGGGCCCCCCCGCCACCGACTGCGTGGCGACGGCGAAGCCCTGGTCGTCGCGCCGATCGGTCATCGGGCCCACCGTACACCGGCTCCGTCTCGCGGAGGTCGCCCCACGCCGCGGGCTTCGCTCCGCGCTATCCTCGCGGCCCATGCCCGCGATCGATCTCCGCTCCGACACCGTCACGACCCCCACCGACGAGATGCGCCGGGCGATGGCCGCCGCGGAGGTCGGCGACGACGTCTTCGGCGAGGATCCCACCGTCAACGCCCTCGAGGACCGGGCCGCCGAGCTGCTCGGCAAGGAGGCGGGGCTGTTCGTCTCGAGCGGGACGATGGGCAACCTGGTGTCGCAGCTGGCCCACGTCCCGCGCGGCGGCGAGATCATCGCGGGCGCCCAGAGCCACATCGTCCGCGACGAGGCCGCCGGGCACGCCGTCGTCGTCGGCGCGTCGGTCCTCCAGCTCCGCGATGGGCCCGACGGGACGCTCGACCTCGAGGAGGTCGCCGAGGCCTTCCGCGACCCGAGCGACCCGCACCATCCGACGACCGCCCTCGTCGCGATCGAGAACGCGCACAGCCATTCGGGCAATCAGCCCCTGTCCGTCGACTACAGCGCGGCGATCGGGGCACTCGCGCACGAGCGCGGCGTGCCGCTCCACGTCGACGGCGCCCGCTTCTTCAACGCGGTCGTCGCACTCCGCGTCCCGGCCCACGAGCTCGCGGCGCCGGCCGACTCGGTCACGTTCTGCCTGTCGAAGGGCCTGTCGTGCCCGGCCGGCTCGGTCGTCGTGGGCTCGTCCGCGTTCATCGCGCGGGCGCGGCGCGCGCGGAAGCTCCTCGGTGGCGGGATGCGCCAGGCCGGCGTCCTGGCGGCGGCCGGGCTCGTCGCCCTGCGTGATGGCGACGCCGGCACGATCCAGCGCCTTGCCGAGGACCACGAGAACGCACGCCGCCTGGCCGAGCTCCTCGCGGAGGTGCCGGGCGTCCGCTCTCCGGGCGACATCGCCCAGCCCGGCGCCGACGACGCGCCGCTCGATCCGAGCCGCGTGGCCACGAACTTCGTCCTGTTCCGCGTCGCGGGTGACCGGACGGCGTTCATCGACGCCTGTCGGGCGCGCGGCGTGCTGCTGGACTGGTATCCGCACGAGCAGATCCGCGCGGCGACCAACCGGAACGTCTCCGCCGACGACATCCCGCGCGTTGCGCAGGCGCTCGAGCACGCCCTGCACGAGACCGCGTTCGCGGCCGTCCGCTGACCGGCGACGCTCGCCCCGCGGTGGCGCGTGGCGCGTTGCCGCTCGATCGGCGACACTCTCCGTCGCCGCCGGGTCCACATCGCCCGGCCATCCAGGCACTGCCCGTCGTGATGCGGACCGGGCGGAGCACGAGCCAGCGACCCTAGGAGGGCCTCGTGACCGGATCCCTCGCGGACGTCGTCCTCACCCGCCCGGCCGCCGCCGAGCCGGGGCCACTCGACGAGCGGCTGTACGACCGGATCGAGGCGCGCTTCCGGCGGCTCGTCCGCGACAACCCGCTGATCGGGACGTACTTCGGGATCCACACCGAGGACCATCGCCTGGGCGACGCGACCCGCGACGCCGTCCTCGATCAGCTCGCCCGCGACAAGGCCCATGTGGCCGAGATCGAGGCCATCGACCCGGCCGGCCTGTCCGCGGACGCCCAGCTGGAGCGCGAGCTGGAGCTCCACAACGTCCGGCGCGAAATCTTCGACACGGAGGAGGTCCGGACCTGGGAGCGGCGCTCGACGGCGCTCGACGTGATCGGTGACGGCCTCTTCCTGATCTTCGCCCAGGACTACGCCCCCCTGCCCGAGCGGCTCGATGCGATCGCCGGACGGCTCGAGGCGATCCCGACCTTCCTCGCCCAGTCGCGCGACCGGGCGGTCGTGCCGCAGGTGCGGGCCTGGCAGGCGCTCGAGATCGAATCGGCGGCCGATCTGCCCTCGTTCTTCGAGGAGATCACCGCGGCCGGATCGGACCTGCCCGAGGCCGAGCGACGCCGTCTCGAGACCGCGGCCGACGCGGCCCGCGGGGCGATCGCGGACTACGCCGAGTGGCTCAAGGGCTCGCTCGAGCGCGGAACGGACGAGTGGGCGCTCGGCGGCGAGCGCTACGACGAGCTCGTGGGGCTGCGCGCGTTCGACGGCCTCGACGCCGACGCGATCCTGGAGATCGGCGAGGACCAGCTCGAGGGCCAGAAGGCCGCGCGGATCCGGGCCGCCGCCGAGGTCGACGACCGCGCGACCGAGGACGAGGTGATCGATCGCCTGAAGTCCGATCACCCCGCGACGTTCGAGGAGGCCCTCACCGCCTACCGCGACGTGATGGTCCGCTCGCGCCAGTACCTGATCGACCACGACATCGTGACGGTGCCCTCGGACGAGCGGATCGACGTCGTCGAGACGCCCGAGTACCTCCGAAACGTCATCCCCTTCGCGGCCTACTTCTCGCCCCCCAAGTTCGACCCGAACCCGAAGGGCATCTACATCGTGACGCCGTCGGTGGGCAACGACCCGAACGCGATGCGCGAGCACAACTACAGCTCGATCAGCAACACCTCGATCCACGAGGCGTACCCCGGTCATCACCTCCAGCTCCACGTGGCGAACGCCCACCCGTCGCTGACCCGCCTGATGATCGACGCGCCCGAGTTCGTCGAGGGCTGGGGGATGTACTCCGAGCAGATGATGCGCGAGCAGGGCTTCGATGCCGCCCCGAACTTCCGGCTGAACATGCACACGGACGCGATCTGGCGGGCCTGCCGGATCATCCTCGACGTCAGGATGCACCGCGGCGAGATCGAGATCGAGGACGCGATCCGCTTCCTCGTCGAGGAGACCAGCTTCGAGGAGGCCAACGCCCGAGCCGAGGTGCGGCGCTACACGTACACGCCCACCTACCAGCTCTCGTATCTCCTGGGGAAGGTGCTCCTGCTGGGCCTCCGCGCCGACGAGCAGAAGCGGTTGGGTGCGAGCTTCTCGCTCCGTGACTTCCACGACGCGCTGCTCCGCAACGGCTCGCTCCCGATCAGCTTCCATCGCCGGATCCTCGCGGCCCAGGCGGCCGGGCAGGACGGCGCGGGGGCGCGGGTCGCGGGCGGGGCCGCCGGCGCGAGCCGCGCCGCGCGCGCCTGATCGCGGCCGCGGCACCCGTCCCCCCGCGGTTCGATCGCCCGCTCGTGCAGGTCATCCCCTCGATCGATCTGGACCGCGGCCGCTCGCGGGTCGTCTACTGGCCCGGGGCATCGGCCGGGATCGGTGCGCCGACCGACCGGCCGGATCGGATCGCCGAGGCCTTCGTCGAGCGCGGTGCGCGCGTGATCCATCTCGTCGACTTCGACGGTGCGCGGACCGGCCAGCCGGGCAACCTCGAGGCGGTCGGGGCGATCGCCTCGCGGGTCGCCGTGCCGCTCCAGGTGGCCGGCGGCGTGGACACCGCCGATGGAATCCGGCTGGCATTCGCGGCCGGCGCGACGCGGGTCGTGACCTCGATGGCGATCGCCGACGATCCGGTGGCGCTCGCCGCGGGACTCGAGGTCGCGGGGGCCTGGCTGGCGGTCGGGATCGATCCGCGGCCCGAGCGGCTCGCCGCCTTTCCCTGGCACCGGGCCGGGACGCCGAGCCTCGAGGGCGTCGTCGCGGAGCTGGCCGAGAGGGGCGTCAGCCGGTTCGTCCTCGCTCACGGCGGGCGCAGCCCCGATCTCGACGTCCTGGGCGCGGTCGCCCGCCGACCGGACGTCGATCTCCTCGTCGCGGGCGGAGCGAGCGACCTGGACGGCATCCGTCGCCTGCGCGACGCCGGAATCGCGGGCATCATCCTTGGCGAGGCGCTCCTGTCTGGGGCGATCGAGTTCACCGCCGCCCAGGAGGCCGCCGCTTGAGCACCGACCAGAACCGTCCCCGTCCGCGGTCGTCGAAGAAGCGCCGCGCGGTCCAGGCGGGGGCCGCGCGACGAGCGCCCGCCGCCGGCCGCGTCCGGGGCGGCGGCGCGACCCCGTCGAGCGGCGGGATCCCCGGCCTGTGGCTGGCGATCGGCGCGGTCGGCGTGTTCATCGCGGGCGTGCTCCTGGCCAGCGGCACGATCGGCGGGGCGAAGCCCTCGTCCTCAGCGGACGCCTACTCGACCGGGGCGGCTGGCTCGGCCGGGCCGTCCAGCGAGGTCCGTGGCTCGGTGTCGGTCGTTCCGCCGTCCGCGGCGGACTCGTCCGCTCCGGGCGGCTCGGTCACCGGCGGGATCCCGTCCGGCTGTCCCAAGGCGCAGCCCCCCGCCGCGGCGGCCGGCTCGACGAAGACGGTCACGATCGAGACGCCGAGCGGGAAGATGGTCCTGACCCTTCAGGCCGATCTGTCGCCGATCGCGGTCGGGAACTTCGTCGCCCTCGCCTCGTGCGGCTACTACGACGGCGTCGTGTTCCATCGGGTCGTTCCCAACTTCGTCATCCAGGGCGGTGACGGGCAGTACGCCCGAACCGGAACGTACGACCCGAGTCGTGCCGGCACCGGCGGACCGGGCTACGAGATCCAGGACGAGCCCGTCACGACCCAGTACAGCCGCGGCACCGTGGCGATGGCCCGGACGAGCGCGCCCAACTCGGTCGGCTCGCAGTTCTTCATCGTCCTGTCCGACGATGCCCGGACCGCGCTCCAGAGCGCGAACACCTACCAGATCCTCGGCACCGTGACGTCCGGGATGGACGTCGCCGATGCGATCGCCGCTGCGGCCGACGCCGAGAATCCGACGAACCCGATCCCAATGACGAAGGTGACCGTCGCCCCGTAGCGACGGCTCGCCGATCAGCCCGCGGCGCCTGCGCGTGCGCCGCCCAGCCGGAGGACCCCGCCCCATGACCAGCGCCACGATCTCGACCGAGCAGGGCGACATCGACGTCGACCTGTTCACGACCGATGCGCCGAAGGCCTCGCAGAACTTCGTCGACCTCGCCCGCAAGGGCTTCTACGACGACGTGATCTTCCACCGGGTCATCCCGGGCTTCGTCGCCCAGGCCGGCGACGGCGAGCACGGCAAGAAGGGCTCCCTGAACGCGGGTCGGGTCGGAACCGGCGGGCCGGGCTACAAGTTCGAGGACGAGCCCGTCAAGGGCGACTACGTCCGCGGTGCCCTCGCGATGGCGAACGCCGGGCCGAACACGAATGGCTCGCAGTTCTTCATCTGCCACCAGGACCTGACCGGCAAGCTCCCGAAGAACTACACGCTGTTCGGCCAGGTGACGAAGGGGATGGACGTGGTGGACGCGATCGTGTCCGCGCCGCGCAACGGACGGGACCTGCCGGACAACCCCGTGGCGATCACCGGCATCACGATTCGCGAGGACTGAGCGGCCCGCCACGCTCGGATTCCGGGCCTCGTCCGGCCTCCGCCGGGCCGACCGTTACGCCGCCGCAACGAACGTTAAGGAATTTACACCACAGGGTCTGCCAAAACCCTTGGCTTCGAGGTGGGCCGAGCGTAGGATGGGGCCTGCGCTGCTTGGTCAGCCAGCTGCCCCAGCACCAAGGTCATGGGTAGGTAGGGTCAGGGTAGTCGGTGCAGCCGACGTGATAGATGCCCTTGGCGCGTGGCGGGCGTCCGGTTCGCCGGACTTTCACCGGGACAGCATCGAGGCCGGTTCCTTCGGGAGCCGGCCTCGAACTTTGTCCCCGTCACCGGCCGGTCCCGTGCCCGTTCGGCCGCCCGCGATGCTACCGGGGATCAAATCCGGATGAACGAGCGTGGACCCGTCACCAGCTCTTGCGGCTCATTGGCGGGTCCCTCCGTTCGGCGACGCTCATTCGTTCGCGAGTGATCCGCAGGCCGCATCTTTCGGGCACCCGAGACATGACGATCCAGCTCCCATCGGCCGATGTCCGGCCCGCACGCCGCTGTTTCACCAAGGCCCACAACGGACAGCCGGCGGGCGTCTCGCACGCTCGATGTAGGGCTGGCTGAAAACGGGCGACGGCGGAGGGCCCAGATCCGGTCGCCGGGTGTCGCTTGTGGGTCCACGTGAAACAACGCCAGGCAGGGCCGCATCACGCCGGGCCCGCCCCGGGCAGGGAGGCCCGGGCGGGGCTGCTCCACGCGAGGGCGCTCAGCGGTTGCGATCCGCGCGGACGAACATCCACGTTCCCACGATCGTGAACACGAGGAAGAACGCGGCCGTCACGGCGAGGTCCAGCCAGATCGGATGGAGCACCGTGAAGACGGCCTCGGGCTTGCCCGCGTAGAAGATGTTCCGGGCCAGGTCGATCGAGTAGGTCATCGGCATCAGCTTCGCGACGATGCCCAGGATCCCGGTCGACGCCTGGGTCGGGATGAGGGCGCCGGCCAGGAACATCTGCGGGAACACGAGCAGCGCGACGCCGGCCCCGGCCGTCTTGGGATCCTGGACGAAGCCGATGAAGAACACGCCGAGCGCGCCGCCGGCCAGGGCCAGGATCGGCGCCAGGGCGATCACCCGGAGCAGGTCGCCGAAGTCCATCGGGATCTGCATGACGAAGACCATCGCGATCACGCCCACGAGTGACACCAGCGACGCCAGCGCCGACCCGAAGATCTTCCCGATCAGCACCGAGTAGCGCGTGATCGGGGCGACGAAGAGCTCGGCCGTCAGGTCGTTCTCGCGCTCCTCGACCAGGTTCGTGACCCCAACGATCGTGCCCTGGTACAGCGTGTTCGCGACCATCCCGATCAGCATGAACGGCAGATAGGCGTACGGCAGCGCGCCGCCGAGGTTCTGGGCGATCGAGCCGCCCAGGACCCCCATGAACAGGATCGGGAACACGATCGTGAAGATCAGCGAGGACGGGCTCTTGACAGCTCGCAGGACCTCGCGCCACGCGATCGCGAACGTGGCGTTCGCCTCCCGCGCGAGGCGGCCGCGGATGCCGGACCCGACCGGCGTGGACAGGGCGCGAGCGACGGCGGTCATGCGGCGGTCTCCTCGGACTCGGGCGCCGGATCCGTCCGGCGAACGGCACCATCCGCTGCCGAGCGAAGAAGCTCGACGTAGGCCTCCTCGAGGCTGGGCTCGTGGACTCGGAGGACGCTGAGCGGCGTCCGCAGGCGGGCGATCAGCGCCTGGGCCGTGGGGCCCGCATACGGCACCCGAACGCGATCCTCGTCGTCGATCGTCGGCGCGAGGCCCAGCCCGTGCAGCTCGGCCAGGAGCGCCGGTCGGTCGGCCGCGTCGAGCTCGATCGTCCGTTCCAGGAGCTCCGCCTTGAGCTCGTCAGGGGTTCCGATCGTCGCGATCCGGCCGTGGTCGATCACGCACACCCGATCGGCCTCCTCGGCCTCCTCGAGGTAGTGCGTGGTCAGGAAGATCGTCGTCCCGTCCGCGGCGCGGACGCCGCGAAGGTACTGCCACAGGGCGTGGCGGCTGACCGGATCCAGGCCGGAGGTCGGCTCGTCAAGGAAGAGCACGCCGGGGCGGTGCATCAGGCTCCGGATGATCTCGAGCTTCCGCTTCATCCCGCCCGAGTACGTCTTCATCGGCCGGAAGACCTCGTCCCCGAGCCCGACGACCGTCGCCAGCTCCTCGATCCGGTGGCGATAGGCCGCCGGCATGGCCCGATAGAACGGGCGGTAGGCGAAGAGCCCGTAGAGGGCCACGTGGAGACGGATGTTCTCCTCGCCGGACAGGTGGGCGTCGATGCTCGGGTTCTGGAAGATGATCCCGATCCGGCGGCGGACCGCGGTCGGGTCACGATCCAGATCGTGCCCCGCGATCCGGACCGTCCCACTCGTCTTCGCGAGCGTCGTCGTCAGGATCGAGATCGTCGTCGTCTTGCCGGCGCCGTTCGGGCCGAGGAAGGCGAAGAGCTCGCCGGCGCCGACGTCGAACGAGATCCCGTCGACGGCCGATCGGTCGGCCTTCTTGTAGCGCTTGACCAGGTCGTCGACCTGGATGATCGGGTCCATGGCGGCTCCTTCCGGGCGGACGGCGGCAACCGGCGAGGGTCGCGGCGATCCGCGGGTGATGCGATGACCGCATCGTCCGGGCGGAATGTGAGCCGACTGTGTGCGCGCGATGGCGAGGTGGGTGGCGAGCCGTGCGCTGACGGCGCCTCGAGCGTGTCTCGGGTGTGCGCTCGATCTCAGCCCGCGGGCGGGTAGAACCCGATGACGGTGTACGCATTGCCGCTGACGGCACCCGTGTAGGTGCAGGTCACGAGCGGCGCCGCGGCAAACCCGTTGATCCCATGGCCCACCGTCCCGGTCTCGCCGGCCGGCGTCACGAACGCGATCTGCTTCCAGACGAACAGCTGGCCGCCGGCGAGGTGGAACGCCGACGGGCCGCCGTTGAACGCCGCGTCCCAGACGTGGCCGTCGTCGCAGGTCAGCGCGAAGTGGACGGTCTGGTCGTTGGCGGGATGGGCGGCGACCCCGCTGCCCGACGCAGCGAGCAGGCCGGCGGCGAGGGCGGTCGAGGCGAGAAGACGCAGACGCATCGGGGGGTTCCTCCGATCGGACCCGGCCCCGTCTCCCTCGAGCCGGATGTGGTTCCGGGCATCGTCCCACGATCCGGGTCCCGCTGCGCTCACGGCGCCGTGGCTGGACCCGGGGTAGCCTCGAAGCGATGAATCGGATCACTCGCCGCGACTTCCTCCGCGTCACGGCGCTCGGGGGCGTCGCGACGTTCCTCGCCGCGTGCGGCAGCAGCGAGGCGAGCCCGTTCCCGAGCGCCTCGGCCAGCGCGAGCGGGCAGCGCAGCGCGTCGCCATCGCTTCCCAGTGCCTCGCCCGCCGAGAGCGCGTCGGTCAGCCCGTCGGCGCCGCCAACACCATCGCCATCCGCCGGCCCGAGCCTCCGCGAGCAGATCGCCGCGCTCCTGATCGTCGGGTTCCGGGGTTCCGACCTCGCGGATGCCGGCTGGGTGCGGACGGCCCTCGCCGAGCATGGCCTCGGCGGCGTCATCCTCTTCGACCGCGATCAACGGACCGGAGGGTCGCGCAATGTCATCTCCCCGGCCCAGGTCCGCCGGCTGACCGGTGAGCTTCGCGCTGCGGCGGGCGATCGGCCGATCCTGATCGGCGTCGACCAGGAAGGCGGAGTCGTGACCCGCCTCTCCCCAGCCCACGGCTATCCGGCCGTCCAGTCCGAGGCCACGATCGGAGCCGGGACCGTGGCGGCTGCTCGGACGTGGGCGAAGGCCCTGGCCGGGACCCTGGCCGACGCCGGGTTCAACCTGAACTTCGCCCCGGTCGTCGACCTGAACGTGAACCCCGACAGCCCGGCGATCGGCGCGCTCGATCGCTCGTTCTCGGCCGATCCCGACGTCGTCGTCCGGATGGCGACGATCGAGATCGACGCGCACCGCGCGGCCGGCGTCCGGACGACGCTGAAGCACTTCCCGGGCATCGGCAGCTCGACGACGAACACGGACTTCGGCGTCGCCGACGTCACGAAGACCTGGACCCGGGCCGAGCTGGAGCCCTTCCGACGGCTGGTAGCCGCCGGCGAAGCGGACCTCGTGATGGCCGGCCACGTCGTGAACCGCACCCTCGACGCCGACCATCCCGCTTCGCTGTCGCGGGCGATCGTCACCGACCTGCTGCGCGGCGAGCTGGGCTGGGACGGCGTCGTCGTGACCGACGATCTCCAGGCCGCCGCGATCACCCAGGCATTCGGCGCCGACGAGGCGATCCTCCTCGCGGTCGAGGCGGGGAACGACCTGCTCCTGTTCGCCAACCAGCAGGTCTACACGAGCGCGATCGTCGATCGGGCGATCCGGGTCGTTGCCGACGCGGTGAGCGCGGGGCGGCTGGACCGATCACGGATCGAGGAGGCATACGGTCGCGTCCAGCGGGTGATCGGCGGCGGCTGATCCCCGTCGCGTGGCGGCCCACCGATGATTTGCACCGGCCTCCGCCGTCATTGACGGTGATCGACGCCGCACCATGACGAGGAGCCCCGCGATGCCGAATGGGAGCACGATGACGACCGAGCCGACGACCCGGACGCTCGGGGTCCCGGGCGCCACGCTGACCTACGACGTCCGATCGAGCGCGACCAGCGCCGAGCCGCCCCTCGTGCTGATCGGCTCGCCGATGGGCGCCGGAGGGTTCGTGACGCTGGCCGGCCACTTCGGCGACCGGACGGTCGTGACCTATGACCCGCGCGGCGTCGAACGGAGCGTGAAGGCCGATCCGGCCACCGAGTCCACGCCGGACCAGCACGCGGACGATCTCCACGCGGTGATCGAGGCGCTGGGCCGAGGACCGGTCGACCTGTTCGCGAGCAGCGGCGGCGCGATCAACGCGCTGGCGCTCGTTGCGCGTCATCCGGCCGACGTCCGGACGCTCGTCGCTCACGAGCCCCCGCTGGCGGCACTCGTCGATGACCGCGACGCGGCGCTCGCGGCCGCGAAGGAGGTCGCCTCGACGTACCAGGGGCGCGGCTTCGGGCCGGCGATGGCGAAGTTCATCGTGCTCGTCAGCCACGCGGGGACGATCCCGGATGGGTTCCTCAGCGGCGACGGGCCGAATCCCGCGATGTTCGGCCTCCCGGCCGAGGACGACGGGACGCGAACGGATCCGCTCCTCTTTCAGAACATCCTCACCTGCACCCACTACGAGCCTGACGTGAGCGCCCTGAAGGCGGCTCCGACGCGGATCGTCGTGGGTGTCGGCGAGGAGTCCGGCCAGGCGCTGGCCGGCCGCGGCGGGACGGCGATCGCGAGCCGGCTCGGGATCGAGCCGAGCGTCTTCCCCGGCGGCCACGACGGCTTCCTGGGCGGCGAATACGGCTCCACCGGCAAGCCGGACGCATTCGCCGCGCGTCTCCGCGAGGTGCTGGCCGAGGGCTGACGAGGATCCGGTCAGCCCGGGAGCCGGCGAACAGCGACCGGCTCGGGCAGCCGCGTCCACCAACGCCGGTGCCGGGAGAATGCCTTCGGATCGCGTTCGGACAGGAGGCCCACCAGGCTCCTCGCTTCGGCTTCGAGTGCGTCCCACTCGTCGGCGCCGATCCGGCGGAAGGCCGTGACCTCGATCCGGCCGTCGATCGGCCGCCAGATCCCGGCCACGTAGCCGTCGACCAGGACCGTCGGCAGGACGTCGCCGTTCACCCGAATCACCACGGGCTTGAGATCGGCCGGAAGGATCCGCGTCCGGTCGTCATAGGCCAGGAGCGTGCTGTCCCACATCGGGAGGAGCCGAGGCGGGGCCGGTGCTTCGTCGCTCGGGACGGGCCGGGCGTCGGGGACGTCGAAGAGCGCCGCGCCGGGGCCGGCCAGCTCCACGAGCGCCCCGGCCAGCGCCAGTGCCTCGCGAACGCGGCCGCGCTGGATCCGGGCGAACTGGGCGATGTCGGCAACGGTCGCGGGGCCGAACCCCTCCAGATAGCGCCGGATCAAGGCTCCGATCGCCTCGCGACGGAAGGCGGTCCGGCGGCGGTTGGGCGTCGCCACGAACGCCCGTTTCGCGAACGACCACGGGCCGCCAGTCGGTGCGTGGACGAGCGGGGCGAACGAGCGGAGCGCCCACCAGACGCTGCGCGGGTCCGCCACGCGCTCGCCGAGCATCGCCTCGAGCTCGGGCGGCGTCCGCGGCTGGGCCGCGAAATCGAGGAGCGCAGCCTCGAGCGCCAGCGCCTCGTCCGCGGTCAGGCCCGAGATCCGGAACCGCGGATCCTCGAGCCGTGACGCACGGAGGGTCGTCTGCATCGCGTCGTGGAGCTCGGCGTAGTCCGCGGCATGGACGACATGGAGGGTCATCCGCATCAACGTCGCCTTGACGACGTCGTGGGCCAGGAAGGCAGCATCCAGGTCGGCGGGATCGAACCCCGCCACGCGATTCCAGAGCGAGATGTACGGGCTGGCCGGCTCCTGGGCCTGGATGGCGACCACGCGCCGGACGGCCTCCGGGACGGAGACCGGCGCCCGTCCGAGCAGGAGCTGCCGGTCGAGCGTCGCCCGGTTCAGGCGACGGTCGCTGAGCGGCGCCGCGCGGCCGGTCAGCTGCGACCCTGCGTCGTCGCGATGTCGGCTTCGTTGCCCGCCGCATCGGCGAGCGTCCACCACATCGGTGCCCGGTCGTCGCGGACGAGGCGGCCGCCGGCCGCGAGGGCCGCCGCGACTCGGGCTTCGGCCACCTCTGGCGCCACGAAGATCCCGACGTGCAGCGCGCCGCCGCCGTCGCCACGCGCCTGGTCCATCTCCTCGAACCACAGGCTGACGTCGCGATCGTGCGGGTCGACCAGGTCCTCGTCGGGGCTGTCGGGTCGCGGATCGTAGCCAAGCGCCGCGCGCCAGAACGGCAGGACCGCCGTGCCCGACGGCGCGCCGACGACCAGGAGGAGGCTCTGGGCCCTGGACGGGTCGGCGCTGAGGCCCTGCTCGGCCGCGATGCTGGAGATGGCGCGCGCGAGCCCCAGGTCCCGCTGGGTGATTCCGTACCAGTCGTCCGCTCGCGTCAGGAGCCGGATCGTGACCCCCTCCGCCCGCACGTCGATCGCTGGGCGATGGGCCTCGAGGCCGTCGACGCCGGCGAGGGCGGCCACGAACCGCGCGCTCGCCGCCAGTGAACCCGTTCGAAAGGTTGCCTGGGCGCCCTCGGCGAGGACCCGCCAGTCGCCGCTGCCATTCGCCGCGTGGAACTCGTCCGGCGTCATCGCATCGTCCATGTGATCAGTCTCCCGTTCGCCCTGCCACCGTACCCCGCGAGGCCGTCGGATGGTGGCAACAATCGGGCCTTGGCCCGAGGTCCCGCCCGGTCGGTTCAGGATTGACTTATATAAGTCATTCCTGATATACAGCGCCGAGATGCACGCATTCGACGTCCTGGGCGACCCGGTTCGGCGGCGGATCCTCGAGCTGCTCGCCGATGGCGAGCAGACCTCGGGCTCTGTCGCTGGCGTCATCCAGGCGGAGTTCGGGATCAGCCAGCCCGCGGTGTCCCAGCATCTGCGCGTCCTGCGTGACAACGGCTTCGCA
>DASSHB010000096.1:0-42265 GCA_035693125.1 Candidatus Limnocylindrales bacterium | reverse complement strand
CGCTTGACCGGACGAGCGTGGAACCGTAGATTGGGCCGGTCCCCGTCCCGTCCTGGAGCGCGTCCGCGTGACCTTCGAACAGACCGTCCTCCTGTCCGCCATCGCCGGTGCGACGATCCTTCTCGGCCTCCCCGTGGGTCGCCTGCGGAACCTGTCGTCGCGAACCCAGGCCCTGCTCACCGCCGGCGCAGCGGGCGTGATCCTGTTCCTGATCTGGGACGTGCTCGGCCAGGCGATCGAGCCCGTCGAGAGCGCGATCGAGGCGTCGGCGGACGGCTCGGGCGCAGCCGCCGATTTCGTCGTCGATGCGCTCGGCCTGGCGGTCAGCCTGGCCGCGGGCCTCCTTTCGATCGTGTGGCTCACGAAGCGGATCCGGGCGGGCCGCGGCGACGGGACCGGCCCCCGGGAGATCGCGCTGGGCACGGCGATCGGGCTCGGCCTCCACAACCTGTCCGAAGGCCTCGCGATCGGGCAGTCCGCCGCGACCGGCGCCACCGCCTTCGCCCTGATCCTCGTCGTCGGGTTCGCCCTCCACAACGCCACCGAAGGCTTCGGCATCGCGGCGCCTCTGACCAGCGGGGAGCGCCCGACGTGGGCCTTTCTCGTGGGCCTTGGCGTGATCGGCGGCGGCCCGACGTTCCTCGGCGGCGTCCTCGGCTACACCTTCGTCTCACCCCTCCTCTCGATCGTGTTCCTGGGCCTTGCCGCCGGCGCCCTCGTCTATGTCTTCAACGAGATGATGGCGACGACCCGCCGCTTCTCCGAGCCGCTGATGGCCAATGTCGCGCTGCTCGTCGGCTTCTTCGTCGCCCTCGCGACGGACCTGCTGCTCGTCGCGATCGGCGCCTGACCCGTCGGGGCACCGATGAGCCTGGTGCGGGACCATCGTCGAATCGGGAAACGATGACCGGCAGCGGAGGACGATCCATGGACGAGAAGAACCTCGCCGACCTCTACCACCTTGACCCGATCCCCTGGTCGCGCGCGCTCGAAGCGCTCGAGGCCCACGAGCCGCAGAAGCAGACCCCGTTCCTGGCCACGATCCGGCCGGACGGGAGGCCTCACGTGGCGGGCGTCGGCGCGCTCTGGGACGAGGGCAGGGTCTACGTCGTCAGTGGCCCGGGCACCCGCAAGAGCCAGAACCTCGCCGCCGACCCGCGCTGCAGCGTGGGCTTCTCGCTGACCGGCATCGATCTGGTGATCGATGGCACCGCCGAGCGGGTGACGGATGACGCGACGCTGGAGCGGCTTGCGAAGCGTTATGGCGACCAGGGCTGGCCGGCCCGGGTCGAGAACGGGGCCTTCACCTACGACTACAGCGCCCCGAGCGCCGGGCCGCCACCGTGGTTCCTGTACGAGATCACGCCCTCCACCGTCTACGGCGTCTTGAGCGACGAGCCGGGCGGCGCGATGCGCTGGCGCGTCGACGACTGAGCTCACGCCGCACACTCCCCGATCGGCGGAGTGCGAGGGGGCCGGCCCGGTCAGGGGTCCCCTTCCCTCGGGCCGGTCGGCCCACATGGAACGGGCCGCATGTCCCATGTTCGGGTCCCTGCCGCGGCCCGACGATCCGCGCCATGGAACCGCAGCCGCAGGCATCCCTGCACCCCTCGACCCTGATCGATGCCGCGCTGACCCGGCGCGGCTTCCTCCGTGGCGCTGCCGTGACCGGCGGCGGTCTGATCGCCGCGACGCTCGCGGCATGCGCCCCGGCGGCCGCGGCCCCGGGCTGGACGTACCCGCCGTCGACGCCCATCCCAGCAGCCCCGTCGAACAGCGTCGACTGCGCGATTCCCTCCGCATCCGCCGCCGCGACCACCGCGCCGACGATGAGCGGCATGCCGATGGCGAGCGGCTCTCCCGCGGCCAGCGCGTCGGGCGGAGCGGTTCCAGCGGGCTGGACCCAGCATGACGTCACCGCCCGGCTCGGAATCCGGCGCTACATCGGCAACCTCGCGCCGGCCCTGAAGGACGTCTACGGCGACGCCGCCTTCGCGAAGCTCGTCGACGTCCTCGGCGCCACCGAGACGTACCCCGAGCTCCAGAAGAAGCCGTCGTTCGTCCAGGTCCCCCAGCTGAACCTGAACGATGCGCTCAAGCCGCTCACACCCCAGATCGACGGCGGGGTCAAGGTCTTCAAGCTGACGATCGACGAGATCCAGCAGCAGATCGACGAGATCAAGGCGCCCGTTGCCGCCCTCGGCTACAACGGCCAGTGGCCCGGCCCCACGATCAAGGTCACCCAAGGGGACCGCGTTCGGGTCGTCGTCACGAACAACCTCAAGGAGACGACGGGCGTCCACTTCCACGGCGTCCTGTTTCAGGACTTCTTCGAGGACGGCGTCCCATTCATCACCCAGAAGCCGATCACGCCCGGTGAGACCTACACCTACGAGTTCACCGCGAGCAACGCGGGCTCACTGATGTACCACTCGCACCACAACGCGACCGACCAGGTGGGGCGCGGCCTGCTGGGTGCCTTCATCGTCGAGCCGAAGACCGGCGGCCTGAAGTCGGACCGCGACTTCATCTGGATCTCGAACGATTCGCTCGGCGGGTTCACGATCAACGGCCACGGCTTCCCGGCCGTCCAGCCGATCCTGGCCGCCAAGGGCGAGACGGTCCGGATCCGGTTCATGAACGAGGGAATCATGATGCATCCGTGGCACCTCCACGGGAACATCATGAAGGTGGTCGAGCGCGACGGCCGCCCCCTCGGAACGGCGGCATTCGAGTGCGACACGCTGGGCGTCAATCCCGGCGAGCGCTACGACGTCCTCGTCAAGGCGGACACCCCGGGCATCTGGGCGTTCCACTGCCACATCCTTCCCCACGTCGAGGGGATGGAGGGCATGTTCGGGATGGTCAGCACGCTGATCGTCGTCCCCGAGAAGGCCCACGTCGACGCGATCGAGAGCCTGCTCCTCGCCGCCTGACCTCGCGTCCGATCTCCGGCCGCTCTGGACCCGTCAGCCGGCGTCTCGAGCGGCCATCGCGTTCTCCAGCCGGTCCGCTGCGGGCAGCACCACCTCGGACGACCAGAGGGCTGCGAGGGCGATCGAGATCGTCAGCAACGGTGCGACCGCCGCCGTGCTGAGCGCCAGGAGCAGCGCGATGACGCCGCTCATCGCCGCGAGCCGGACCGGATGCGCGACCGCGAGCAGGGCCGCGAGCCGAAGCCGAGCTCTCGGTCGCTGGCCTGCGCGCTCGGGGTCGAGCAGGACCGGCCAGAGGGTCCAGGCGAGGACCCAGGTGGCAACCAGGCCCCAGGCCGCGAGCGTCGCGAGGGCCCAGCCGATCGGGCTGGCGGACGCCAGACCCGTCACGACGTTCACCGCCAGGACGACGCCACCGATCACCAAGGCGGCGCCGACCGCAACGATCGCCGGGAGCTCCTCCCGGATGCCCCGGTAGCCGTCCCAGAAGGAGACGGACCGGCCGCGCGCGATCCGCGTCGTGATCCGGAAGATCGCCGCGGTCGGGATCGCGAGGAGCGGGACGAGGACGAGGGCCGCGGGCGTCACGGCGGCCGCGACGGTGAGCGCCAGGGCGACGAACGACCAGGCGATGTTGGCCGCGGCGAGCCGCCACGAATGGAAATAGGCGTCTCCGAGCGCCGCCCGCAAGGAGCGGACGAGGCCCGTCGGCCGCGCCGGAGCCGCGTCGTCGAGTGGACCGGCGACGCGGGTGCCGATCGCGTCAGCCCTTGACGCCACTGGCCGCGATCCCTTCGACGAAGTAGCGCTGGAAGAAGATGTACAGGAGCAGGATCGGGATCGTCGCGAGGACGACCATCGCCATCAACGGCGGCCAGTTCGTCTGGAACTCCGTCCGGAAGAAGGTCAGCGCGATGGGGACCGTGAACCACTCGCGATCGAGCAGGACGAGGGGCCAGAAGAAGGCGTTCCACGCCCCCTGGAACTGGAGGATCGCGACCGCCGACAGCGCCGGCGTCGCGAGCGG
The DNA here is from genome assembly GCA_035693125.1 of Candidatus Limnocylindrales bacterium. GTDB lineage: Bacteria > Chloroflexota > Limnocylindria > Limnocylindrales > CSP1-4 > CF-46. The sequence goes on along the minus strand of DASSHB010000096.1, from coordinate 38,302 downwards.
CAGCATCACTCGCCAGAACGTCGTGAAGAAGCCCGCCCCGTCGATCCGGGCCGCCTCCTCGATCTCGCGCGGGATCGACAGGAAGTACTGGCGCATCAGGAAGACGTTGGTGCCCATCACCGCCATCACCAGGATGACCCCCAGGTAGCCACCCAACCCGTGGGTGAGCCCGATCGCGTTGAGCATCAGGTAGACGGGCACGAGGCGAAGCTGGTCCGGGATCATCAGCGTCGCGAGGACGATCAGGAAGAGGATCTCGCGACCGGGGAAGCGCAGCCGGGCGAAGGCGTACCCGGCCAGGCTCGCCAGGATGAGGTTCGACACGGTCACGGAGAACGCGATCCCGAAGCTGTTCGCGAACAGCCGGATCAGGGGCGGATCGAGCCGCTCGAAGAGGTACTGCCAGCCCTCGGTCGTGATCGGCTGGGGGATCACGGACAGGTTCACCGCGTCGGCCTGCGTCTTGAACGAGGTGATGACCGACCAGGCGAACGGGACGAACATCAGGACCGCATAGCCGATCATCAGGATGTAGGCGATCCGCCGCCGCCAGTGCGCCCGGTGGTCGCCGGCGCGGCGGACGACCGGATCGGTCGACGTGCGGGCCGTCGGGTTGATCGCGTTCACGCCGACCTGGGCCACCCCGGCCGGGACCGATGGCTCGAACTGGTCGTTCAAGGGATGCCCCTCACCAGGCCGGTGCCGAGCCGAAGATCCGGCGCTGGAGCAACGTCAGGCTGAAGATGATCGCGAACAGGATCAGGCCGACGGCGGCCGCCCGGTCGAAGTCGAACTTGAAGAACGCGATGTTGTAGAGGTAGAGGACGATCGACATCAGGGCGTTCGCCGGATCGCCCGTGGTCCCGCCGGCGATGCGCGCCTGGTCGAAGAGCTGCAGGGCGCCGATGATCGCGACTGTCGCCACGAAGAAGTGGCCCGGCTTGAGCAGCGGGAAGGTGATCTTCCAGAACATCTGCCACGTGCCGGCACCGTCGATCGCGGCCGCTTCGTAGACCTCGCCCGGGATCGTCTGGAGCGAGGCGAGGTAGAACAGCATGAAGGTGCCGGATGTCGTCCAGGCGTTCAGCAGGATCACCGCGTTCAATGCGGTGTTCGAGTTGCCGATCCAGTTCTGGTGGTCGGTGAAGCCGAACAGCCGGAAGATCGGGTTGACGCCGAGCGCCTCCCGGACGCCGTTGAACAGGCCGTCGGGCTGGGCCAGGAAGATCCACAGGACGGTGATGGCCGCGGACGACGCGATCGCTGGGAAATAGAACGCGGCCCGGAAGAACGTCCGGCCCCGGAGCTTCTGGTTGACGAGGACGGCGAGGAACAGTCCGACGGCCATCGTCAGTGGGACCCACACCGCCGCGTAGTACAGCGAGTTCTGGATCGCCCGGATGAAGATCGGGTCCTTGAAGACGTTCTGGTAGTTGAGGACCCCGATGAAGGGGCCGGCGCCGGTCCGGATGTTCCACTGGAACACGCTGATGAACAGCGCGTAGAGGATCGAGCCGATGTTCAGGATCAGGAACAGGAGCATCGGGACGGCCACGAATCCGTAGCCGGCCAGGGCTTCGGACCGCTGGCCGATCCCGGCCGATGCGCGCGGATCGCGAGACGTCGCGACCGTCATCGGGTGGCTCCCTCCTCGTTGGACCGTTGTCCCCTGGCTGCCGCCGGGTGAGCCGGCGGCAGTCAGGGGTTCGGGCTTACCCGGCGAGGGCGGCGTCGACGGCGGCCTTGGTCGCGTCGATCACCTTCTGGGCGTCGTACGTCTTGTCCTGGATCTCCTTGGTGAACGCGTCCTGGAACGCCTTCTGGACGTCGGCATAGCCCTTCATGAACCCGGAGCCCGGCTTCGCGAACTGCGCCTGGGCGACCAGGACGTCCTTGCCCTTGGGGGTCGGCACGTCGGAGCGGCTCGGCAGGGCGACGCCGCCCTCGGTCCACTTCGTCATCCCGTCCTTGCCCACGAGGTACTGCATCAGGGTCCAGGCCTGATCCTTGTTCTTCGCGTCTGCGCCGATCGCGTAGGCGGCGGTGTACGAGATCGTCACGGGCGAGCCCGAGCTGCCGGTCGGCATCTGGGCCCACGCGTACTTCACGTCCGGATACGTGGACGTCATCGCCGGGTCGAGCCAGCCACCCTCGAACGTGATCGCGGCGTGCTTCTTGCCGAGGCTGGTGCCGCACCAGTCGTCGCCCATGTCGCTGGCCGTCATCCCGAGGCCGTTCTTGAACAGGTCGAGGTACCACTGGACCGCGGCCTTCGTCTCGGGCGTGTCGACCATGTTCTGGGTGCCGTCATCGGAGACGATGTGGCCGCCCTGGGCGTACACGAAGGCGAGCCCTCGATCGAGGCCCGGGTTCAGGCACATCGGCGCTTTCAGGCCGCTCTGGCCCTTCAGGCCCTGGGCGGCGGTGAGGAGGTCGTCGAGCGTGGTCGGCGCGGCCGTGACGACGTCGGTGTTGTACGCCATCCCGATCGTGTTGCCGTCCTTCGGCAGGCCGTAGGTCTTGCCATCGGAGCCCTTGAACGGGGACAGGTAGCCCGGGAAGAACGTGCTCGTGTCGAAGCCCTGCTTGGCGATGTAGTCGTCGAGCGGCTCGAGGAAGCTCGAATCCGCCCACGGCTGGCCGAAGCTGGCGTCGACGTAGAACAGGTCGGGCACGTTGTGCGAGGCGAAGTTCGTGGCCATCACGGTCGGGTAGTCGCCGGTGATGACCTTGTAGTCGACCTTGACGTTCGGATAGGCGGTCTGGAAGGCCGCGACCGTGTCGCTCAGGGCCTTGTTCTCCGCGTCGGACGACTGCCAGCCCGAGAGAATGGCGGTACCCGAGATGCTCTGAGGATCGAAGCCACCGCCGCTCGGGGCGGTGCTCTCACCGCCGCCGCTCGAGGCCGGCGGGGTGCTGGCACCCGTTCCGGTGCTCGTCGTCGGGGACTGGGTGGATCCTGTGCTGCTGCACGCGGACGCGATCAGGACGATCGCTGCGCCAGCCGACACCAATCGGCGCATTCGGTACCTCCTCCAACGCTGGTCGCCGGCGGAGGCGACTGCGCGACGCCGAAGGAGGCCGAGACGGTCTCGCGCCCGGTCACCACGGCGAGTCTTGTGAAGGGCGAGCGTGCGCCCGCCGCCGTGCGAAACCCGCTGGCGGGCCCCATGCGCGGCTCACAACGACGTTGCAAGTTGGGCGGCGCCCTTGCGCGCCGCCGGGGCGGATCAGGCGGGGGGGTCGGCCAGCTGCGAGATCCGGCCGGCGAGGAAGGCTCGTTCCGGCTCGGTCCCGGTGAGCTCCAGCGCGCGGTGGTAGGCGATGACCGCCTCGTCGCGCCGGTCGAGCCGGCGGAGCAGGTCGGCCCGCGCGCTGTGGAGATACGAGTAGGCATCGAGATGGCCGTCGGCAACGAGCCGCTCGATGATCGCGAGGCCCGCCGCCGGTCCATCGGCCATCGCGACCGCCACCGCCCGGTTCAGCTCGACGACCGGCGACGGCGTCATGTCGCCGAGCATCCGGTACACGGCGGCGATCTGCGGCCAATCGGTGTCCGCGGCGCTCGGCGCGTGGTCGTGGAGACCCGCGATCACGGCCTGGAGCTGGTAGACGCCGACCCGCCGCATCCGCATCGCCCGGCCCAGGATCGCCAGCCCCTCCTCGATCCGGGGCCGGTTCCAGCGCGACCGATCCTGGTCCTCCAGGAGGACGAGCTGTCCGTCCGGCCCGGTTCGCGCCTCACGGCGCGCATCGTGGAGGAGCATCAGTGCCAGCAGCCCCAGCACCTCCGACTCGTCCGGCATCAGCGACGCGAGAACGCGCGCCAGGCGGATCGCCTCCGACGACAGCTCGCGCCGGATCAGGCGATCCCCGGCCGACGCGCCGTAGCCCTCGTTGAAGACGAGGTAGAGGACCCGCAGGACGCCGTCCAGGCGCTCCGGCAGGGCGTGATCGTCGGGGACGCGATACGGAATCCCGGCGTCGCGGATCTTCCGCTTCGCACGGACGAGACGCTGGGCGAGCGTCGCCTCGGGCACCAGGAACGCGCGGGCGATCTCGGGCGTGGACAGGCCGCCGAGCGTGCGCAGCGTCAACGCGACCCGGGCGTCCATCGCCAGGGCCGGGTGACAGCACGTGAAGATCAGGCGCAGCCGGTCGTCCACGATCGGGTTGCTCGGGTCGGGGCCGTCGATGGCCGCGTCGGGATCGATCGCCGCGAGCTCCTCCTCGATCGCCGCCTGTCGCTCGAGGATTGGCTGCTTCTCCGCGAGGACCTTCCGCCGCCGGAGCCGGTCGATCGCCCGGTTCCGGGCGGTCGTCGTGATCCACGCGCCGGGGTTGTCCGGGATGCCCCGCTTGGGCCAGGTCTCCAGGGCCGTGATGAACGCCTCCTGGACCGCTTCCTCGGCCAGATCGAAATCCCCGAGGACGCGGATGAGGGTGGCGACCGCCCGGCCCTGCTCCTCGCGGAACAGGCGGTCGATGACCTCGCGCGACTCGACCGACCCTCGGGTCAACCGGCCGCCGACGCCTCTGCCTCGGCCATCGCGTACTCGGCCGGCAGCTCCCAGATCGGGCGGACCTCGATCGAGCCGAAGGCGGCGGCCGGGATCCGCTCTGCGACCTCGATCGCCTCGTCGAGATCGCGGGCCTCGATCAGGTAGAAGCCGCCTAGCGCTTCCTTCGTCTCGGCGAACGGCCCGTCGGTGGCCACGGTCTCGCCGTCGACGACGCGAACCGTCGTGGCCGTCGACGTGGGCGTCAGCGCCTCGCCGGCCTGGAACAGACCGCGCCGCTTGATGTCCGCGGTGAACTCGGCATACGCCGCGTGGCTGGCCGAAGCCACCTCGGGCGCCGGGGCCTCGTCGGTCTCGGCCGTGTAGATCAGGAGCAGGTAGCGCATCAGGTGTCCTCCTCGCCCGGTCGGGCGCGCTCGGTCGCGCCTCTGCCCTCTCGACGAACGGAGCCCCGGCCGATCGACAGGGACAGCCTAGCGGCCGGTCGCGATCGGCTCCCGCAGGTTCCGGCCCAGGGCGACCGGCACCTCCGGTTCCGGGGGCGCCGCGGCCTCGGCGTCGCGTGCGGCGGCTTCGACGATCGGGATGAGCTCGGCCGCGCCCGCCTCGAACATCCCGCGGATCATCGGCATCAGCGGCTCCGTGATCGCGCGGTCCTTCGCCGACTTGGGCCGCCCGAAGCGTAGCTCGACGTGGGTGCGGCCATCGTCGAGCTCGCGGAACACGTAGCTGCTCAGGAGCTTGGGAGTGTTCGGGATCGGGAGCTGCGTCCGGTACGTGACGTGGTCGTAGGGCTCCCAGTCGAGGACCTCTTCGACGATCGCGTCCTTGCCGTGGATGCAATGGTTGACCGTGCCGATCCCGCGCCGGCCGGCCGTGGAGGCGCTCTCGACCACGTCGTCCACGCCGGCCTGCCACTTCGGACGCCGGATCGGCGAGGTCATGTAGTCCCAGACGAGCGCCGCCGGGGCCCGGGGCGTCGCCTCGAGCACCATGGCGACCTCGTCGCCGGCCACGACCCGGCGAGCTCGGGCCGTCTCGGCATCCCAGGCGGCGTGGAGGTCGCGGACCCACATCCGGATCTCGCCGACGCCCTCGAACGGCTCGACGGATTCGCCGAGGCCGGCGGCCGCCGGATCGGCGAGGCCCATCGCGCTGACGCAGGCATCGGTGTAGGCCGCATACGCCTCGACGCCCAGGCTCTCCTGGACGTGGTTCTTCAGGAGGCGGTGGACGATGATCACGTCGCTTCCGACGAGCTCCTCCCAGCCGCCGATCCGCTGACGGACGATCAGGCCGTGGTGGGCGACCACCTTCAGGTCGAGCCTCGGCACGAGGATGCAGGCGTTGCATTCGCACGTCGACGCCTGGCTGACGTCGCGGAGTCGGCGACGGAACGCGAAGTAGCAGCGCTCGATCGTGTCCTGGAGGGCCGCGGCGTCGACCGTCGGCGCCCGGACGTAGACGAATGCCGCGTCGCCCTCGAGCTTGGCGAGCTTGAACGTCGGCCGAAACGCGGCGACGACCGTCGACATCAGATCGGCCAGGATGTCCTGGGCGTGGTCGAGCTCGGCGCCGGCGAGGAAGCCGGTGTAGCCGGAGATGTCGGCGATGACGAGGCAGGCGGGCTCTGGCTGGCTGAGCATCAGATCGTGACGTCCCTCGCGAGGCGTCCATCATCGGCCCTCCGCCGATGCGTGTCACGGCTCGCTGACGGGGGTTCGCCGGTTCGAGGCTCCCGGATGAGCGCGCGGGATGCCCCTGGGACATCGATCTCGGATGAACGAGCGTGGCAGTGTGTCCATTCGCGCTCCCTGGTGTCGTCGGGCGAACCGGCCACGTTCGTTCGTTGCGATCTCATGCGGTGGCGGCATGAGGGCGGCAGCGCTACGAACCGTCACGCCCGCGAGATCGACATCTCGAGCTCGTCGCCCACCGCGGCTCCCGCCGCCTTTAGCGCGCCCTGGCTGACGCCGATGCACTAGCCGCCGCCCGCGACGAGCATGCCGCTCCCGGCGGAAGGCGACCCGTTCAGCCTCCCGCTCACGCGGTACTGCGTGCGACTGCCGAGCGCGTCCACGAGGTCCCGCCGGCACGTCCAGCACCGCGAGGCCCCTGCCGGCGGCCTTTCCCAGGAACGCACCCGTCCCCGGAAGCGGACGGCCTCAGCCATCGGACCACCTCCTTGCGACTCGCCGCTAGGATCGCACCATGCCCACCCGCAAGGAGGTCCTCGAGATCGGCGGCCGCGAGGTCTCGATCTCGAACCCGGACAAGGTCTACTTCCCGGACGCGGGCGTCACGAAGATGGACCTCGTCAACTACTACCTCGCCGTTGCCGATGGCGCGCTGCGCGGCGCGGGCGGCCGGCCGATGGCCCTGAAGCGGTTCGTCGACGGGATCACGAAGGAGCCGTTCTTCCAGAAGCGCGCGCCCGACAACACGCCGGACTGGATCCGCACGGCCGAGCTCACCTTCCCGTCGGGCCGAACGGCGGACGAGATCGTCCTCGACGAGCCGGCCGGGCTGGCCTGGGTGGTCAACCTGGGCTGCATCGACCTCAACCCGCACCCGGTCCGCGCCGAGGATCTCGACCATCCCGACGAGCTGCGGGTCGACCTCGATCCCATCCCGGGGGTCCCCTGGTCGCAGGTCCGCGAGGTCGCACTCGTGTGTCGGGAAGCGCTCGAGGCGGTCGGGCTCGTGAGCTGGCCCAAGACCTCGGGCTCGCGCGGGATCCACATCCTCGTCCGGATCCGGCCCGACTGGACGTACGCCCAGGTGCGGCGCGCCGCGCTCGCCCTCGCGCGCGACGTCGAGGCGCGGGCGCCCGCGATCGCCACGAGCAAGTGGTGGAAGGAGGAGCGCCACGGCGTGTTCCTCGACTACAACCAGAACGCCAAGGACCGGACGGTGGCCTCTGCCTATTCGGTCCGGCCGCTGGCGGACGCGCGGGTCTCGATGCCGTTGCGCTGGGACGAGGTCGCCGAGGTCACGGCCGAGGACTTCACGGTCGCGACGGTGCCCGGGATCTATGCGAAGCGCGGCGATGCCGCCGAGGGGATCGATGAGGCCGTCGGATCGCTGGACGCGCTCCTGGAGCTGAGTGCCCGCCACGAGTCGGAGGGGCAGGGCGACGCGCCGTGGCCGCCGAACTACGCGAAGCAGGCGGGCGAGCCGCCGCGCGTCCAGCCGTCGCGCGCCCGCCGCCCGAAGGGCGAGTACGAGGAAGGTCGCGGCACCGAGGGCGGGCCGCCGCCCGAAGTCCAGGCCGAGCGCGCGGCGGCGGTCGCCGCGGGCGATCGCAATGCGGGGCTGCCCACCGAGTGGCCGGGGATGCCGCCGCGCGGTACGCCCGGCGGCGGCTCCCGCCCGACGCCGACCGGCCGGCGCAAGACGAACATCCCGGTCATCGAGATCAGCCGGGCCGCCTCCAAGGCCGAGGCGCTCGAGGGCCTCGAGCGCTGGAAGGCGCGCCACCCCGAGGCCGCCCGACACCTCGAGCCGGCCGACGTCCTGACGGACGGGATGCGCGGCCGGTCGTCGCTCTGGTACCGGGTCCGGGTGAACCTGATCCACGTCCCGGAGCCGGATCGGCCGGCGCAGGAAGCCCTCGACCCGGACTACGACCCGTGGGCCGGCTTCGAGTGGCCGGATCGGAGCGGGCAGCTGGAGCGCGCGCCGCGGAAGCGCTCGTCGCCCGGCTGATCGCGACGCGGACCTGGATTGCCGGGCGATCCGTTATCCGTTGACGAAGCCCGAGGTGTCGACGGCCTCGAAGGCCGAACCCGGAATTCCCTTCAGGGCGTTGAGCTGGTCGTCGTCGAAGCGCGGATCGGACGCGCCCTGGAAGAACCACGGGGAGCCGTTGTCGGCCAGGATGATCCCGTAGAGCTGCATCGCCTTGGCGATCACCCGGGCCTGCTTCGGCAGGCCCGAGATGTCGTACGACGCCTTGAGCCGGAGCCGAAGCCCCATCGGCGGCAGGCCGGCGCTCGTCGACGACGACGCCCAGTGGCGCGCGGGGTAGAGGTAGGCGCGCCGCGTCTGCGGCGCCGTGAACCGGATCGCGTGGCGGATGGCGCCGGCCGCGACCTCGTCGTACCGGACGAGCCCCGGCAGGATCGGGAGGCCGGCGGCGTCGGCGCTCGTCCAGCCCGCCGGCCGGAGGTGGTTCGAGGTCAGCGACCACGTCGCACCGGACCCGGCCTCCCAACCTGAGCCGGACTGGCGGGAGTCCCACAGCTCGTACAGCCGGCAGGCGTCGGTGTCGACGAGGAGGATGTGGGCGTCCGAGCCGCCTTCGACCTTGGGGTGGCTCGGGATCGGGTAGCCCACGTCGTCGGACTCGTCGGCGTAGTCGAACGCCACGCGGGTCTTCGGCGTCGAGCTGTCGACGAGGTTGAACGGGATCCCGTAGCCAGCGTACGAGCCGAAGTCGGGGTGGAGGTGGGCGGTGGACCCGATCGAGGCGACCAGAGTCCGCGAATCCGAGCGGACGGGCAGGGTCGTGATCGGCCGGTTCCAGACGTTGGTGGCTGGGAACACCGGGCAGCCATCGAGGGTCGGGCTCGCACCGGCTGGGACCGGGAGCGGGATGGACGTGGACCTGGGCGTCGGCTTCGGCGTCGGGCGGGGAGTGGCCCGAGGCGTCGGAGCCGGGGTGGCGACGGGCTTCGCGGTCGGCTTGGGAGCCGGCTTCGGCGTGGCGCCGGGCTCGGCCGATGGTCGAGCCGACGGCCGGCCAGGCGCACGCGATGCTCCGGCGCTGGCGCCCGGGTCGGTGGTCGAAGGCCCTGAGCCGTCAGCGCGGGGCGTCGCCGCGCCGGCCGCGGCGACGTCCGCCGCGGGCGACCCGCCGGGCCGGCTTGCGTTCGTCAAGGCGCCACCGGCCAGCATCGCGCCGCCGGCGACGAACGCGACGCCAAGGATCGCGATGATGATCCGCCGATGGGCCGAAGCGGGCAGGCCGTCTCCGATCGAGTGCCGTCATGTCACGTCGCCATCGCGACGCGGTACATGTCGGCCTGAGGATGCGCATCGCCGCCGTGCGGAGCAATGACGAGGAGGTACGGGCGGATCGAGCGCCGGCCGGCGGCACGCGTCTGCGTCGCCGGTTTGACGTTGCGGGCTCGCGCGGGACTGTCCGCCGTCATGGCGGTGCGCCACGATCCGGCGATCCTCGTTCGCTGGAGGTTCTTCGATGACGCTGACGGCCCGCACCCTCCTGCTGCTGATCGCCGTGATCCTGCTCGTCATCGCCGCGCTCGGCGTCGACGTCCGGGGGCTGTCGCTCGGCTGGTTGGGGCTTGCCCTCTTTGCGGCCTCGTTCCTCGTCCCGGACACCGTTCTGACTCGCCGCCCGTAGCCCGCCTGGCTCCTGGGTCAGCCGCCGAAGATCTTCGCGATCTCGTAGGCGGCCGTCTCCTCGAGCTGGTCGTAGCGGCAGTCACCCGGCGCCTTGTCGTCGCGCCACCGGACGAAGGTCGTCCCGTGCCGGAAGCGATCGCCCTGGAGGTGGTCGTAGGCGACCTCGACGACCCGCTCCGGACGGAGCGGCTCCCACGACAGGTCCTTGCCGCGGTTCCAGCGCGAGGTCGCGCCCGGGAGCCGCTGGCCGGAGGCATCCGCCGCGCCCGCCTGCGCCCATTCGGCCCACTCGTGCCACGGATGGCCCTCGAGCGCGTCCGCGCGCCAGGGTTCGAGCTCCTTGGCGAGCGCCTCGCGCTTGTCCCAGGTGAACGTCGAGGTGATCCCCACGTGGTGGAGCTTGCCCGCGTCGTCGAACAGGCCCAGGAGCAGCGAGCCGACGTGCGTTCCCGGCCCGTTCTTGTGCCAGCGGAATCCGGCCACCACGCAGTCGGCCGTGCGCTGGTGCTTGATCTTCAGCATCGCGCGCTTGCCGGGCTGGTACGGCGCGTCGAGGCGCTTCGCGACGACCCCGTCGAGGCCAGCGCCCTCGAACCGGTCGAACCAGTCTGCCGCGAGCGCGCGATCCCGGGTGGCGGGCGTCAGGTGGATGGGTGGCTCGACGCCCGCGAACGCCTGCTCGAGCCGGGCCCGGCGCTCGCCCTGGGGCGTGCTCCGGAGGTCCTCGTCGCCGAGGGCCAGGACGTCCCATGCCACGAAGCTCGCCGGGCTCTCCTCGGCGAGCATCTTCACGCGCGACGCGGCGGGATGGATCCGGAGGAGGAGAGCCTCGAACTGGAGCTCGCCGTCGCTCGAGATCACGACCTCGCCGTCGATCACGCAGCGCTCGGGGAAGGCCGCCCGGATCGGCGCGTTGAGCTCGGGGAAGTAGCGATCGAGCGGCTTCAGGTCGCGGCTCTGGATCAGGACCTCGTCACCGTCCCGGAAGACGATCGCCCGGAAGCCGTCCCATTTCGGCTCGTACAGCCAGCCGTCGCCATCCGGGAGCCCGTTGGACGCCTTGGCGAGCATGGGCTCCAGCGGTGGGTCGATCGGGAGCTTCACGCTCCGAGTCTACCGGGCGCCCGCCGCTCGGGGCTCCGCCGGATCAGGGAGTCGCGGCCTCCAACGCCTCTCGTGCGGCCTCGCGCCCCAGGTTCCACGACGGCCAGCCGGTCTTCGTCGCGGGCTCGTCGAGGTCCGATCGCCGGGCGCGCAGGAACGACACGAGGCGCACCTGGTCCGTCCCGTGGACGGCCGGCAGGGCGCGGATCAGGGCGGGGATCGCGTCGTCCCCGAGCTCGGCCGCATACGGGACGTCGAGCCCGCTGCGGCCGTCGGCCGGCACGAGGCTCGGATCGAGGACACGGGCGACATTCTGCTCGGCGATGACCCGCGACGGCCCGACGACGTTGATCCCGAGCAGGACGATGACGGCGGCCATGGCGAGCCCGTGGACCAGCCAGCGCATCCGGTCGCGCAGCAGGAGGACGATCGTTAGCCCGATCCCGATCGCAAGCCAGACGATCGAGGCCAGGACGTAGAAGCGGAGCTCCGTCCAGCCGTATGCATCCTGGTAGATCCGGAGGCGGAGCAGCGCCGACGCGAGGACGACGGCCGTCAGGACGGCGAGGACGACGCCCGCGCCGACGAGGAGCGAGGTCCGCCGCGCCGCCACGGCATGGATCGCCGCGAGCAGCATCCCGGCGAGGAATGCGACCCGGACCAGCTCGAAGAAGCCGCTCCGAGCGTACTGGGCGTACGGCAGGCCCGTGGCCGCCAGCGTGTCGAGGCCGCCGAACAGGTACGCGATCTGGATCACGACGAAGACGGCGAACAGCGCGTCGACCGCCACGAGGATCGTCGCCGCCTCGATCGCACCGAGCCGGAGCGCGGTCAGCCCACGATCCACCGCCGGGACGCCGGCAGCCGCCGCGCCGAGCGACTGCGGACCTGGGCTCGCCTCCGAGCGCGGGATCATGCCGGCGCCGTCGTCATCGATCGCCGCGCCCGTCGCGACTGCGAGCAGGCCCGCCACCGCCCAGGCGATCAGAAACGCGACCGCCGCCCGGATCGGCAGCTCGCCCAGGTCCAGCTCCCAGGCGAAGAGCGTGCCGACGATCCGGCTGAATGCGGCGTCGGCGGCCGCGAAGAGGCTCGTGAAGACGACCAGGATCGGGACGGCGATCAGGACGCCGCGCAGGACGGGGACGAACCAGGCCGGCAAACGCGCTGGTAGCGACTCGGCTCGGCCCACCTCGCCGGGCGGCGCCAGCCGCCGGAGAGCGGTCGTGACGCGGAGGATGCCGACGCCCGCCCAGCCCAGCACGAGCAGGCCCAGCTCCGTGATCGCAAGCGCGGACCGCCGGGTGACGCGAAGGCCGGCCAGTGCCGCCATCGACGCGCCGAGGAGCCCGCACGCAACGAAGGCGTCGACCAGGACGAGCGTGGGATCCGCGCGGACGGCGATCCCCGCGCTGACGGCGAGCGCCGCCGCCGGCAGCCACCAGTCGGCACGATCCACGGGCTCGTCGGTTGGGCGGACGAGCCATGCCGCAACGAGCAGGACGGCCGCCAGGATCGGCGCGTTGATGCCGAGCAGGTTCTCGAGCAGGACGGCCTGGGCGAGCCAGCCGACGAGGCCGGCCAGGGCGAGGATGCGGACGGCGATCCGACGGGTCATGACGCGCTCCGAGCGGGGGATCGACGTGGCAGACCAAGCCGAGACGGCCCGTCTTCACGATGTGTGGCGCCGGCCGGTCTGGCACGATCGCGGGATGACGGAACAGGCGGCACGCTACGACCGGATCGCCGGCGGTTACGCCCGCTGGTGGGCTCCGGTGATCGCCCCCTCGGCGCTGGCCGTCCTCGACGTGATCGAGCCGGTCGTGGCCTCCGGGGCGACGAGGATCCTCGACGTCGGCACCGGCACGGGCACGCTGGCGATCGCCGCGATCCGTCGCTGGCCGGGGGTCCGGGTCACCGGGATCGACGTGAGCGCCGGGATGGCCGAGGCGGCCCGCGCGGAGGCCGATCGGCTGCTGGACCCCGAGGACCGGTCCCGCCTGGACGTGCTCGTCGCGCCGGCTCACGACCTGCCGCTCGCGGACGGCTCGATCGACGTCGCGATCTCGTCGTTCGTCCTCCAGCTCGTGCCGAACCGGTACCGGGTGCTGCGCGAGGTCCGGCGCGTCCTCCGCCCAGGCGGGGCGTTCGCCTGGATCACGTGGATGACCCGCGAGGGCGAGGCGTTCCTCCCCGACGACGACTTCGACGATGCCCTCGAGGAGGTCGGCGAGGAGCCGCGTGGCTGGGACCCGCCCCGCGACGACATCCCGGACCCGGCAAGCGCCGAAGCCCAGATGCGGCGGGCGGGCTACCGCGAGGTGCGCGCGGTCGCGGGCGACCTCGTCCACCCGTTCACGCCGGACGAGTACGTGGCGTTCATGAGCGAGTTCGACGAGGAAGACCTCGTCTCGACCCTGGAGCCCGAGGTGCGAGCCCGGTTCGAGGCCGCCCTCCGGCGCCGGCTCGCCCGCCGCACCCAGGCGCAGATGGCACTCCGCCATCGGACCGTCACCGTCACGGGCCGGCGGACCTGATCGCCGCGACCGGGCCGGACGCGGGGATGGCGGCGGTCGGTCGACCGGGGCGAGGATCAGCCCTCGGGCTGGGTCTCGGCGCTCTCGCCGGCGCCCTCGGCCTGGGCCCCCTCGGCAGCGCCCTCGGCTGTTTCGGCCGCCTCGCCTTCGCCCGCCTCCTCGGCTGCCGTCGCCGCCGCCTCGGCCTCCTCGGCCTCGAGCGCCGCCTCTTCGGCCTGGAGCCGCGGCGCCAGGACCTTGGCGATCACCTCGTCGGGATCGGTCAGCAGCGTGACGTCGGACGGGATCGACAGATCGGAAACCTTGATCACCGCGTCGAAGTCGACGAGCGAATCGACCGAGTACTCGATCGACTGGGGCAGGTGATCGGGCAGGGCCTTGACCCGGACGGTCTCGGTCGGGTGGAGGAGCGTGCCGTTGTCGTTCTCGACGGCCGACGACGTGCCGGTGGCGACGAGCGGCACGTCGACGGTCAGCTCCTCGGTCATCCGGACCAGGAACAGGTCGACGTGGACCGGGCGCCGGTTGACCGGGTGGACCTGGACGCCGTGGACGAGCACCGGCCGCGCCTTCTTGCCGTGGACCGACAGGTCGATGAGGGCGTTCGCACCCGCCTTCCGGCGAAGGAGATCGAACTCGTGGGCGTCGAGCGACACGTTCTCCGAGTCGAGCCCATGGCCGAAGACCACGGCCGGCAGGCGACCGGCCCGGCGGAGGGAGGCGACCTTCTTGCCCAGCTCCTCGCGCGGCTCGGCGGCGAGGCTGGGACGGCTGGACGTGGCGGTGGACATCGCGGCGGGAACCTCAGGATCGGATCGTTCGTTCGGGGCGGCGCGGCCAGCCGATGGAGCTCGCTCGGGGGCGCCGGAATCGGCGTCACCTTATCACGGGCGAAGGGCCTGACCAAACCCGTCTGAGCCGCTCAGGCGACGTCGGGAGACAGCCAGCCCGAGCGCTCGCCCGCCCGTGGGCGGGCAGCGGTGTACGCTCGCGCCGCCATGAGCGCCACCATCCTGATCGTCGAGGACGAGTTCGCGGTTGCGCGCGGGATCCAGTACGCCCTGCAGCAGGAGGGCTACCAGGTCGCGGTCGCGAAGAGCGGCGAGGAGGGCCTCGAGTTCGCGACGACGCAGGCACCCGACCTGGTCGTCCTCGATGTCCGGCTGCCGGGCGTCGACGGCTTCGAGGTCCTGCGCCGGCTGCGGGCCACCGGCTCGAAGGCGCCGGTCCTCGTGCTGACGGCCCGCGACGACGAGGTCGACAAGGTGATCGGCCTGGAGCTCGGGGCCGATGACTACCTGACGAAGCCGTTCGGGCTGCGTGAGCTGATGAGCCGGATCAAGGCCCTCCTCCGCCGCGCGTACGGCGACCTGAGCGACGCGGCCGGCGGGCGGGTGATCCGCCACGGCGATCTCGTGATCGACCTGGAGCGGCGGCGCGTCCAGCGCGGCGATCGCCGGATCAGCCTGACCCCGACCGAGTTCGAGATCCTCCGTCACCTCGCCTCGCGGCCCGGTCGCGTCTACACGCGCTCGGAGCTCCTGGAGCTGCTCCGTGACTACGAGGCCCTGGACCAGGACGAGAAGACGATCAACGTCCACGTCAGCCATCTCCGCGACAAGATCGAGGACGATCCGGCGGCGCCCGCCTTCGTGATGACGGTCCGTGGTGTCGGCTACGCCTTCGCCGAGCGCTGACGGCGGTCAGGACGCGGACCGGCCGACGCTCGAGGAGCTCGGGCCCGATCGAGCGGTGGGCACGGGCGAGCCGGCCGAACCGCGCGCCGAGCGCACCCGCCCCCGGCGGCGTTTCCGGGTGCGGCGTCCGCGCCTGATCCCGCACGTCCTGCGCCGGCTCTGGCCCAAGACCCTCCAGGGCCGGCTGACGCTCGGGTTCGCCGGCGTCGTGGCCTTGTCGCTCCTCCTCGTCACGGTCTTCGTCCTGTACCGCCTGAACGAGGAGTTCCGGACGCAGCAGCTGTCCGACCTCGACGCGAAGACCCAGCTGGTGGCGGCGTACATCGACTTCCTCGCCTCCGATTCGGCCTACCCGCAGCCGGTGGTCGATGCGAGCAACGCCGTCAACGAGGACGTCGTGCGGGACCTGACCGATCCACCCCGGGTCCGGTTCATCGCGGACCTCCTGTCCGAGGCCGACGTCGACCTGGTGCTGGGCCTTCCGGCCGGCGGGAATGGCGACACGCAGGCCTTCGTGCCGGCCACGAACGGCGTCTTCCATTTCGCGGCGCAGGAGCCGAACCGAACCGGTCTCGTGAAGGAGCCCCTCGTGGGCCGGGTCTTCCTGCGGCCGTCGATCAACAGCCCGTTCGGGTACGTGATCGCGATCCGCCTCTCCAACCCGTACACGTTCCGCCAGACGGCGATCGACAACGTCACGACCGTGACCGCGGCCGTCGGCGTGCTCGCCCTGGGGATCGCCGTGATCGTCGCAGCGGCGATGGCGATCCGGGTGACGACGCCGCTCCGGCGCCTGACCGAGACCTCGCGAGCCCTCGCCGACGGCGACCTCTCGAGCCGGATCTCGCGAGCCGACCTGCGCGCCGGCTCCCTCGAGCTCGCGGAGCTTGCGACGCAGTTCAACGCGATGGCCGACCGCCTCGAGGAGAGCGTCGCGATCATCCGCCGCGACCGCGACCGGAGCCGGGACTTCCTGGCCGACGTGTCGCACGAGCTGCGGACGCCGATCGCGGCCCTCCTGACGTTCAACGAGCTCCTGACCGAGCACGCGGCCGAGGATCCGGCCGCCCGCGCCGAGTTCCTCACGCGGAGTCGGGTGCAGCTGGAACGGCTCGACTGGCTGGCCCAGAACCTCCTGGAGCTGTCCAAGCTCGACTCGGGCCTGGTGCTCCTCGACCTGCGGCCGGACGACCTCCGGGTCACCGTCGAGTCGGCGGTCGAGCAGGCCCGCCAGGCGGCGGACCGGAAGGGCGTCGACCTGGACCTGGACGTCGCGCCGGCCCCGATCCGGATCCGGCACGACCCCCAGCGGATCGGCCAGGTCGTCACCAACCTCGTCGGCAACGCGATCAAGTTCACCGAAGGACCCGGGACGGTCCGCGTGCGGGTGGCTCCGGCCGATGACGGCGGGGGGCTCATCGAGGTGGCCGACACCGGCGTGGGGATCGATCCGGCCGAGCTCCCCCGGATCTTCGACCGGTTCTACCGCGGCACCCGGGCCAACGAGGCCCGTGCCAGCGGCAGTGGCCTGGGGCTCGCGATCGTTCGCTCGATCGTCGACATCCACCGCGGGACGATCGAGGTCGAGAGCCGGCTGGGCGCGGGAGCTCGCTTTGTCGTGACCCTGCCGCGCGATCCACGACTCGACGAGGAGCACGTGACGACCGGCGCGGCGGCAGCAGCCGAGCCGGCACCGGGACCGAAGATGGTGGATTCTTCACCGGGCCCGGCGTCCGGGCTGAACCGCGAGGGATCAGGCTAGAGGCACCACCCCCGGCGGTCACATGCGCGACCGCCGCCTCCATCCGCACGAGATCACGCTCACGATGACCGACCGACCGTCCTCCCCAGACGACGAGACCCAGCCGCACGACCCCCGGCCATGGATGCGGCCCGATCCGGGCCCCGACCGGCCCGGGACGGCGCCCGCCACGGACCCGTTCGCGCCCGCGCCGTCCGCGCCGCCGGCGTCCTTCTCGCCGCCGCCCGAGCCACGACCCGAGTGGTCCCGGCAGCCCTGGCAGACGTCCGAGCCCACGCCCGAGCGCTGGTTCGAGACCCCGGTCGCGACGGCACCAGTCCCCACCCAGGCGGTCCGGCGCGGCACCGGGGCGGGCACCGTCCTGGCGGCGGCCCTGGCCGCGGCGATCCTCGCGTCCGGCGGCACGGTCGTGGCCCTGACCGCGAGCGGCGCCCTCGACCGCCAGGTGATCCAGGCGCCGGGCGGCGGCAGCCCGAACTCGAGCACCGTGAAGCAGCCGGTCACCGTCGACGAGAACTCCGCGATCATCGACGTCGCGGCCAAGGCCGGGCCCTCGGTCGTCCGGATCTTCACGAAGGGCGTCGACCCGAACTCGCCGGTCTCGCAGGAGCAGGACGGCGTCGGGTCCGGGATCATCTTCGACGCGAACGGCTGGATCCTGACGAACCGCCACGTGGTCGCCGGCACGAGCGACCTGACGGTCCAGCTGAAAGAAGGCCTCGAGTACCCCGCGACGATCTACGGGATCGACACGCTGACCGACCTCGCGATCATCAAGATCGACGCGACGGGGCTGCCCGCCGCGACGGTCGGTGACTCCGACGGACTCAAGGTGGGTGAGCTCGTCGTGGCGATCGGGAGCCCGCTCGGCTCCTTCGACAACAGCGTGACGAGCGGCATCGTGTCCGCAACCGGCCGCTCGATCACCACCGAAGGCGGCGCGCTCCGCAACCTGATCCAGACCGATGCCGCGATCAACCCGGGCAACAGCGGCGGGCCGCTCCTCGACGCGACCGGCGCGGTCATCGGGGTGAACACCGCGATCGCCCAGAACTCGACGGGCATCGGCTTCTCGATCCCGATCAACATCGCCGCCCCGATCATGCGCCAGGCGATCGCGGGGCAGGAGCTGTCGCGCCCGTACATCGGCATCCACTACGTGGCGATCAACGCCCAGACCGCCAAGACCGAGAAGCTCCCCGTCGATCAGGGCGCGTGGATCCACACGACGACCTCGGGCGGCGGACCCGCGGTGACGGCCAAGGGCCCGGCCGCGGCGGCCGGCCTGAAGGACGGCGACATCGTCACGAAGATCAACGACCAGGCCATCGACACGGTCCACCCGCTCGACGCGCTCCTCTCGCAGTTCTCGCCGGGCGACAAGATCACCCTGACGATCCTGCGCGACGGGACGGAGACGACCGCGGTCGTGACGCTCGGGGTCCGCCCGCCCAACCTCGAGTAGCGCCGGCGCGGCGGCGACGCGTCAGTCGGTGCGGCGCCGCCAGATCTCGACCGCGGCGTAGTCCAGCGGGCCGCCGAGCTGGACGGCCGGCTTGCGGACGCGGACGCCGACCTCCTGGACCGGGAACGCCACGAGAATCTCGTGGCTGATCGCCTCGGCCAGCGCCTCGAGCAGCCGGTACGAGGTCGATTCCACGATCTGGCGGACGATCTCGTAGACCCGGCCGTAGTCGACCGACTGTGCCAGGTCGTCGTCGATCCCGGCCGGTTGGAGGTCCAGGACGAGCTCCACGTCGATCTCGAACGGCTGTGGATTCTCCAGCTCGTGGTCGTAGTAGCCGTGGCGCCCCTCGAGCCGGACGTTGCGGAGGACGATCCGGTCGGTCATCGCCCGCCTGACCCTTCGGCTCGCGCAGGCCCGGGGACGGCGCGGATGATCGCGTCGGCGGTGCGGGCGACCCGGACGTTCGCGCGGACGTCGTGGACCCGGACGAGGTCCGCGCCTGCCGCGACCCCGAGGGCGGTCGTCGCCAGCGTCGCCTCGAGCCGTTCGTCGGGCCCCAGGTCGAGGATCTTGCCCAGCGTCGACTTGCGCGACGTCCCGAGCAGGATCGGGCGGCCGAGGACGCGCAGGCGGTCGAGCTCGCGGACGATCGCCAGGTTCTGCTCGGGCGACTTGCCGAACCCGAACCCCGGATCGACGAGCAGGTCGTCCCAGGCGATGCCCGCGTCGAGGGCGCGGTCGATGGCCCGCTGGAGGTCGGCGATCACCTCGGCGACCAGGTTCCGGTAGCGCGCCTCGGCCCGGTTGTGCATCAGGACGATCGGAGCTCGCCGCTCGGCGGCGACGCGGAGCAGGGCGTCGTCGGCCGCGACGCCCCAGATGTCGTTGAGGAGGACCGCACCCGCGTCGAGGGCGGCCTCGGCGACGGCCGGCTTCGTGGTGTCGATGCTGATCGGGACGCCGGGCGCCTCCGCTCGGACCGCCCGGATCACCGGCACGACCCGGGCGATCTCGTCGTCGATCGACACGGTCGCGTGGCCGGGACGGGTGGATTCACCGCCGACGTCGAGCAGGTCCGCACCCTCCTCGACCATCGCCCGGGCCTGGACCGCCGCCGCCGCGACTGGATCCGCGGCGCCGAGCAGGCCGTCGCCGGAGAACGAGTCGGGGGTGACGTTCAGGATGCCCATCACGAACGTCCTCGTCCCCCAGGCGAAGACTCGATCGCCGATTCGGGTCGACCGGGGCGCGCCGGGCAGTCCATCGCCGGCGCCGGCGGGGATCCGGACCGATGGCGTCGCCGCGCCTCCGCCGAGATCCGCCTGGGCGGCCACGATCCCCGGGTCGACCAGCCCGTCGGGCGGTCCGGTCAGGTCCGAGCGGCGCTTGGTGGTCTCGGGCTGGGTCATCGACGCGGATTGTCGCCCGGATCCGGCGCGCCTGGACGGGCCGGGATCGGATCCCGGACGAGCGGGTCGTCCACCAACATTGCCCGGATGGCGCCCACGAGGTAGAGCGAGCCCGCGACGACGACCGGGCCGGGCCGGCCGCTCAGCGCGCGGTCAAGGGCCTCGCCGGGATCCCGCGCCGTCTCGATCCGCGCGGCGGGCGGTCCATCGCCCCGCCAGACCGCGGCCAGGTCGTCCGGCGCCATCGCCCGGCCGCCACCCACGCTCGTCGCGATGACGCGAGCATCCGCCAGGGCGTCCGAGCGCGCCAGCGCGCCGACGATGCCCGGGACGTCCTTGTCGGCCATCGTCGCGGTCACGAGGGTCGGCCTTCCCGGGGCGAGGAACGGCCGCAGATCGTCGAGCGCGGCGGCGAGCGCCGCGGCTCCGGCCGGGTTGTGGGCGCCGTCGAGCAGCACGTCCCGGCCGTCGACGGCCACGAGCTCCAAACGGCCCGGCCAGCGAGCGTCGGCGTACCCCCTCCGTCGAGCGTCATCGGGGATGGCCGCGATCCCTGCCGCGTCGAGGGCATCGAGGAGCGCGTCGGCGACGGCGATGTTCGCGGCCTGATGGCGTCCGCGCAGGCCCACGTGAACCCGGCCCAGCCGGGGCAGCTCGACGGTCAACCCGTCACGGTCCTGGCCGACGATCGGGGCGGGCTCGACGATCCGGAGCGGGACGCCCATCCGGGAGGCGCGCCGGCGGACGATCGCCAGCGCGTCGCCGGTGGCTCCCGTCACGGCCCGGTCGCCGCGCACGATGATCGCGGCCTTCTCCCGGGCGATGTGGCGGATCGTGGGCCCGAGCCGGTCGGTGTGATCCAGGTCGACGTTCGTGATCGCGGCCACCCCGCCGTCCCACGCGTGGGTCGCGTCAAGGCGGCCGCCGAGCCCCACCTCGACCAGGGCCAGGTCGACCCCCTCCTCGGCGAACCAGCTGAACACGACGGCGGTGAGCAGCTCGAACTCGGTGGGATCGCCCAGGCGCCGCGGCAACCGGTCCGCGGCCGCGATGGCGGTCGTGACGAGCCTGGTGAACGTGGCCGCGTCGACGGGCCGGCCCGCGATCTGGAGCCGCTCCCGGTACGACACGAGATGCGGCTTCGGCGTCTCACCGGCCCGGATCCCGGCGGCGCGCACGGCAGACGCGGCCAGGGCGAGGACGCTGCCCTTGCCGTTCGTCCCCGCGACGAGGGCGCCGCGGATCCCCAGCTGCGGGTCGCCGAGCTCGCGGAGGAGAGCCCGCGTCCGGCCGAGGCCCAGATGGATCCCGAACCGACCCCGCTCTGCGAGCGCCTCGAGCGCGGCCGCGTACCGGATGGCGAGCTCGCGTTCTTCGGTCGTCATGACGCGCCGGTCACTCGCGGGTCAGGTCGTCCTCGTAGAAGACGCACTGGTTGAAGCGGGGCGTGAGACACACGTCGTTCACGTAGCCCTGCTCCATGTGGACGCCGCCCCGGAGCTGGCAGCGGGAGACGTTCGCGTCCTGCCGGATCAGCGCCTTCAGGAGGTGCGGGGCCTGGATGGGAATGGCGCCACGGCTGCCGGTCATGTAGAAGTGGGGGCAGACGTTGCGTCGGAGGTTCGGCAACCCGAACCCGCCGCGGACGGGCGGCATCGCCACCGCCGGCCGACCCGGGATCCCCGTCTGCAGGGACATGCTCCGGCCGGACATGCCCGTCGAGGCGGCGGCCAGATGGTCACGGCGATCGATGGGGGGTGGAGCGAGGGGCGCGCGAGGGGCGGGCGGACGGCTCACCCGGGCGACCGGGCCGACGCCGAAGGCCGGGCGACCGGTGGGGCCTGACGGACGGTCGCGCTTGGGGTCTCGAGCCTGCATCCATCCCTCGTGACGGCACGCGGACGGAAGGCACGCGCCGGACCGCGCAAGACTACAACGCTCCGCAGCGCAGCGATCACCTCTCCAACTGTCCGGCTCGGGGCCCACGGTGCGGTCCCGCACCGACCGATCGGGAGCCGGGGCGCCGGTCGTCGGGGCCGCGTCACCCACGTCGGACCACGCTCGTCGTCGAGCCGGGATGACGACATGCGACAATCGCGGCCGATGACAGCACGGCGCAGCGGGCGGCCGCCTCAGGTTCGGCCGCGTGCTCCCTCGACCGGTCGCCCCGCCGCGAGCTCCAACCGATCCCGCGGCCCGTCGCCGTCTCGGGTCACCAGCCACCGGCGGGTCGAGCGCGGCCCGGGCATTGCCCTCCCCTTCCGGCTCTTGATGGTTGTGGCGGTCGCCGCCCTCGGCGTCGGCGTCCTGATCGTCGCGAGCGGCGGCCTCGGCAAGGTCGCCGCCGCGCTCGGTACCACGTTCGACGGGCTCGTGACGAACCTCACCGCGACGCCGACCCCCGCACCGTCCGAGCTGGTCGCCGCGGACGCGCCGTCGCTCGAGGCACCGGAGGAGCCGTACACGAACGTTCCGACCGTCGACCTCATCGGGACGGTTCCGACCGCCGTCGTCGGGCAGGAGACGGCCCGGATCCGGATCTATGTCGCGATCGGCAAGGGCGATCCCGGCATCGTCAAGGAGATCCCGGTCGGCTCGACGCCGCGGTTCCTCGTTCCAGGCGTCGCTCTGGCGTCGGGGGCGAACACGTTCACGGCCTCGATCGTCGAGGGGTCCGCGGACCTCGAGTCGGAGCACTCGGCGGCGGTCACCTACGTCTACGACAAGACGAAGCCGAAGATCACGATCAGCTCGCCGAAGGCGAACGCCACGATCAATGCCCGGACGGCGAAGATCGTCGGCCTGACCCAGGGCCGGAGCACGATCAGCGTCCGCAACGCGTCCACGAAGGCCACCGTGACCGGCGAGGCCGACGGCAAGGGCGCGTTCACGATCAGCGTCCCGATCGGGACGGGGACGAACGCCATCGAGATCACGGTGACCGATCCCGCCGGCAACGTGAACGTCGCGAACCTGTCGATCCAGCACGGAACGGGCAAGCTGTCGGCGAAGCTCAGCGCGTCGTTCTACCAGGTCCGGATCTCGCGGCTGCCCGAGGACGTGACCCTCACCGCGACCGTCACCGACCCGGACGGCCGGGCGCTGCCGGGGGCGAACGTGACGTTCACGTTGACGGTCCCGGGGATCAATCCGATCGCGTCGTCGGTCCTGTCGACGGGCGCGGACGGGCGCGTCCGCTTCACGACGACGATCCCGAAGGGCGCGACCGACGGCCAGATCTCGTTGACCGCGATCGTCCAGACAGCCGCCTTCGGCGACACGACCACCCGCTCGGCGATCACGATCACGAAGTAGCACGCCCGTTCGGCTCTCTCGGCCGGGGCGGCGCCCCGGCCGTCCTGCGTCCAAGCGATGCGCGGCGGCGCGGGCGCAGCTACCATCAACCCATGCCGCAGTGGCGTTGCCCGCACTGCTCGACGCCTCAACCGGAGTCGTCGCGCTGCTGGGTCTGCCACCGCTCCTCGACGAGCTGCGGGACGTGCCGCCACTTCCGCGGATCGGTTGCCGCCCGTGTCGGGTTCTGCGGTCTGGACCGGCGGCGGGAGCCGCTCCACGGCGACGAGGTCCGGGCCTGCTGGGAAGATGGCGCGATCCCCGTGCCGCCCGATCCCTCGATCCCCGGACTGCTCGACTTGTTGACCGTCCGAGCCCTCGGCGAGGCCCGGCCCGAGCTCCATCCTGGGCCGGCGGCAACGGCGTCCGAGCGACCCGGACGGCCGGTGCCCCGGCTGCGCTCGGTCAGCCCCAACCGGGGCTGGGTGGAGGTCGAGGTCTAGCCGACCGCCACGATCACGGCGGGCAGGTCGCCAGCGACGCCGGATCGTTCACGACCAGATCGATCGCGGTGCCCTGGGCGTGCTTGGTTCCCGGGGCAGGCGTCTGCTCGATGACGATCGAGCTTCCGTCGGCGGTGTAGCCGTCCGGTTCGGGCGTGACGGTCCCGACGACGAGATGGTCGGCGGTGATCTCGGCGGTCGCCTGGTCGAGCGTCATGCAGCGATAGTCGGCGACCGTCACCGGGGCGGGCGTCGGGGTGGGCGTCGGAGTCGGCGTGGGCGTCGGCGTCGGCGTGGGTGAGGGTGAGGGGGACGGCGAGGGCGAGGGAGACGGTGACGGGCTGGCCGAGGGCTCCGGGCCCTGCGACAGGACGTACGAGATCGGGGTGTTCTCGTTGACGAGCGTCCCGCCGACCGGGTTCGTGCTGATGACGGCGCCGTCGGGGACGACCGGGTCGAACGCCTCGGTCTTCGTCCCGACCTGGAGCTTCGCCGCGAAGAGCGCGTTGATCGCGGCGGCCTCCGGCAGGTTGCGCAGGTCGGGCACCGCCACGGTCTGGAGGCCGCGCGCGACGGTCACGTCGACGGTCCCGCCGCGGTCGATCTTCGTCCCCGCAGCCGGATCCTGGGTCAGCACGGTGTTGGCGACCTGGCCGCTCGCGTCGGCGAGCGTCTGGTTGAGGCTGACGCCCGCCTGCGTCGCAAGGACCTGGGCCTCGCTGAGGGGCTTGTTGACGAAGTCGGGGACGGTCACCTGTGCCGCCGGCGGAGCGGACCCGGGGCCGGACAGCAGGCGGAACACGAGGAAGCCGACGGCCGCGAGGATCAGGATCGCGACGATCCCCGCAGCCCAGACGGCGGGCGACGTTCCGGTCGGTTTGTCGTCCTCCTCCTCGTACGGCCGGGCGGCCGGTCGTCGCGTGCCGTCTCCTCCGCGGGATCCGCCACGGCCAGGGCCGGGGGCTGGCGACCGCTCGCTGCCCACAGCGCGGTCCGCGTAGGCGTCCGGTGCGTACGGAATCGCTCCCGGGTTCGGACGAGCGGTGGCGCTGGAGCCCGGAGCGCGGGCGGCTCCGGCCGCGATGCCGGCAGCGCCGGCTGCTCCAGCCGCGCCGGCCATGCCGCCTGCGATCGTCGCGTCGCTGGCCGGGCCGCTGACACCGGGAACGGCGGTGCCGGCGAGGAAGGCCTCGAGCGCCGACGCCATCGACGAGGCCGACGACCAGCGATCGGTCGGCTCGACCGCGAGCGCCTTCCGGTCGATCGCCACGAGGTCCGCGGGGAGGCCGGATCGAAGGGTCGTGGGATCGGGAGGTGGTCCGGCGAGCCGGGCCATGGCCACCGCGGCGGCGCTGTCCGCCTCCCAAGGCCGGTGCCCGGTCAGGAGCTGGAACAGGACGATTCCGAGGGAGTAGATGTCGGAGGCGGCCGTCGCCTGTTCGCCGCGGGCCTGCTCCGGGCTGAAGTAGTGGACCGAGCCGAGGGTCGTGCCCGGCAGGGTCATCTGGGCCTCGGCCACCGCCCGGGCGATCCCGAAGTCGGTCACCTTGACCTGTCCGTCGCGGTTGATCATCACGTTGCCGGGCTTCACGTCGCGATGGACGATCCCGTGCTGGTGGGCGGCTTGGAGGGCTCGCGCCGCCTCGCCCGCGATCCGGGCGGCCTGGCGCGGTGGCAGGGCCCCGGTGCGCTTGACGATTGCGGCGAGATCCTCGCCGTCGACGAGCTCCATGACGATGAACGGACCGGCTTCGTCCTGGCCGTAGTCGTACACGGCGACGATGTTCGGGTGATTCAGGGAGGCGGCGTTCTGCGCCTCCTGCCGGAACCGCGAGCTGAAATCGGGATCGCGGCCGTACTCGGGTCGGAGGAGCTTGATCGCGACGTCCCGGTCGAGCTGGTTGTCGTGGCCGCGATAGATCCGGGCCATGCCGCCCTGCCCCAGGAGCTCGACGAGCCGGTAGCGGCCGCCAAGGATCGTCCCGATCTCCGCCAAGTGATCCTCCGGGTTGCGTCTCGGTTCGGGACGCGACGCCTGTCGAGGGACGGCGGTGACGCGCCGCGCTCGATCGTACCGCACCGTCGGCGGCGGCCGGCTTCGCGGCCGGCTTCGCGGGCGGCGACCGCCGTCACGGCGCGATCCCTCCCCCGTAGTGACCTGACAACTGCTGCGAGCCGCAGCCACCGGAATCGCTCCCCGGCAGTGGCCTGGCCACTGCTACGACCCGGAGCCGTCGCAATCGCTCCCCGGCAGTGGCCAGGGCGATGGCGGGGAGTCCGCACCCGCCGATCCGAGCGTGACCCGCGCCTGAACACCGGGGAGAGCCCGCCATAGCAGTGGCCAGCCGGGTATCGGGGCGT
Organism: Candidatus Limnocylindrales bacterium; assembly: GCA_035693125.1. Taxonomy (GTDB): domain Bacteria; phylum Chloroflexota; class Limnocylindria; order Limnocylindrales; family CSP1-4; genus CF-46. The sequence goes on along the minus strand of DASSHB010000096.1, from coordinate 12,277 downwards.
TGCCCGCGCGCCGCGCGGCCGGCGGACCCGCCGCGCGGCCGGCGAACCCGCCGCGCGGCGCAACCCGCCTCACCCCCCGAACAGGCGCCGCCGGACCTCCTCCAGGAATTGCAGCGAGCTGATCCCGTCGAACAGGCGGGCCCCGTGGAGCGCCCACTCCTGGACCTCCTTCACCGTCGTCAGCCCGACCAGCGCCGCCGCCAGCGTCGCGGTCCGCCACTTGAACGCCGGCCGGAACCGGTGGATCGCGGCGACCAGCAGGAACCACGGCTCGAAGACATTGGGGAACACGAGCAGGAGCTCGCGCCGGCCGGTCGCCTCGAAGGCGATGAACCCGACGAGCCGGAACGCATACAGGGCGAGCGCGACGCGCCGCTCGACGCCGACCCAGCGCAGCGCGACGACCAGGAACAGGCCCAGGTAGACCTGATCCATCCACTTGTCGAAGGCCTGGTAGTCCGGGATCCCGCCCAGGTCGAGGGTGTCGCGGAGCAGCAGGTCGGACAGGTCGACGAGGATCGCGAGGAGACCGCCCGCGAGCGGCCAGCGGAGGACCGGCAGCGAGCCCAGGATCCGGACCGCGCCGATCACGAGGACCTCGGCGGTCAGCGGGAACATCGGCCCTCCCCGGTGGCGCCGGCGCTAGATCTCGAGGTCCCGGAGGTAGGTGCGGAACTCGGGCGCCAGGTCCGGCCGCTCCAGGGCCAGCTCGACCGACGCCTTCAGCCAGCCCATCGTCGTGCCGCAGTCGTAGCGGGTCCCCTCGAACTCGTAGCCGTAGACCGCCTGCTCCTGCATGAGCGCCTCGAGCGCATCGGTCAGCTGGATCTCGCCGCCGGCGCCGCGCTGGGTCTGCTCGAGCTTGTCGAAGATCTTCGGGGTCAGGACGTAGCGGCCGATGATCGCGAGGTCCGACGGGGCCTCCTCCGGGCTCGGCTTCTCGACGAGCCGGCTGACCTTGTGGAGGCGACCGTGATTCAAGGCACCCTCGACCTCCTCGCCCGCGATCACGCCGTATCGCTGGGTCTCCTCGTGGGGGACCTCCATGACGGCCACGATCGAGCCGTGGGTCTGGTTGTAGGCGTGGACGAGCTGGCCGATGCACGGCCGGTCGCCGACCACGACGTCGTCGGACAGGATCACCGCGAACGGCTCGTGGCCGACGATCTCCTTGGCGACCAGCACGGCATGGCCGAGCCCCAGCTGCTCCTTCTGGCGGACGTACGTGACCTGGGCGAGGTCGGAGATCCGCCGGATCTGGCGGAGCATCTCGATATCGCCCTTCTCCTCGAGCAGCCGCTCGAGCTCGTACGACGTGTCGAAGTGGTCCTCGATCGCGCGCTTCTGGCTCGATGTGACGATGATCACGTGCTCGATCCCGGCAGCGACGGCCTCTTCGACCGCGTACTGGATCACGGGCTTGTCGACGAGCGGCAGCATCTCCTTGGGCTGCGCCTTGGTCGCAGGCAGGAAGCGAGTCCCCCAGCCAGCGGCGGGGAAGACGGCCTTTCGGACGCGCAAGCAGGACCTCGTCGGAGCGGTGAAACGGTCGGTCGAGGATAGCATCGAGCCCTGCCGGGACCCCGTCCGGGGCACGCGCGGCGCGTCAGCCGTGTGTCAGCCGAGCGACCTGGCGAATGCCCCGACGGCCGCGCTGAACTCGGCCGGGCGGTCCATGTTGGCGAGATGGGTCGCGCCGCGGAGGACGACCCGGCGCGGATCCGCGGCCACGGCGGCAAAGGCCGCCTCCGTCGGCCGGAAGAACAGGTCGTACTCGCCGTTGAGGATCAACGTCGGGCCCGGATAGGCGGCGAGGCGCGGCCGAAAGCGCTCGCCCACGAGCGCTTGAAGCGCGGTGACGCCGCCGGGGAAGCAGAAACCCGCGGCGAGGATCGGATCGGCGATCGAGGCCGGAAAGCGGCGCCGGATGAACCAGCGGTTGGCGCGGTCGAGGGCCACGGCCGGCGTCCGGCGGTAGGTGAATGCGAGGGCGCGGAACGCCAGCGATCGGGGCCCGATCGGCTCCGCCGTCGCCCCGGAGATCACGAGACCGCGGACCCGGTCCGGCCAGCGCGCCGCGACGTCCATCGCGACGTAGCCGCCGAGCGAAAGGCCGACCAGGACGGCATGGCCGCCGTGGGCCTCGCGGGCGATCAGCTCCGCGATGTCGTCCGCGGCGCCCGCCAGCGTGAACGGCTCGTCGGCCGCCGTCCCGTGGCCGGGCAGGTCGGGGGTGAGGACCTGGAACTCCTCGCCGAGGGCCGCGACCTGTGCCGTCCAGGAGGCGCCGGTGAGGCGCGTGCCATGGAGGAAGACGATCGTGGGCCGCTCGTCCGCGTCGGCTCGCGCGTCGATCATCCCGATGCGATCGATGAGATCGGGCCCGTTTCACCCGGGCAGACGGAGCGATCCAGCCGCGCCTGCGCGCCCTCCTCAGTCGTGGACGAGCTTCCGCTCGACCGCATAGAGGGCCGCCTGCGTCCGCGACTGGAGGTCGAGCTTGCCGAGGATGTTGCTCACGTGGGTCCGCGCCGTTCGCTCGGTGATCCCGAGGTCCGTGGCGATCTCCTTATTGGAGCGGCCGTGGCCGACGAGGGACAGGACCTCGAGCTCGCGCTCGGTCAGGGGATCGACCGGCGCCTGCTCCACCCGGTGGCGCATGCCCTTCGCGAGGATCCGCGCGGCGGCCGGGTCGAGGTGGACCTCGTCGTTGTGGGCCGCTCGGATCGCCGCCGCCACGTCGTCCGCGTCGGCGTCTTTCAGGATGAACCCGCTCGCGCCCGACTCGAGCGCGGCAAGGACCTTGTCCTCCTCGATGAAGCTCGTCAGGGCCACGATCTGGACCTCGGGCTGGGCCGCCTTGATCCGCGAGATGGCCCCGATCCCGTCGAGCTGGGGCATGACGATGTCCATCAGGACGACGTCGGGGACGAGCTCCGCCGACAGCTCGACGCCGCGCAGGCCGTTCTCCGCCTCGCCGATCACCTCGATGTCGCCGAGCAGCTCCAGGTAGCCACGGAGCCCGCGCCGGACGACGCCGTGATCGTCGACGAGCAGGACGCGGATCGGCGCGTCGGCCCCGTCAACCACTCCCGCCACCTCCCTCCGGCACCGCTTCTCCCTCCGGCGGCCCGTTCCGCGTCATCGTCGCTGATCGCGCCGGTGCCTGTCACGCTCCCTCGCGGGCGGGGACCGCGGCGGGCTCCAGCGCCTCGAGCGGCGACTCGCCGGCGGGCGCGCCGGGCCGCGTCCGCTGGAGGAGCAGCGCTGCGCCGAGGATCGCCAGGCCACCCGCCAGCTGGATCGGATGCAGTGCCTCGCCGAGGACCAGCGCCGCCAGTGTCACGCCCACGAGCGGCTCGATCAGCATCAACACGCCGGCCCTCGTCCCGCCGATCGCGCGGATCCCCACGAGGAACAGGATCGACGGGATCCCGGCGGCGATCAGTCCGGTCACCACGACGAGACCCAGCACCCGGGGGTTCGCCAGGGGCACCGCCAGGTCGCTGCCCACCGCCACCGATGCGCCGGCGCAGGCGACCGCGACGAGGATCAGCTGCCAGCCCATCACCTGCTCGGACGGGACGGAGCGGTACCGGCCGCGGCTCGCGGTCACGAACACCACCTGGCAGCCAGCGGCCGCCAGACCGAGCAGGAGGCCGATGGGCTGGAGGGCGGACGCGTCCCCGGCGGCCGGCCCGCCGGCGACCACGAGGACCATGCCGCCGACGGCGAGCGCCAGGGCGGTCCAGCCCATCGTGTCGAGCCGCTCGTGCCCCAATCCCACCGCGACGAGCGCGACGAGCGCCGGGTAGGTGTAGAAGGCGAGGAGGACGATCGCGATCGACGCCACCCCGAAGCCGAGGAACATCCCCAGGTTCAGGCCGATCGCCGACAGCCCCACGACGGCGAGCGAGACCTGGTCCGCACGGGACAACGAGCGCGGGTCGACGATGCGCACGCCCGAGCGCGCCCGGGCCGCGATCACGATCAAGACCACGACGAACCCGAAGACCCCGCGCCAGGCGATGAACGGCAACGGCGCCAGTCCGGCGTCGTAGCTGAACCGGCTCAGGATCCCAAGGAAGCCGAACCCGGACGCGGCCACGACGACGGCCAGCGTGCCGAGGAGGCGCGGATGGTCTCGCACGGCGCCATCGTAGGGTGCCCTGGCCGGCGGCTCAGCTGGCCGGAGCTTCCTCGCCGCCGGGAGCTGGTCGCGCGGTCGCGGCGTCCGCGGCCGGGGACTCGTGTCGCCCCGAACGCAGCCGGATCGACGTGAACGGCACCCGGATCTCGCGGAACGTCTCGATCGAGACGAGGAAGCCGGCGAACAGGAACACGACCGCGAGGAATTTGCCGACCTGGAAGTAGTTCGTGACCCCGAACCGGTTGAGCGCATCGCCGCCGCTGGCGAGCAGGCCACCGATCGCGATGAGGATCGTCGCCGGGACGCGGCTGTGGAGCCGGCCGGCGAACAGAGCGCGGATCGCGCCGGGCAGCGACACCACGAAGTTCACGACGATCGCCACCGGCGAGATCAGCAGGTTGAACAGGAACTGGTCGCCGGGCGCGCCCGGATCCAGGGAGTAGGCGAGGACGCGACGCTTCGGCATGAAGACGTATGCCGAGAACAGCGCGCCCAGGATCAACGCGAACCCGCCGGTGATGTTCAGGAACGGGGTCAGCAGCCGAATCGTGCCGGGCAGGAGCTCGCCGGTGGGCGCACCGGTCGTCGGGTCGAGCGTGTAGCCGGGAGCCGGCAGGCTGACGGTCAGCATCAGGACGAACGACAGGATCGTCGCGCCGATCACGACGCCGGCGGCAAGCCTCGGCCATCTGTCGTTCTGGAAGTACGTCTCGATCGCGACGGCGGCAGCCAGGATCAGCGCGGCCACGAGGTACACGACCGGCGCCGAGCCCGATCCGGCGTAGTTGAACTTGGCCTGGGTCAGGAGCGTGAAGACCCCCGCCAGGAGCAGGCACAGCGCGAAGGTGTAGCCGAATCGCGTCCGGCCCAGGAGGAACGCCGTCCCCAGGCCGAGCCAGCCGGCCGTCCAGATCGCCCCGGCCAGGTACCACGTCCGGTACAGCGTCTCGTTCCAGCCGGAGGCCGCCCCGATCGCCTCGCAGCCGGAGGCGACACCGAAGAACAGCATCCCGATCGCCCAGACGAGCTGGAAGGTCTGGCGCCGCTCCCGCCACTGGTCGAAGAGGGCGATCGCGAAGGCAAGGGCGAAGAGCGAGGTCAGGGCCGGCAGCCAGACGAGCATCGTCAGGCCGCCGCGCCGTGGGCGGACACGAGCCGCAGGAGGAGCCGGTCCAGGAGCCCGGACGAGGCATCGTAGATTCCCGCGAGGCGGTCCGGATCGATCGACCGGCGCCGCGCGATGACGCCGAGCTCGCTGAGGAACGGTCGCCGCGCGGCGACGAACAACGACACGGCCTCGGCGAGCGGGATGCCGGCCGAGGCCATCCGCCGGGCGAGGTCCTCGGTGGCGGCGGTCGCGATCGCCTCGGCTCGGGTGCGCGCGGCGTCGTCGTCCGCGTCCAGATGGGCGAGCAGGGCGGCGACGAGGGCCCGGCCGCCGTCGCGGTAGGCGTCGCGATCGGCCGCCGGGATCGCCTCGCGAACGTCGCCGACGTCGGTCGGGGAGGCATAGCCGCGGCGATACGCCCGGGACAGCCGGTCGCGGGTGGCGCCCAGGCTCGCGAGCCGGAGCGTCGCGTCGTGACGACGGGCCTCGAGGATCCGCTCGACCGCCGCCCGAGCGAAGCGGCGGTGACCGCCGGAGGTCGTGAACGCCTCGATCCGGCCGTCGTCGGCCCAGCGCCGAAGGGTGTCAGGGTCGACCCCGAGCAGCCGGCTGGCGGGTCCCAGCGAGAGCGGCGGATCCGCGACGGGGACCGGGCGGGCGACGGGCACGGCGCTTCAGGACCTCGGATGGAAATCTGGGTAAATCTGGGTCGGTGCGACCCACCCCGCGGATGATCGCAGCCGGCTTCGCCGCCGTCAACCGAAGCCGCCGCGTCTGGTGGACGCGGCCTTGCGTCAGGCGGGGATCAGCTCGTGATCGTCGCGGTGGACCCCGTCGCAGAGCGCCCAGCGAACGGTCGAGCCGTCCGCTCCGGGAACGGGGATCGGGCGCATGATCTCGCGGATCCGGCCCTTCCGGCAGAACAGGAAGCCGCGCGCGGCCATCCAGCGCCGGACGTGCGACTCATCGGAATGGAACTCGAACGGGCCCGGATTGATCCCCGTCGACTCCGTCCAGGGCGCGGCGACCTCCGTCGACACGACGTCGAGGATGTTCACCCGCCAGGGCGTCCCCTCGATGACTTGGAGACAGCCGTCGCAGCGGCGAGCGACGTTGTCGCGGACCACCGTCGGGATCCGGATTCCCATGATCTCCATCGCTCGGGATGGTAGCAGCCGGGCGCCGCGCGACGCCGGTGGACGGGTGCTCGGCCGAGCCGGGGGAGATGGTGCCCCCAAGGGGATTCGAACCCCTGATCTCCACCTTGAAAGGGTGGCGTCCTAGGCCTCTAGACGATGAGGGCGGGCGCGGGCGAGTGTACCAGTCGGTCCGCGTGAGCCCGCCCGCGGTCCGACCTTCGGACGCGGCCGCTCAGCCCTTGAGGATGAACAGGATCATCGCCGCGGCGAAGCAGCCGGCGGCGCCCAACCAGGCGAGCCCACCGACGATCGCATGAGCGAAGGCTCGGGCGTCCCGGCCGCGCGCGCTCGACCGCCACGTCGCTCGCCCACCGACGATCGCGATCGCCCCGAAGACGATCCCGAGGATGACCATGCCGGAGGCCAGGAGCGGGATCTGGGATGGATCGCGGACCGTGATCGTGTAGGCCAGCCATCCGATCGACAGGATCAGGGCGATGACGATGAGCACGCCCGTGGCGGTGACCGGGATGGGGCCGAGATGGCGACCCGGCTCGTCGTCGAGCGGCGCGTAGCCACGGCCGGCGGAGCGGCCACCCGCTCCGGTCCGGGCTCGGCCGGCCATTCGCGGGCGTGCGGCGGATCGGCGCGGATCGGTCATCGGCATGAGCGTAGCAGGGCGGCTACGATCGAAGCCTCACAGGCGGAGATCAATGCGGATTGCCCAGCTTGCGCCGACGTTCGAGCGGGTGCCGCCGCGCGCCTACGGCGGCACGGAGCTCATCGTCCACGAGGTGACCGAAGCGCTCGTCGCGCGGGGTCACGACGTCACCCTGTTCGCGAGCGGCGACTCCCTGACCGCGGCGGCGCTGCGCAGCGTCACGCCGATCCCGCGGCGCTATGGCGAGCGCTCCGACGACGGGCTGGTCCATGCCGAGTACGTCCAGCTGGCGAACGCCCAGGCCGCATTCCTGGCCGCAGCCGACGGCGAGTTCGACCTCGTCCACAACCACGCCGGGATCGAGGGGATGGTCCTGGCCGCGATGACCCGGACGCCGGTCATCTCGACGATGCACAACCCGTTCGTCGAGGCGACGCGGCCGGTCTGGGACGCCTACCCGTGGTTCCATCACGCGGTCTCGCGGGCGAGCGCGGCGACGTTCCCGGAGCGCGGTGCCCTGCCGCCGATCCACCACGGGATCGACGTCGCGTCGTACCGGTTCGCCGACCACCCACCGGATGGGCCGCTCCTGTTCCTTGGTCGCTTCAGCCCGGCGAAGGGCGCCGACCGCGCGATCGACGCGGCCCTCGCCGCCGGCCGTCGGCTCATCCTCGCCGGCAAGATCGATGCGGCCGACAAGGCGCACGTCGCTGCCCGGATCCGGCCGCGGATCGACGGCGAGCGGGTGGTCTACGTCGGAGAGGCCGACGGCGAGATGAAGCGCAACCTGCTGGCGGAGGCGTCAGCCCTCCTCTTCCCGATCGACTGGGACGAGCCGTTCGGCCTGGTGATGGTCGAGGCGCTCAGCGCCGGCACGCCGGTCATCGGGTTCCGCCGCGCAAGCGTTCCGGAGGTGATCGACGACGGCCGGACGGGCTTCGTCGTCGACGACGTCGAGGGCATGGTCGAGGCGATCGGACGGCTGGGCTCGATCGACCGGCGGGTCTGCCGGGCCGAGGCGGAACGGCGGTTCAGCGTCGAGCGGATGGTCGACGACGTCGAGGCGATGTATCGCTCGGTGATCGAGGGCGTCACGGCGGGGTCCGCCGCGAGCTAGTCGCCGTGACTCGACGGGGCTCCGCCGCGTGTCCGGTGGTAGATCGCGACGTTCCACGACAAGCGTGGCCGCTTGAGGGCCGCGGCGAAGGCCTGCCCGGACGCACCGAACGCCTCGCCCACGACCTGTCGCGCCGCGTCGAGGTCGTCGAACGTCCAGAAGCAGTGGATGACCCGGACGCGAAAGCCGTTCGTCAGGAACGGGCCGTCGCGCCGCGTCCAGGTCCCGTACTCGGTCTGGTCGCCGCGGAGCGTGGCCAGGTCGTCGCGCCCGTAGTCGTGGAGGACGAGCAGCCGGCCGGCCGGGCGGAGGATGCGGTCCGCCTCCGCGAGCTCGGCCTCGTCCACCCCGCGGAACGCGGCCCACGGGCTGACGATCACGTCCGCCGAGCCGTCGCCGAGCGCGCTGGACGCGCCACCGCGGATGGCGTCCACCGCGACGATCGTCGCCCCGGTCGCGGACCAGCGCGCCACCTGGCGCTCGCCGGCGGCCACCGTGACGACGGAGCGACCGGCGATTGGTCCCAGGGCCTCGAGGGCGCGGTCGAGCTTCCCCTCGCGATCGAGCGCGTCCAGCGCGGCGGCCTGGAGGGGCGCAGGGACAGGGAACGGCAGGTCCGGCACGGGCCGAGGATAGCCCAGGCATCCGCCCGATCGGCCCTGCACGGTCCGCCGTCCCATGTCACGATCCGCGCCGTGGTCGACCAGCTCCGCGCGATGCCCGGCGGCATCCGTCTCTTCCTCGTCTACGCCTTCGTGATCCTCGCCCTGATCGGCCTCTCGCTGCGGTTCGTCATCGACCAGGCGATCGGAGCGCCGGTCAGCCTGACGGGCGTCGTCGTGATGGTCCTGCTGGCGTACACGATCTTCACGACGACCCTCGTCCTGCAGCGGAAGCAGGCGGCCCGCGGCCTGGCGCTGGGACTGGCCAGCCTGACGCTGCCGTTGATCCCGTATCTCCTCCTCGCCGGACTGTTCCCGCACGCGATCTTCATGATCGCGCTCGCGGCGCTCCTGTTCCGCGGTCTGCTCGGCGATCCGGCGAGGGCCTGGCTGAACGAGGAGTAGGGGCGGCAGGGAGCGGATCGTTCCGCGCTCGGCGCGCTCGCGGACCGGCGCCTGACGCTCGAGGGCCCTCCACGGTACCCTGTGCCGGTCCGCGGGCCGCGTGCCCGCGCGCGTGGGCACCGCCCGGCACCACCGGCCGCACGCGCGACCCGTTCCCTCCGACACGAGGCACCATCGAACCGTGAGCAAGGAATCGCGCCGCGCGGCCCGCCTGGCCCGCGAGAGCCGTCGCGCGGGATCCGGCGCGACCCAACCGGGCTCGGCCGGCGGCGCCACGGCGCCGTCGGGCTCGGGCGGCCCTGCCGCCCCGGCACGGCCCACCGCTCGCCCCGTCTCGGCCGGACCCGTCCGAGCCGGCCGCCGCGACCGGGTCCGATCCGGACCGCCACCCACGTTCCTGGAGCGCTATCGCTCGCTGATCGTGACCGTTGCAGGCGTCGCGATCGTCGGCGTCGTCGCGTACTTCCTGTTCGTGGGTGCGACCCAGCCGGCCTTCGCCTGCTCGAGCATCTTCGACCCGTCCCCGACGCCCACGGTCGACCCGAGCTCGAGCACGCGGCTCGGCTTCCAGGAGGACGACATGGGCGCGAACCATGTCGCCGGCCCGCCCGTCACGTACCTGTTCTGCCCGCCCGCCTCGGGCAACCACATGAACGTCACCGGCGTCGCCCCGGCGCCGCCGCGCGTCTACCGGCCCGACGACAAGATCGGCCCGCTCAACTGGGTCCACAACCTCGAGCACGGCGGGATGGTCGTTCTCTACAAGGGCGACTCGCCGGGCGCGACCCAGGCCGGTCAGCAGGCGTTCAAGGATTACTACGACTCGTTCCCGGCGAGCCCCGTGTGCGGCGTGCCGCGCGGCCAGATCTCGCCGGTCATCGCCCGGTTCGACGACATGCCCCACGCCTATGCCGCACTCGTCTGGGACCGGGTCTTCTACCTCGACACCTGGGATCCGGCCCTCGTCACGAAGTTCTACCTGACCGAGTCGGAGCGACTCGATGTCAACGGTCAGCTCGTCGCACCGCCGGAGAAGGTGTACTGCAACCCATCCGCGCGTCCGCTCGAGTCGCCGGCGGCGTCCGCGTCCGCTGGTGACTCCGGATCGGTGGCGCCGTCCGCGTCGGCCGATGTGGCGTCGCCGCCGCCTCCGTCGTCCGCGCCGAGCGCCGCTCCCTCGGCGGCGCCGAGCTCCAGCTAGCCGCCGGTCATGGCCGAGCCAGCGGTCCGGCCCGGCAAGATTGTGTGCGTCGGGCTGAACTATCGGGATCACGTGGCCGAGGGCGCCGGGCGCGAGCTGCCGGGGTGGCCGCTCCTGTTCGGCAAGTTCCCGAATGCCGTGATCGGCGATGGCGACGCGATCGTTCGGCCCGAGGCCTGTCGCGCCCTCGATCTCGAGGTGGAGCTGGGCGTCGTCATCGGGCGGCGCGCGCGGCGGGTGACCGAGGCGGAAGCGATGGACCATGTCGCGGGCTATGTCGTCGTGAACGATGTGTCGGCGCGCGACTGGCAGGGCTCCAAGCCGGCGCTCGGGCCCGGCGAGAAGGGCGATGGGCAGTGGCTTCGGGCGAAGTCGAGCGACACGTTCCTGCCGGTCGGGCCCGTCCTGGTCCCGGCCGAGGCTCTCGATCCCGAGGCCGGCCTGCGGCTCCGATCGTGGCGGATCCCGGGCCCGGGTCGCGCCGGAGCGGGGCAGGCGCAGCTGATGCAGGACGGCACGACGGCCGATCTCGTGTTCTCGGTCGCCCAGCTCGTGGCGTTCATCAGCCGCCAGATCACGCTCGATCCCGGCGACCTCATCGCCACGGGGACGCCGGCCGGCGTGGGCGTCTTCCGGGATCCACCCGTCTTCCTCGAGCCGGGCGACCGGGTCCGCTGCGAGATCGAGGGCATCGGCTCGGTCGAGAACCCGATCGTCGACTGGCGCGACGACCCGCGCCCCTAGCTTCTGTGCCGACGGGCCGCGTCGGCATACCCTCGGTACGACAACGTCGAGCGGCGGCCGTCTAGCCTCGTCCGGATGAGCCAAGCGCGCCGCTTGCTGGCTGGATCCACCAAGGCAACGGCGCGAGTCGTCGGCAGCGCCTGACGTTCGATGACATCGAGCATGTGGCCCGCGCGACCAGGAAAGAGCCCGTCGAACAACAGCCGCTCTCGTCGGATCACCTCCTCGACCTCGTCGGAGCCGAGTGCGACCAGCCACGTCGCAGTTCGCTGGGCCCTCCATCCAAGCCTCTGGGCGGCCGCCGCGGCGTAGCGCTCATACCAGCCGATCTGGCGCTGGAGCCCACCCAAATCGTCCAGCCTCGTCTTGATCTCGATCACGAGGAGGGTGCCCGTCTCCGGATCGAATGCCAGGAGGTCGATCCAAGCGTGCCCCCGTCCGTCGGCCACGTCGACTTCCCGGGCGACTCGCCAGCCCGCGCGTAGCAGTCGTCGAGCCACCGCCTCGACGCACCAGGCGTGGACGCGATCGTGGGAACGTGTCGTCGACAGGAAGGTAGGCGGCGCCACGGCGAACTCGAGCCGCTGGCCGAGGCGTTCGGCGATCCGCTCGATCAGGTCGATGGTCACGTTGACCTGACCCAGCTCCACGCGACCGATGTAGCCGCGGCTGACACCGACGGCGTCAGCCAAATCCTGCTGGGTGATGTCCAGCCGGAGCCGGGTCTCGCGACACGCCCGACCGAACGTGATCCGGATCGTCACGTCTGCAAGTGAAGCAGCGGACCGTTCGCCGTCGCTTATCGCGCTCCTGACAGGAGCGAACGGGGAACAATCGTGCGGGGCCATGGACCAAACGCTGCAGCTCGGGCACGAATTGGGGTGGATCCGTACTCAAATGTCCGTCAAACGCTCCTGATGGGAGCGATCGGCCATCGAGATGCCGGGTGGGCCGCAACGTTGCTCCTCACAGGAGCGCGCTATGGCGCGGCCGCGTGCGCGGGCGGCCGCAGGACGCGGCACACTGGACCCGATGCGCGCCCTCGTGAAGACCCGCGCCGGACCGGGCCTGGAGTTGATCGACGTCGCCG
>DASSHB010000095.1:0-2398 GCA_035693125.1 Candidatus Limnocylindrales bacterium | reverse complement strand
CGGCAAGTCGACGCTGCTCAAGGTCTGCGTCGGGTTCGAGCGCCCGACCGCGGGCAGCGTGCGTGTTCTCGGTGCCGACCCCGTTCGCGAACGCGCGGCGGCCGTTCGTGCCCTCGGCTACGTGCCCCAGACGCCGTCCCTCTATCGCGACATGCGAATCCGCGACCACCTCGACTACGCGGCGGCGACCCGGCACGGGTTCGACGCGGCCTACGCCGCCGATCGGCTGGCCTCCCTCGACGTCGACCTCGGCGCCGTCGCGGGCCAGCTCAGCGGCGGCCAGCAGGCGCAGGTTTCGCTGGCGATCGCGCTCGGCACCCGGGCGCCGATCCTCCTGCTCGACGAGCCGCTGGCGAGCCTCGATCCGCTCGCCCGGCGCGAGTTCCTGGGCGTGGTTCGTGATGCCGCGCGTACCGGCGACGTCACGATCGTCCTGTCGTCGCACGTGTTGTCCGAGATCGAAGGGGTCGCGGATCGGTTGCTCGTCCTCGGCGAGGGTCGGGTGCTGTTCGACGACACGGCCGCGGCATCGGTGGGCCAGCATCGGGTGCTCGATGAGTCGGCGGCGCTCGACGGGCTCGACGTCGTGGCGGCGTTTCCGGGCCACGATGCGGTCTCCCACGTCCTCGTCCGCTCGACCGACCCGGGCGTGGGCCGGCGGGGATCGCTCGAGGAGGTTGTCATCGGCTACCTCGCGCTGGGCCGCAAGCCGTCGCGCGCTGCAGCAACGGCGCCGCAGCCCGCGCCCCAGCAACCCGCAACGGGGCCGGGACCGGCGGCTCCGGCATGACCAGAGTGTTCGCGGCACTGCGACCGATGCGGACCGAGATCGCCGCCGTGGCGCTGTTCGCCGGGCTCGTGATCCTCGGCGCGGTGGGCGTCGCCGTCCGGCTCGCCGCGATGGGCATCCCCGCGGTCTGCCTGGACCCGAGCGCGTCGGATCCCGCATGCCTTTCGCGGCAGCTGGACCTGCAGGCGTACTCGGAGTTTGCCGCGCTCTGGGGCGGCATCGTCGCGTACACCGCAGTCGCCCTGCCGTCGATTGCCGGCGTGATCCTGGGGATCGCGGCCGTCGGCAAGGAGCTCGACCAGCGGACCACGGCCCTCGCCTGGTCGCTCGCCCCGTCACGGCGTCGATGGCTGGCGCGGCGCGCCGGGTCGATGGCGCTCTTCATCGTCGCCCTGGGCGGCGGCTCGGCGGTCGTCATCGCCGCGATGCTGCGCTTCCGGACGAGCGTGGAGCTGCCTCCGATGTTCGAGTTCATCCCGATCTTGGGACCGGCGCCCATCGCGGAAGGCCTGGCGTCATTCGGCGTCGCCCTGGTCGTGGGCGCCATGCTGGGCCGGCTCCTGCCCGCCCTGCTGGCCGCGGTTGCCCTGGCGATCATGGCCTTCCTGCTCGTCACGCAGGGCAACGAACGGCTCCTGGCGAACGAGACCGTCATCGTCGACAACCCGGGTATGGGCGTCGTGCTGCCCGGACGCTGGATCGACTCCGTGGTCCGGCTGCCGGACGGCCGGATCATCGGCTGGAACGACGTCTACCCCACGTATGCGAACCCCGAGACGGGCGAGCTCCTCCCGGGCGAGGTCGAGCTGGTGCGGTTGGCGCCCATCGAGCTGTATCCGGTGGTCGCTGCCCGGTTCCTGCTGTTGCAGCTCGTGATCGCCGCCGTCGCGCTCACCCTCGGATTCGCGGTGACCGATCGAAGGACGCCGTGAAGGATGCCGTACGGCTCCTCCGTGGGCCTGCGGTGCTCCGTATGATCCGCCCGTGACGCTCGTCGACGCCGATGTCATCCCCGCCCATCTCGAGCACCGGGTCCGGCTCCGCGACGGCCGCACGCTGGCCGCCGCCGAATGGGGCGATCCGGATGGCGTCCCGTTCATCGCGATGCACGGGACGCCCGGTGGCCGGATCAGCTGGTGGAAGGATCCGACGATCTACCAGCGCTACGGCCTTCGCCGGATCACCCTCGATCGGGCCGGGTACGGCGATTCCAGCCGCAAGCGTGGCCGTCATGTCGTCGACGTCGTCGACGACGTCGCGCAGCTGGCGGACGCGCTCGGATTCGATCGCTTCCTCCTCGAAGGCGGGTCGGGCGGCGGCCCCCATGCGCTCGCGACGGCGGCGCTGCTCCCCGATCGCGTCATCCGCTGCCACGCCGCGGTGTCGGTGGCGCCGTTCGGGCTCGCGGACCTCGACTGGATCGAGGGCATGACCGAGGGCAACGTCGTCGAGTTCAACGCGGCGATCCAGGGCGAAGCGCCGCTGAGCGAGCTCTGCTCGGACCTGCGCGTGATGAGCCTGAACCGGCTCATGGAGAACCGCGTCGACTGGATGGGCGACGACTACGAGCTCTCCGAGGCCGACAAGGCGCAGATGCAGAAGCACTTC
>DASSHB010000094.1:0-2581 GCA_035693125.1 Candidatus Limnocylindrales bacterium | reverse complement strand
TGGGCCGAGATTCCGGCCACCAGCGACAGGTCGTCGTCGCGCCGCCGCTGCCGGGCGCAGTGGGCCGCCCAGCGGCAGACGTCGCAGTGCTCGACGGGGTCGGGATCGGTCGCCGTCACCGGGTACACGGCCTCGGTCGCGGCGGTCTCCAACTCGAACTCCGCCTTGACCCGGCGGTAGTAGGCCATGTAGTCGGCGACGCGGAGATGCTCGATCGCCCGGCTGCTCCCGCCGAGCACGACATGGAGCGTCTCGGGCTCGACACCCTGGATCGCGGTCAGGAGCTCGATGTACGAGCAGATCTGGAGCACCGCCGAGGCCTTGACCCGGCGAGCCAGCTTCGTGTCCGCGACCTCATACGACCAGACCCCGAGATCGCTTGGCCGGTCGACGCGGAGCAGGAAGTCCGCGTGGCCCCGCCAGCGGCCGTCGAAGAACGCCGCCTGGTAGATGACGTCGACCCCGGTCCGCATCGCCTCGACGGTCGCGACGGCCGCGGCACGGAGGCGCGTGCCGGCATCCGTCTCGGACGCGTCGGGCTGGATCTCGAGGACCCGGCGGCCCGCCGCCTCCAGGTCCTCGCGGTACCGCGCCTCGTGCTCGTAGCCGCGCTTGCGGATGAGCTCGATCTCGGGATCGTTCCGATCCGGCCGCCGGACGAGGTCGGCAAGCGCGGCCCGTTCGAGGGCGAAGCGGTGGCGGCAGGCGAGGAAGCCGACGAGATCGGTCGCGGCGTAGACGGGCTGGCCGTCGATCAGCTGCACGGCGCGATCGTAGGCGCCGCCCGTGACGGGTTGTCTGTCAGCCGGCCGTCGGCTCCTGCGACGGGCGAGTGGTTCGAACCGTCCCGATCCGGCGGCGGGTGGAGACGTCGACCCGGGCGCCGTCCTGCTCCTGGGCCGGATGCTCGACGAGGGCGATCAGCCGGCTTGACATGAAGCGGCCGGTCCGGACCGGCGTACCGCCGCGGGTGACCTCGGTCACCTCGACGATCCCGCGCGCGGTCGTGACCTCGATCCGCCGGCCGTTGCGGCTGGCGACGATCTCGAAGGTCTGGACGCCCTGGCCGGTGTCGACCACGGCCTCGACTCGATCGCCCCTCATCGCCGGATCATCGCACGCGCCGATTCCGTCCCGATCGATCGGGCCTTGCCCGATCCCGGGTCAGGGCCGGTTGACGCCGACGTCGCCGACGAGGAACGAGGCCGCGAAGAACGCCAAGCCCACCGCGACGAGGCTGACGTTGACGTCGAGCCCGATCGCGTCCAGGACGAAGCAGATGATCGCGATGATCAGCAGGATCGCGCCGACACCCAGGTTTCGCATCGTCGGATTCCAGCCGACCCAACGTTGTGGCCGCGCGCGACGAACGCGTCATTCGCGTCGCGGCCACCGTGCAGTCAGGCAGCCTGGGCGGCCGCCTCGGGTGCCTCCTGGCGCGACCCGCGCAGCATCATCAGGACCCCGTAGATCACGAACGACACCACGAGGCCGACGACCCAGCTGTAGTCGGCGAACGGGAACGGGCTCTTGAGGATCGGGATGATCCCGTTCACGGGGAACGGCCCCGGCGTGCCGGTCGGGGTGTACGAGCCGCCGATGGCGAACACGATCCCGACGAGCAGGGCGACCACGGCCCGCCAGTTCCAGCCGCTCACGTAGCCGTAGGCGCCGCTGGTCCGGTAGAGGTCGGCGAGCCTGAGGTTCGTCCGGCGGATCCACCAGTAGTCGGCGATCAGGACGCCCGCGATCGCGCCGGTCGCGCCGCCGTACGTGCCGAGCCACGTGAAGATGTACGAGTGGGGGTCGCTGTAGAGGTTCCAGGGCTGGATGAGGACCCCGATGACGCCGGTGATCAGTCCGCCGGTCCGGAACGAGATCCGCTTCGGCCAGGCGTTCGAGAAGTCGTACGACGGGCTGACCGTGTTCGCCGCGACGTTGACCGACAGGGTCGCCACCGCGAGGGTGAACAGCGCGACGACGATGACGATCGGGTTGCTGAACCTGCCGGTCAGCTCGACGGGATCCCAGATCGCCGTCCCGTAGACGACCTGGCTGGCCGAGGTCGTCAGCACGGCCAGGAGCGGGAACAGGGTCATCGTCGTCGGCAGGCCCAGGATCTGGCCCCAGGCCTGGGCCCGCTGGCTCGACCCGAACCGGGTGAAGTCCGGCATGTTGAGCGACAGGGTCGACCAGAAGGCGATCATCGCCATGAGCGAGGGGAAGAACACCGGCCAGAACTTGTCGCCCCAGCCCAGCGTGCCCGCGTCGTTGACGATCGGGCCGAGGCCCCCGGCCTGGCCGACCATCCAGACGCACAGGAAGATCCCGACGACGAGGACGAGCGGCGCGGCCCAGTTCTCGAACCGCCGGATGGCGTCCATGCCCCGGATGATGATGAAGATGTTGAGGATCCAGAAGATCGCGAAGCTCAGCCACAGCGTCGCGGGCTGGCTGGCGTACTGCCCGAAGCCGAGCGTCAGTGGCGTGGCCTTGGTCCACGCGTCGCCGACGAGCGCGCCGACGAGGGTGTAGATCGCGCCGCCGCCGATCCAGGTCTGGATCCCGAACCAGCCGCACG
>DASSHB010000093.1:0-10534 GCA_035693125.1 Candidatus Limnocylindrales bacterium | reverse complement strand
CGTAGGCCGAGCGACGATCCGGACGGCTACCTGGTACCGCGAGACGATCGTCGTCCATCCGGCCACCCATACCTGGGACTGGACGCTGGCGTCGCCGGCGGGCAAGCGGGTCGCCGCCGCCCGCGGCGTGGCCTGGCGGGTGGCCGACGTTCCGGCCGTCAACGACCTGTGCGTGGAGACCGGCGACGGTGCCGGGGCGGCCCTCCTCATCGACGACGTGACGGTCAGCCGATGAGCCGGGTGGTCGTCACGGGCGTCGCCGGATTCGTGGGCTCGCACGTCGCCGAGGCGCTCGTCGCGGGCGGGCATGACGTGGTGGGGCTCGACGCGTTCATCCCGTACTACCCGCGCGACGTGAAGGAGGCCAACCTCGCCGGCCTGCGCGCCGGCCCGCGCTTCGCCTTCCACGAGCTGGACCTGCGAAGGGACGATCTGGAGCCGGTCCTCGACGGCGCCGACGCGATCATCCACGAGGCCGCCATGGCCGGCCTGCCGCGCAGCTGGACGGAGTTCGACTCCTACCTGACCTGCAACGTCCAGGCCACCCAGCGCCTGGTCGAAGCTGCGCTCGCCGCCTCGGTGGCCCGCTTCGTCCACATCTCGACGTCATCGGTCTACGGGCTCGATGCGACCGGGGACGAGACGGGCCCCACGCGGCCGATCTCGCCGTATGGCGTCACGAAGCTCGCGGCCGAACATCTCGTCGGGGCCTATCGCGACACCCATGGGCTGCCGGCCCTGGTCCTCCGCTACTTCTCGATCTTCGGGCCGCGCCAGCGCCCGGACATGGGCTACAACCTGTTCATCGAGGCCCTCCTCGACGACCGGCCGATCACGATCTTCGGCGACGGCGAGCAGTCGCGGACGAACACGTACGTGGCCGACGCCGCGGCCGCCACCGTCGCGGCCCTGGAGCGGGGCGAGCTGGGCGCGATCTACAACATCGGCGGTGGCGAATCGATCACGGTCAACGAGGCGATCGCGGTCCTGGCCGAGCACCTCGGCGTCGAGCCTCGGATCGAGCACGGCCCGCCGCGGGCCGGTGACCAGCGCCACACCCGCGCCGAGACCGGCCGGGCGCGGGCGGCCCTGGGGTTCGCGCCGACCGTGGGCCCGCACGAGGGGCTGCGGGCGCAGGCCGACTGGCAGCGCCGGCGCCGAGCCTGAGCGCGCTTCCGCCGGCCGAACGCGACCGGCCAGCGTCCGCGGCGCCCGCCCGGCGAGCGCTCAGCCGCCGGTGACGAGCGCCCGCCCGAACGTCACGTCGTCGAGCCAGGTCGTGGCGCTCGAGCGGCCCAGGTCGATCTCGAGCGCGGCCGCCGGGTCGGTCGCGAAGACCGTGACGTCGAGGGTCAGGACCTGCCAGTCCGGCCCGATCGTGTACAGCCGTGTGCCGTACGAGTCGCCGGCTGCGGACGCGATCCGGATGCGCACCTCGCGGGGCGCGTCGGCTCGGGCCGCGATCGTGGCGACGTAGCGCGAGCCGGCCTCGATCGACAGCCCGCCCTGGCGGACCGCGACGGATGCCCGTTCATCGGTCACCGTCGAGATGTCGACCCGGGCCGAGGCGGCGCCGCCGGCGTGGACCGCGCGATCCGGGTTCAGCGTCGCCGAAGCACCGGTCCCGATCAACAGCTCCCACGGCGCGCCGACGCCGGTCTCGAAGCCCGGGTTGACGAGGTCGTTCGTGAGCGCGGCCGATGACGGGGCCGGGCTCGGCGACGTCCCCCCGGCCGGCTCGGACGGTGGCGGCACGCTCGGGACCGGTTCACCCGACGGGGGGACGGAAGCCGGGGCCGACGGAGCCGGCCCTTCCTGGAGCCGCCGCAGGACCGCATCGATCGCCTCGAGCCGGGCCAGGCCGGCCACGATGTTCTTGCCCGCTGCCTCGTAGGCCGGACCGTTCCGGACGGAGTTGTCGAGGGCGTCGGAGATCAGCTGGTGGAGGTCCTCGTACGTCGCGGAGAGCGTCCGTCCGACGTCGGCGGTCGGCGGGCTGGCGGCCAGCCTGCGGGCAACGTCCTGGCCGGACAGGATGTCGGCGTTCGCCCCCCGCAGGATCGCCGCGGTGGCGGACGCATCGAAGGGCTTCAGGTCCAGCTGCCGATCGAGAGCCACCCGATCGGCCGCCAACCGAGCGTCGACCTGGAGCGCGAAGGACACGTAGGCCAGGTTCACGCCCGGCTCGGTCGACGCGGGAGGCGTCGGGCCGCCGGCGTCGCTCGCGTGCGGGATCAGCGGCGGCTGGGTACCCGCGGGACCGGTCACGAGGAAGACGAGGGCGATCGACGCGATCAGGAGGACGGCGATGGCGGTGGTGATCGCCTCGGGCCCGATGGCGAGCGATGCTCCCGCGCCCCGCTCCGCCAGCCGGCCGCGGTCCGGGACGCCGGCCGCAGGGATCGGATCGGTCACGAGCGGCCGGTCGCCTGGACAGGCGCCGCCGGAGCCATGAGCGCTTCGTCGATGGCCGTCGCCGTGAGTCCGGCGAGGGACTGGAAGCCCAGGATCCAGCGTCGCCGGCTGCGCCCGACCCGGCCGCTCACGACCAGTCGGTCCGGGATGTAATTGGCCTCGATCTCGGCGAGCGGCAGCTCGACCTGGACGTGCTCGTGGGACGGATCGAGCGGGCCCAGGATGACGAGGTGCTCGGCCGTCCGCGCGATCAGGTAGCGAGCCCCCGGCAGGAGCCGCTCGGAGCCCTGGACGAAGACGCCGATCGCGAGGATCGCGAGGCCCGGTTGGTTGCGCGCGTCATCGAGGTTGACGACGGTCCCGGTCCGGGGGCCCCGGCGCGCCCGGGGGGCGGACGTCGCCGCCGGCGCGGCCACGGCCGCGGCGAGCGCGCCCGAGGACGTGATCGGGGCGGGTCGGAGCGGGAGCGGATCGGCGGCCCGCGTCCGCGTCGGGGGCCGAGCGGCAACCGTCGGGGTCGTGTCCGCAGACGTCTGGGCAGGACCCGTCGCGGTCGGCGGCGCGGCGCGGAGCGAGGGGGACGCGTGGGCGGCGACGTCGAGGACGGGTCCCGGGCGCGACTCCCCATCGAGCCGCTCCCCGCACACGATGCAGTCGCGGGCGAAGCCTGCGGTGGGCTCTCCGCAGGCCGGGCAGCGCCCGGGCGGGGCCATGATCAGCACGAGCAGCGCGATCGGGCCGGTCAGGGCACCCAGGACCAGCCACGCCGCCGGGTTGCGGAGGCGGCGGCTGGCCAACCACGCGGCAAGTGGTCCGAACGCGATGGCGATGAGCGGCGCGAATGGCGCCGCGGCGATCAGCGCGTCCCGGATCGTCAATCGGCTCCCCCAACAGGAACGGCGCCGGCTGCGACCGCCGGCTGGGGCGGCCATGATCGCATCCAGTGGCCGCGGCCGCTTTGGCCCTTGGTGCGCGGCCGCACCACAACTGAGCCCCGACCCCCAACAAGAGGGCCCCTGAACGGGAACTGCAAGGCGGATTCCATTGAAATCGGAGCCCCGGACCAACGACTATTAGCGACAGGCCAAAGGTACCGGTTGCGCGCCTGTAACCGGACTAATCCGACGCCGTTTCATTGGCGTTCGAATCATGGAAATCGCCGCCTCAGAATCGGTACCAGGCCCGGGGGAGAACGAGATGACGGCCGCCGTCCCGACGGCCGTCGTTCCGGGGATCTTCGTTCGTCGGGCTCAAGTCATCTAGGGGGTTCCGAGCGTGCGCGTTGCCGTCGTCGGACTGGGCTATGTTGGTCTGGTCACCTCGGCCTGTCTTGCCGAAGAAGGTCATCACATCGTGGGCGTGGAGGTCTCGGTCGATCGGATCGAGGCCCTCAAGGCGGGCCGCCTCCCGCTTCATGAGCCTGGCCTGGACGAGCTCGTCCACAACAACCGCGAGTCCGGCCGCCTGACGTTCGTCAGCGACTCCGCCGCGGTTGCGACCGCCGAGGTCGTGTTCGTCGCCGTCGGGACGCACGACGGCAACGGCGGCTGGCAAACCGGGACGATCCAGTCGTGCCTGCACGACGTGGTCCCGCTGCTCGCCGATGACGCGACGCTCGTCGTCCGCTCGACGCTGCCGCCGTGGTTCCTCGCGCGCCTGCCGACGATCGTCAGCCGGATCCGCCAGGAGGCCGGCCGCCCGCCGGTCCCGGTCCTGCTGAACCCGGAGTTCACGAAGGAGGGGACGGCTGTCCGCGACTTCCTCGAGCCGGAGCGGATCGTCCTGGGAATCGCGATGGATGTCGACGGTCGGGGCGAGGCCGCCCTCCGCCGCCTCTACGGCACCACCGAGGCGCCGATCCTGGCGATGCCTGCGATCGACGCGTCGCTCAGCAAGCTGGGCGCGAACCTGTTCCTGGCCACGAAGATCAGCTTCGCCAACGAGCTCGCCCAGCTGTGCGACCTGTACGGCGGGGACATCGAGCGGGTGGTCTCGGCGATGGCCTACGACCACCGGATCGGGGGCAGCTTCCTCCGGGCCGGGATCGGCTTCGGCGGGTCATGCCTGCCGCACCAGGTGACGATGACCGTCGTGGGCGCGGCCGAGGACGGCATCGAGACGCCCCTGTTCGCCGCCGTCGCCGAGGTCAACCATCGCCAGCGGCGGCTGCTCGTCGACCTGCTCGAGGACCGGATCGGCGGCTCGCTCGCGGGCGCTCGGATCGCGCTGCTCGGGGTGACGTTCAAGCCGAACACCGACGATCTGCGCGAGGCGCCCTCGATCGACATCGCCACCGAGCTCCGCGCTCGCGGCGCCACCGTGGTCGCGTTCGACCCGATGCGATCGGCCCTGGTCCGCTTCGCCGAGACGGTTCCCGGCGTGCAGATCGCGGACAGTGCCGCCCTCGCCCTTGCCGGCGCGGACGCGGCCGGCCTCGTGACCGAGTGGGAGGAGTTCTACAACCTCGATTGGACGCGGCTCGCCGGGGTGATGCGTTCGCCGATCGTCGTCGACGGCCGGAACGCGCTGCCCGCCGACGTGCTCCGCGCGGCCGGGATCGACTACACCGGCTTCGGGCGTGGCTCCGGCGGCGGTCGCGGCTCGGCACGGGCGCTCGAGCACGAGGTGATCGCCGTCATGGACGACAGCGTCGTCGCCGACGCCGCGGTCGCGCCCCAGCACAGCGAGCGGACGCGCGGGTCGATCGGCCTCGTCCGGACGGAGTGACGATGGCGACCGTCACCGCACCCCGCCAGCGGATCGAGCGGCCCGCCACCCCACCCGTCCTCCCGCTCCTTCCGGTCGTCGCCACCGGCGCGGCCGTGGCGGCCGGCTGGCTCGCCGGCTCGGACGGCCATCCCGCGGCGTGGCTCGCGCTCGCCGTGGTGGCCGCTGCCGCGACCCTCGTGACGGCCCGCGCCCTCGACCACGTCCGCGTCGCGGCTCGGTCGTTCCGGGGCGCCGGCCTCATGGCCTTCCGCCGAGAGCTCGATCGGTCCCGCCGCCACCGGCGCTCGTTCACGCTCGTCCGCTTGACGATCTCGGGCCCCATCGCCGACGTGCCTGCGGGCGAGGCCGATGGCATCGCCGAGTCGACGATCCGGCTCCTCGGGAGCGCCCTGCGGATCACCGATTCCGCGTGGGTCCAGGACGGACACCTCGTCGTGCTCCTTCCGGAGTCCACGAAGGCGACCGCCCGGGCCTTCGTCGAGCGCGCGTTCCACGCCGCTCCCGATCGGTTCGGGCCGGGGATCGGCATCGCCCAGTTCCCCGACGACGGGATGACCAGCGGCGCGCTGCTGGAGGCCGCCCGCCGCGAGCTCCTGGGGCAGGACGTGCCTCGACCGATCTCGACGGCGCCGGCAACCGGCGTGACGCTCCTCGATCCGGCGAACGAGCGGAGTTCGGACGGGATCGAATCGGCGCTTGGCTGATGGCCACTCGCGGGCCGTGGTTCTTCCGCGCCAAGCGGGCGCTCGACCTGGGGTTGTGCGTGGCGATCCTGCCGTTCGCTCTCGTCGCGCTCGTGCTGTGCGCGGTCGCGATCCGGATCGACTCCCCGGGCCCGATCGTGTTCCGCCAGATGCGGACGGGCCGGAACGGGGTCCGCTTCCCGATGGTCAAGTTCCGGACGATGGTCCAGAACGCCGAGGAGCTGAAGGCGTCGCTCCAGCACCTGAACATCCTGCCGCCGCCCGATTTCAAGATTCTCAACGACCCGCGGATCACGCGTGTCGGCGGGTTCCTCCGCAAGACCAGCCTGGACGAGCTGCCCCAGATCCTCAACGTCCTGGTTGGACAAATGTCTCTTGTCGGGCCGCGCCCCACATCGTTTCATCCAAGTACGTACGATCTCTGGCATTCACAGCGGCTGGAGGTCGCGCCGGGCATCACCGGCCTGTGGCAGGTTGGGGGGCGGAACGAGCTGACCTTCGATGAACGCAACCGCCTGGACGCAAGCTACGTGCGGAATCTGTCGCTACGCGAGGATCTTCGGATCATGCTGTTGACCCTCGGGGCCGTGGTCAGACGGTCGGGTCACTGATCCGGACAAACCGGGGGAAGGGATCGGGAGTGCTGAATCGACGAAGGCTGCTCGGGATCGGTAGCCTGCTCTTCGTCCTCTGGGTGTTCGTGCCCGTCTCCACGACGCTGGCCGCGACGCTCCAGTTCGGGTTCAAGGACCAGTCGTTCAGCGGCGCGGCGAGCGCGCCGTCCGGCTCCAAGCCCGAGAGCAAGCTCTGGTACGCCGACGGCACCTGGTGGGGCTCGATGTGGTCCTCGAGCGCCTCGGCGTTCCGGATCTTCCGCCTGAACGGCGCCGGCTCCGCCTGGACCGACACGGGCGTCACGATCGACACCCGCTCGAACAGCCGGGCCGACGCCCTGTGGGACGGCTCGAAGCTGTACATCGCCTCGCACGAGGTCGCCTCGGATTCGAGCCACAACACGGCCGGCCGGCCGGGGCGCCTCTATCGCTTCAGCTACGACTCGGGCTCGAAGACCTACAGCCTCGACGCGGGCTTCCCCGCCCAGATCAACACGATCGCGACCGAGACGCTGGTCATCGACAAGGATTCGACCGGGACGATCTGGGCGACCTGGACCCAGGGCAAGGCGGTCAAGGTCGCGCACACCGCCGGCAGCGACACGGCCTGGAGCGCCCCGATCACGCCGGCCGTCACCGGCGCGTCGGCGATGTCGAGCGACGACGTGTCCTCGCTCGTCCGCTTCGGTGGCAACCGGATCGGCGTGATGTGGAGCAACCAGAGCACCTCCCACATGTACTTCTCGACGCACGTCGACGGCACGCCCGACACGGCCTGGACCGCGTCCGAGGCCGCGACCTCCGGATCGGGCAGCGCCGACGACCACATCAACCTGAAGACGGACAGCGCAGGCCGGGTCTACGCCGCCGTGAAGACCTCGCTGACCTCGAGCAGCGCGACGCTCACCCAGCTCCTGGTCCGGAGCACGGGCGGAAGTTGGACCGCGAGCCGGTTCGGGACCGTCGCCGGAAGCAACACCCGGCCGATCGTCCTCATCGACGAGGCGAACGGCCTCGTCCACATGTTCGCGACGGGGCCGTATCCGGGAAAGTCGAGCGGCCAGAGCGGCGGCACGATCTACGAGAAGACGGCGCCGCTGAACGCGATCTCGTTCACGACCGGGACGGGAACGCCGATCATCCAGGACCCGACGAGCGCGGACATGAACGACGCGAGCTCCACGAAGCAGAACGTCACCTCGGCGTCCGGGATCGTGGTGATCGCGACGAACGACTCGAAGGACTTCTACTGGCACGGCACCGAGAGCGTCGGGAACGGCAGCGGGACCGCGCCGACGGCGGACTTCACGGGTTCACCACTCAGTGGCGCGGCGCCGTTGGGCGTGTCGTTCAGCGATGCCAGCAGCGACGCGCCGACCGCCTGGTCGTGGAACTTCGGCGACCCCGGCTCGGGGAGCGCGAACACGTCCACGTCGGAGAATCCGAGCCACACGTATGCGACGGCCGGGACGTACACGGTCAGCCTCACGGCATCGAACGCGTTCGGTGACGACACGAAGACCCGGACCGGGTACATCACGGTGGGCGATGGCCCCGTCGCGAGCTTCACCGGCTCGCCGACGTCGGGCGACGCGCCGCTCGGCGTGGAGTTCAGCGACGCGTCCACCGGCTCGCCGACGGCCTGGTCGTGGGACTTCGGCGATCCCGGCTCGGGCAGCGCGAACCAGTCGAACCTCGCCGATCCCAGCCACACCTACGCCGCCGACGGCGCCTATACCGTCAAGCTGACTGTGACGAACGACTTCGGCCAGAACACCCAGACACGGACGAGCTACATCCACGTCGGCAACGCCCCGATCGCATCCTTCGATGCCAGCCCCACCGCGGGCGACCCGCCGCTCCTCGTTTCCTTCACCGACACGTCAGCGAACAATCCGACGGGCTGGAGCTGGAACTTCGGCGATCCGAGCTCGGGCGCAGCGAACACGTCGACCCTGGAGAACCCGACTCATACTTACTCAGCCGGCGGCACCTACACCGTCTCGCTGACCGCGTCGAACGGGGCGGGGTCCGACGTCGTCACGCGAACGGGCCTGATCAGCGTGACCTCGTCGGAGTCGACCCTGACCCTCGAGCCCACCGCCGACTCGTACGTCAGCTCGAGCAACTTGAACGGGAACTACGGGAGCCTCGCGACGATGAAGGTCCGGGAGGGCGACGGCTCCTCGGCCAACCCGAACTACCGGACCTATCTGAAGTTCAACGTGTCCGGCGTGGGGCCGTCGGTGACCGCGCTGTCCCTCCGGCTGTTCATCACCGACGCGTCGTCGAACGTCGAGTCGGTCTATGTCGTGGGCGACAGCTCGTGGGGCGAGACGACGATCTCGTACAACAACGCGCCGGCGATCAGCGGGACGGCGATCGGCACGACGAAGAGTGCGCCGGCCGGCGCCTACGTCACGATCACGCTCGATCCGACCGCCTTCCCGTCCGGCGCCTCGACCTTGACGCTGGCCCTGAAGAGCTCGTCGACGGACAGCCTGATCGTCTCCTCCCGCGACGATCCGACGAACCCGCCGGAGCTCGTCGTCACCTCGCACTGACCGGGCCCGGCCGGGCCGCGTGGCGAGCCCGGCCTCCGCCGGGCGGCGTCAGTCGTCGGTGGGTGTCGTGCCGCGCCGGAGCGCGGCCAGGATCACGAGCCCCGCGAGCAGGGTCCCGGCGTAGAGGGTCAGCTCGGGCCACTCGCCGAACTGGGTGATCCGCTCGCCGGCGTCCGGCAGGAAGGCCGCCCGGAAGGCTCGATACGCGAACGGCAGGAAGAACAAGGTCCCGAGCGCCAGGGGCGGCACGAACAGGCGATTGAGGCGGCCAGCCAGGCGCGCCCGAATGGTGGGCACCCGCCACAGCATCGGCATGCCGAAGCCGTACAGGCCGACCAGCAGCTCCCCGACGTTGAAGGCGCGCTGGACGATCGTGATGTTGTGGATGTTCGTCTCGCCCTGGTGGTTGATGCGATCCAGGACCTCGGGGGTCTGCAGGCCGAGGATGCGCT
The DNA here is from genome assembly GCA_035693125.1 of Candidatus Limnocylindrales bacterium. Lineage (GTDB taxonomy): Bacteria > Chloroflexota > Limnocylindria > Limnocylindrales > CSP1-4 > CF-46. Next base: position 1,055 of record DASSHB010000093.1, on the reverse strand, counting down.
GGCCCCATGAGATCTCCTCGCCGGCGACGACGAGGGCGCCGATCGCCACAAGCGCGAACACTCCGGCGAGGAACCGTCGGTCGGCCCGCCATGCCGTGAGGCCGGCCAGGCCGAACACCAGCGCGGCGGCCAGGATCGTGCCGAACTGGAGCCACTCCACGACGTGGTCCTCGCTCATGAGCGCCTCGTACAGGCGCGGATGCGGCGCGGCGAACGCCAGCGCGACGCCGCCAACGATGGGCAGGACGAGAAGCGGCCAGCGGCTCCAGGTGGGCAGGGCCCAGGCGCGGGTGTCCGCGGCGAGCGTCGCGTCGACCGCGCGCCAGCGCGGCAGGGTGTGGCTGGGCGCGGTCGTCCCCGGAGCGTCCGTCATCGCGGTGGAGACTACGGCACGGGACGCCGGCGTGCGCCCGCCCCGAGTGCGCGGATGCACCGGAATTCGAGAGCCGGGCGCCCAGAATCGTCGAGAATCGAACGGCCCCGCCGGTCGGCGGGGCCGTTCTGGGGTGGCGGGGCGTCAGCCGGCGGGATTCAGGACGACGAGCTGGCCGATCGAGACGAAGGGCGCCCCCGCCGTCGCTGGCGGGTTGCCGGTCGTTCCGGTCGCCGCCATCCCGCGGATCGAGACCTCGCTCGAGGCGAGATGTTTTCCGTTCGATGACGCCGCCTCGGCGCCTTCGGTCATCCCGGTGCTCGGGCTGATCGAGGTGGCTCGGGCGATTCCGTAGAGGCCCACCAGGAGGCTCCCGCAGCGCGAGGCGCTCGTCGCCGAGGTCGTGATCGAGGACGAGCTCGTCGCGTTGGCCGAACCGGAGGCCGCGTTGACCGGGTTCGTCGGGTCGACGTTGGCGAATGCGCTCACGGTGCCGGCGGCGGACTCGCGCTTCGAGAAGCCCCAGGTCCAGCTGGCCGGCTCGGACGGGCCGGCGCGGTGGCGATAGACGTATTGGGCGACCGTCGTCGAGATCGCATCCGAGCGGACGAGGGTCCAGCCCGACGGCGCGGTCACCGTCGGTGACGTGCCGCCGCGGATCGTCACGGCCGCCAGGAGCTGG